>DASSBK010000074.1:0-2892 GCA_035698825.1 Gemmatimonadota bacterium
CGCGGCATCACCTACGGCCTGAAGAAGCTGTACATGAACGCGGTCCTCCTCCTGGGCGGACGGTGAGCGGTCGATTCCACATCGCCGACGAGGCGGCGATCGCCGGCGGCGGAGCGACCGACGTCTACTTCGTGAGGGCGCTCGAGCTCCTGGCGCGCGACGGTGTCGACCCGCAGGTGGTCGTCGAGGTGCGCGCGCGCACGCTCCCGGGCGGGTGGCCATGGGCGATGTTCGCCGGCCTCGAGGAGGCCCTGAACCTGTTGCCCGCGGGGCTCGGCGTGCGCGCGCTCGCCGAGGGCGCCCTGTTCCAGGCGGGCGAGCCGGTCCTCGCGATCGAAGGGCGCTACCGCGGGTTCGCCGCGCTCGAGACCCCGCTCCTCGGGCTCCTCTGCCAGGCCTCGGGAATCGCCACGGCCGCCGCGCGCTGCCGTGTCGCGGCCGGCGAGCGGGCGCTGCTGTCGTTCGGCGCCAGGCGCATGCATCCGGCGATCGCGCCCATGGTCGAGCGGAGCGCCTGGCTGGGGGGCTGCGACGGCGTCTCGACGATCGCCGCGGCCGAGCTCCTCGGGATCGAGCCGACCGGCACCATGCCGCACGCGCTCGTCCTCTGTCTGGGCGACACGGTCCGCGCGGCGCGCGTGTTCGACGCGGCGTTCGGCGGGGAGACTCCGACGATCGTCCTCATCGACACCTTCCAGGACGAGAAGTTCGAGGCGCTGCGGGTGGCCGAGGCGCTGGGCGAGCGGTTGGACGGCGTGCGGTTCGACACGCCCGGGTCGCGCCGGGGCGACATGCGCGAGATCCTCCGCGAGACCCGCTGGGAGCTCGATCTGCGCGGGCACCACGGCGTTCGGTTCTACGTCTCGGGGGGACTGGACCCGGAGGCGATCGTGGAGCTCAATCCGGTGTGCGACGGCTACGGTGTCGGGACGCACATCTCCGCCGCGCGGACGATCGACTACTCGCTCGACATCGTGGAGATCGACGGCCGCCCGATCGCCAAGCGGGGGAAGGCGTCTGGCCGGAAGTCCCTGCTGGTCTGCGGATCGTGCGGCGCTCGAGCGGTGGTTCCGGCGGCACGAGGCGTGGATACCCATCGGTGTCCCGGCTGCGGGGCCGCGGTTCGCGACGCGCTCCAGCCGCCGCCCCGACCCTATCCGCCCGTCGCAGAGCTGCGGGACGCCGCGCGCGCCGCGCTTTCCGGACGCACGCTCGATTCGGCGCTCGCATGACGGCGCGCATCATCGCCATCGACGGGCCCGCCGGCACGGGGAAGTCCACGACCGCGCGCGAGGTCGCCCGCCGGCTCGGGTGGCGCTACGTCGACAGCGGCGCCTTCTACCGCGTCGCCGCGCTCCTCGCGCTCCGCCACGGGCTCGGTCTCGCGGATCCCGCCGACCGGGCCCGCCTGCGGCAGGCCCTGGAGGACGCCGAGATCGAGCAGGAGGTCCTGGGCGGCGCCTCGCACACGCGCCTCGCGGCCGAGGACGTCTCGGTCGAGATCCGCACGCCCGCGGTGACGGCGATCGTCTCGCGGGTCGCCGACGACCCGGCTCTCCGGGAGATCGTCAACGCCGGTCTGCGCGCGCAGGTGGGGGAGGGGCCGGCGGTGATCGACGGGCGGGACATCGGCACGGTCGTCTTCCCCGAAGCGTTCCTCAAGGTGTACCTGGACGCGACGCTGGAAGAGCGCGCGCGGCGCCGCGTCGCGGAGGCGGAGCCCGCCCGGGCCGCCGATCCGGTGGCGCTGGCGAGCTACGCGCAGAGCCTCGCCGAGCGGGACCGCCGGGATCGGGAGCGCTCGGTGGCACCGCTCCGAGCCGCCGAGGACGCCCTCAGACTCGACACGAGCGGTCTCGACTTCGACACGCAGGTCGCGCGGGTGGTGCGCGCTGCGCGAGACCGGATCGGTCGCACTTGACACTATCTGCCTGTCCCGAGTAGGTTTAGAGTTCTCGATATAGCCCGTGAGGTCGCCAGCCGCGCAGCATGCGGCCGGGGCCTCCTTTTGGCCCGCAACCCATTGGACCCCAACTAGATGACCGACGACAAGAACACCGCCTCGACCACGGCGGAGACCGAGGCGGAGGCGACCCCCACGCTTCAGAAACGACCCCAGAACAATCCCGGCCGCAACAACCTCCGTCCCGACCTCTTCGACGAGGACGAGTACTCGATCGACGAGTACGAGGAGCTCCTCGGGATGTACGAGGAGTCGATCCAGGACATCCAGGAAGGCCAGATCGTCACGGGGCACATCTTGCGCGTGGACGAGAACGTCGTCGTGCTCGACGTGGGCTTCAAGAGCGAGGGCGCGGTGCCGCTCGACGAGTTCAAGCCGACCGACTCGCTCGAGGTGGGCTCCGAGGTCGACGTGTTCCTCGAGAACCTCGAGGACCAGGAGGGTCGCGTCGTCCTGTCCAAGAAGAAGGCCGACTTCTTCAAGGTCTGGGACAAGATCCGGATCGCCTACGACAACGGGACGATCGTCCAGGGCCGCCTGGCCCGGAAGATCAAGGGCGGGGTGATCGTCGACCTGTTCGGCGTGGACGCCTTCCTGCCGGGCTCCCAGATCGCCCTCCGGCGCGTGCCCGACATCGACGCGCTCATCGGTCAGACGATGGAGTTCAAGATCATCAAGCTCAACAAGCGCCGGCGGAACATCGTTGTCAGCCGCCGCATGATCCTCGAGCAGATCCGCGAGCAGAAGCGCGGCAAGCTCCTCGAGGAGATCGCCGTCGGTCAGGTCCGGAAGGGTGTCGTCAAGAACATCACGGACTTCGGCGCGTTCATCGACCTGGGTGGCGCGGACGGACTGCTCCACATCACCGACATGTCGTACGGCCGGGTATCGCACCCGACCGAGATGGTCGCGATCGGCAAGGAAGTCGA
>DASSBK010000075.1:0-2696 GCA_035698825.1 Gemmatimonadota bacterium
GAACATGACGAGCGCGTAGCAGGGCTTCTCCGCGCCTTCGAGATCGGCGCGGTAGAGATCCATCTCCTCCCACACCTGTCGCCAGCGCGGCTCGATCTCGTTCGGATCGTAGCGGTTCTCGGTCATCGGCGTCTCGGGGGATGGAAACGAAATGCGGCGGGACACGAGGTCCCGCCGCGTCCTGGAAACGGGAAGCTAGGATCCGGCTCTGCCCCGAGCAACCGCCGGAGTCCGCTCAGGCGGCAGCCGCAATCCCGCGTGGATGCCCGCGGCCCCAGCCGCGGAGGCGGAAGGCGAGCGCGAGGAGCACGACTCCGAACACGATCGCGAACACACCGATCCACAAGAGAACGGCGAGCGCGCCGGCGCTCGGGAACAGGAACATCAGCACGCCGAAGGCGACCGACATCACTCCGGCGAGGATGAGCCAGAACTCCCCCTCGATCACCTTCCGGAGCTGGATCGCCGCCATGATCTCGAAGATCCCGCGCACCACCGCCCAGGCGGCGATGATGTAGAGGAGAACGAGCGCAGTGACGCCGGGCATGAGGAACGTGGCCACTCCGATCAGGACCCCGAGGATCCCGCTGACGAGGAGCGCGACCCACCGCGGCTCGTTCGCGCGCCGTGTGATGGCCGCGATGACGCTGAAGACCCCATCCGCCAGAGCGTAGGCCCCGAAGAGCAGGATGAGCGCGGCGAGACTGATCGCCGGATTGAGGATCGTGAGCACTCCAAAGAGGATCGCGACCACCCCGCGGAGAGCCACGACCCACCAGTTGCGGGCCAACCCTTCCACCATGACGACCTCCACGCAATGCGTTTTCCGACGGCCGACCGATTCCATCGTACAGGACCTGGTCCCATGAATCAATCGCCTCGGTTGCACGGATGGGGGTCCCACGCGATCATGAGTCGAACGCCGGCGGGGCGGTTTTCTACCTCGGGACCGCGGAGGGGCTGGATATGAAGGGTGTCGCGAACAGGGCCGCCGGTCTGGTGGCGTGGATCGCCGTCGTCGTGGCGGGCGCCTGCGCGAGCGCCGGCGGGGGCGCGGTGGGCTCGGTGCGGCTGTCGCCGCCCCAGCCCGCCCACGGCGACGATCGGTCGATCGCCTGGCCGTTCACGCTCGTCCACGGCGGCGACACCGAGACGGTGGCGGACTTCCATCTGCGGATCGAGGACGGCGGCGAGCTCCTCGGGGTGCGGCCGGACGCCGAGAATCCCGACCCCGGCGCGCGCTTCGAGTGGCGCGGCGAGATCCGGAGCGGACAGGCGTACTGGATCGGCGATCCGCTCATCCCCGGAGACGGTGTCACGCTGACGATTCTCGTCCGCCCGGAGCCGGGCTCCGCGCCGCGGCTGCGGGTCGTCCACTGGCCGACCGACGGCCGCGATCGGACGGTGGGCCCGGAGACGTGCGAGATCTGGAGCTACGACACGGAACGCCGCGAGACCGCGACGGAGACCTGCTGAGGGAAGCGTACAGGTAAGCAGGAGGAGGACACCCCCGCAGACGAGCCTCCTTCGATGTCCTGCTAGATCTCTTCGATCGTGCCCCGATAGACGATCCGCGCGTCGCCCGTCAGCATGGGATCGGTCGGGGGGGACGCCGCGTCGGCGGGGGGCGTGAAATCGACTACGAGCGGGATCCCGCCGCTGGTCAGGACCGTCACGGGCGGATCGACGAGCCCCCACAGGCAGGCCAGGATCGCGCTCGCGGTGGCGCCGGTTCCGCACGAGAGCGTCTCGTCCTCGACCCCCTTCTCGAACGTCCGCATCCGCAGGGTCGAGCGATCGACCACGCCGACGAAGTTCACGTTCGTGCCCACCGGTTCCCAGTTCGGATGTCTCCGGAAGCGGGGTCCTTCGACGGCGAGGTCGAGCGCCTCGACGACCGTCGAGGAGACGAGAAGCGCCACGACGTGGGGCGTCGAGGTGTCGAGAAAGCCCACCCGCCGGTACGGCGGAGCGGCGAGCTCGGAATAGTCGAGGGTCAGAGCGCGCGGAGGCACGAGCCAGAGGGTCACCCCGGGGCCGGCCGGATCCTCGACCCGCGCGCGGAACGCCCCGCTCCCCGTCCGGAACTCCATGTCCGGCTCTCCCACCGCCCCGACGAGGCGCGCGAAGCGGGCGACGCAGAGCGCGGCGTTGCCGCACATGGGCGCTTCTCCTCCATCGGCGTTGTAGTAGATCATGCGGAAGTCCGCCTCGCTGTCCGAGGCCAGCAGCACGACTGCGTCGGCGCCGATCCCAAGGCCGCGCCGGCAGAGGCGAGCCACCACGGGGCCGGCCTCGCCTCGCGGAAACCACCCGTCCCGATCGTCGAAGACGACGAAGTCGTTCCCGCCGCCCGACATCTTCGTGAAGACGCGGCCCGCGATCCCGCTCACGCCGCGTCCCCCCGCGCCACCGCCGGCCGGGTCCCGCGATGGAGCTGACCGGTCAGCTTCCACCAACGCATCCGCCAGACCATCCATATCGCCTCCCAGACGATCCGCTTGCTCATCTTGCTCGCCCCCACGTTACGATCGACGAAGACGATCGGCATCTCCCCCACCCGGAAGCCCGCGTGCCAGGCGCGGAACACCGTTTCGATCTGGAACGCGTAGCCGTTGGACCGGATCGCGTCGATGTCCAGCTGCTCTAGCACTCGGCGGCGATAGCACTTGAAGCCGCTGGTCAGGTCGTGGAGC
>DASSBK010000076.1:0-6422 GCA_035698825.1 Gemmatimonadota bacterium
TGTGGGCGTTGAAAATTCGGATCGGCACGCGTTGATAGCTTTCGTGACGGAGGGGGGAGATGCACCATAGAGAGGTCGTACGGACGAGCGCTTCGCCGCGGGCGCTGGGGCCCTACAGCCAGGGGATCGTGGCCGGCGATCTCGTCTTCACCGCGGGACAGCTGGGTGGCGACCCGGCCAGCGGACAGCTGCCCGACGGGATCGAGGCGCAGACCCTCCAGGCGCTCCAGAACGTGGCCGCCATCCTCGAGGCGGCGGGATCCCGCTGGGGGGACGTCGTGAAGACGACCGTGTTCCTCGCCGACATGGCGGACTTCGCCGCGTTCAACGCCGTCTATGCCGAGGTGGTCGAGGAGCCGTTCCCGGCGCGGTCCACCGTCGAGGTCGCCGCCCTGCCGAAGGGCGCCCTGATCGAGATCGACGCCATCGCCGTCAGGGGGAGCCGCTGACCCGCGGAGAGCGCGCGTGACCCGGGAAGAGATCACCAAGCTCACCGAAAAAGTGCGGTGCGCCGGTTGAGCGTCGAAGTTGAGTCCGGCGGACTTGCATAGGGCGCTCGGGCGGCTGACGCCCGGGCCGAGAAATCCGGACGTCCTGGTGGATTCCGGATCGTTCGACGACGCGGGTGTCTACCGGATCGCGCCGGATCTGGCGCTCATCCAGACCGTGGACTTCTTCACGCCGATCGTGGACGATCCGTGGGACTACGGCCAGATCGCGGCCGCGAACGCGCTCTCCGACGTCTACGCGATGGGGGGCACGCCTCGGACCGCGCTCGCACTCGTGTGCTGGCCTCCAACCGGCCTCGATCCCGATATCCTCGGCCGGATCCTGTCGGGCGGCGCCGAGAAGTGCCGCGAAGCGGGTTGCTCGATCATCGGGGGCCACTCGATCCAGGACGAAGAGCTGAAGTACGGGCTGGCCGTGACGGGGACCGCGCACCCGGACCGGTTGCTCACGAACGCCGGCGCGAGGCCGGGGGACACGCTGGTTCTCACCAAGGCGCTGGGAACGGGCGTCCTGACCACGGCGCTCAAGAGCGGAGCCGTGAGCCAGGCGGAGATCGTCGATGCGGTCGAGTCGATGAAACGGCTATCGGCGACCGCATCGGAGCTCGCGGTGGAAGCGGGCACGCGCGCGGCTACGGACGTGACCGGCTTCGGGCTCGTCGGGCACGCCGTCCAGCTGGCCGATGCCAGCGGCGTGACGCTCGTATTCGAAGCCGATGCGCTCCCGCTCTTCGACCGCGTCGAGGAGCTCGCGCTCGCCGGGCACGTTCCGGGCGGGGGGCGCAGCAACCGGAGCTACTTCGAGCCGCGCGCGTCGATCGCGGAATCCGTGCCGGAGGGCTGCCGGCTTGCCGCGTTCGACCCGCAGACGAGCGGGGGTCTGCTCCTCGCGGTCCCGGCAAGCGAAGAGGCGGAGCTCCTGCACGCGCTTCGGAAAGCGGGCTGGGACGTCGCCGAGCGCGTCGGAACGGTGACGCCCCGCGCAGAGCACTCGGTCGAGCTCCGATGACGGCCGGACCAGGTGACCGCACAGGAATACGGCGTCCGATCGCGATGACGAACCGATCTCCTTCAGGAGGAATGCGCGCATGAGCGAGTGGATCGTATCGATGGGGGGCCGCGCCGTGGCGGGCGCCGCCCTGGCCCTGGCGCTGGCGGGCTGCGGGGGCGGTGGCGGCCCTACCGACAACGGCAACCCGCCGGCGGTCGCGGGCGACTACGACGCCACCTTCACCGCGGTCCAGGCGACCGACTGCCTGGACCTCGTCACCCCCGGCTCCTCGACTACCGGGACGTTGAGGGTGACCCAATCCGGCTCTCAGGTGACCCTTCACATCAGCGACCTGCGACAGGAATTCGGCAGCAACCCGGTCGGCACCCTCTCATCGGACGGCGATTTCCATTTCGGGCCCGGCGTGGTGATCATCGACCCGGAGCCCGCCACGCCGGGGGACGAGTTCACCGCCCAAGGCACGTTCGACGGGACGTTCTTCGGCACCGGGATGGACATCGACTTCGACTTCACGGCGTTCACCTGCCACGTGGTGGGGACGATCGTCGGCCAGCGCTGACCGGGTGTCCCGTTGACGGTCCGGGGGCCCGGGTCCATCTTTGGGGCGGCCGCAATCGTTCTCCGCACCCGTCGTTCCATCCCATCCCCCAGACGGCGGCGATCGTTCTTCCTGAACCGATGGAGTCCTGATGCGTAGGAGTTGGATCTCTCTATCGCGGATCGCGGTCCTGGGGCTGGGACTGGCGTGCAGCGACGGCAACGGCCCGGCCGGTCCGGACGGAGGCGACGGATCCGGCACGGTGGGGCCCGCCGGCGGCACCATTGCGCTCCAGACGGAGGCCGGCGTGACGGTCCCGGCGGGCGCGCTGGACGACGACGTCACGATCACGATCACGGCTGTGACGACCCCTGGAACCCTCGAGGAGGCCGGGGCGATCGGCCAGGCCTACCGCTTCGCTCCCGAGGGACAGCAATTCCAGCTGCCCGTCGAGGTGTTCGTGTTCGTCCCGAACTCGGAGCTGACCGGCATCGATCCGGCGGACCTAACGCTCCTCGCCACGACCGCGACCGGCTTCGAGGGGCTCACGGGGATCACCGTCGACATCGGCTCGAGCGGCATCACCGTTCGCGGGCACGTCTCCCACTTCACGGTCATCTCCGCCGCCGTCGAAGAGGAAGAGCCCCCGCCCAACCGCGCCCCCGTGGCCAGTGCCGGCGGCGACCAGAACGGCACCGTGGGCGCGCAGGTGACGCTCTCCGGCTCGGCATCGTCCGATCCGGACGGCGATACGCTCACGTTCGAGTGGCGGACCACCGCCTCTCCAGGCGGGGTTCCGGTCTCGCTCGCGGGCGCAGCCACCTCTCAGGCGACGTTCACACCGACGGCCACGGGCGTGTACGAGTTCGAGCTCACCGTGTCCGACACCGAGTTCGCCGACCGCGACACCGTGCGCGTGACGGTCGGCGCGGCCAACACCGCCCCGACGGTCGACGCCGGTGCGGACCAGGCCGTCACGCTGGGCGCCGCGGCGACCGTCACCGCCACGGCGGAAGATCCGGACGGCGATCCGCTGACATTCTCCTGGACGGTGACGTCACGGCCCGACGGAAGCACTGCGCAGCCCGCCCCCACGAACGCGGCGACGATCTCCATCACGCCGGACGTGGCCGGAGACTACGTCCTGCAGGTGACGGTCGCCGACGGCCGCGGAGGCCAGGCCGTCGACGACGTCAAGGTCACCGCCACGGCGCCGGGGGCGAACCGTGCGCCGACGGCGAACGCCGGGTTCGACCTGGAGGGGACGCAGACGATCACGATGACGCTGGACGGCTCGGGTTCGTCCGACCCGGACGGCGATCCGCTGACGTTCGCGTGGACGGTCGTTTCGCGCCCCGCGGGCTCGACCGCGGAGATCGCGTCCGCCGGCGCGGCGGTGGCGAGCTTCACGCCCGATCTCGAGGGGGTATACGTGGTCCAGCTGGCGGTCAACGACGGGCAGTTCACGGCGACGGACACGGCGACACTGACGGTTGGGCCGTTCAACCACCCGCCGGTCGGGACGCTGACGATCGACGGCAGCGCGCAGATCCTGGTGGGGGAGAGCGTGACCGCGACGGCCGCCTTCACGGACGCGGACGGCGATCCGCTGGAGTTCGAATGGACGCTGGACGCTCCGGACGGCAGCGCCGCGACGCCGACCATCAGCCTGGACGAGACGCAGGCGACGTT
This sequence comes from Gemmatimonadota bacterium, assembly GCA_035698825.1. GTDB lineage: Bacteria > Gemmatimonadota > Gemmatimonadetes > JACCXV01 > JAHWKZ01 > JAICNR01. Next base: position 3,752 of record DASSBK010000076.1, read on the forward strand.
CACTCCCGACGTGCCCGGCGAATACGTGATCGCGGTGACCGTGAGCGACGGCGAGAAGTCGGCGCAAGCGCAGTTCATCGTCACCGCCTTCCCCATGGTGGCAGGGACGTTCAGCACGGAATTCACCCTGACGTTCATCAGCGACGTCTGCCGGGACGCCCTGGGGCTCGAGACGGGAGCGTCGGTCATCGTAGACATGACCGTGAGCCAGCCCTCGCCGTCGACCGCGGTGCTGGGTATCAGCGCGCTCATTCCCAATGTGCAGGACGACCCGCTGGCAACCCTCTCGCCCGGCGGGCTCGCGGCCTTCACGGGGCCGATCCGGCTCGAAACGGGCGATCCCGAAACCCCGACGATCACCGCCCAGGGGAGCATCACGCAGCAGTTCGTCTTCGGGAACGGGCCCGCCGTGGCAGCGACGGGGTTCAATGGGAATTTCGGCTTCACCGCCAACGTCTTTCTGATCCAGTGCATCGTGCAGGGCACGCTGGAGAGCCCACCGAACTGATCCGCGCGAGGCGCTCGGGCGGCACGCGGGGGAGGTCTTCGGGCCTCCCCCGTTTTCGTCGGGCTCCGATCTGGACCCTAGGGAGAGACGCGCGACAGATTCCCGGCATCCCGAACCTCCCGCATCGCGCCAGGAGGAACCGATGACTCGAGCCATGACCGCCGCGGGGCCACGACCAGTGCGGGCGCCGCGCGGGACCGGGCTCCGGTGCCGTGGCTGGCATCAGGAGGCCGCGCTCCGGATGCTGATGAACAACCTCGACCCGGAGGTGGCCGAGGATCCCGACCGGCTGGTCGTCTACGGCGGCTCCGGACGCGCCGCGCGGAGCTGGGAGTGCTTCGACGCGATCGTCGCCGCGCTCGAGGACCTGGAGAACGACGAGACCCTCTGCGTCCAGTCGGGGAAGCCGGTCGGCGTCTTCCGCACCCACCCCATGGCTCCCAGGGTGCTGATCGCCAACGCCAACCTCGTCCCACGCTGGGCCACGGCGGACGAGTTCCGGCGTCTCGAGGGGCTCGGCCTGACGATGTACGGCCAGATGACGGCGGGCTCGTGGATCTACATCGGCTCCCAGGGGATCCTCCAGGGAACCTACGAGACCCTGGCGGCCGTCGCGGCGCGGCACTTCGGCGGGTCGCTGGCGGGCCGCTGGGTTCTTACCGGAGGCTGCGGGGGGATGGGCGGCGCGCAGCCGCTGGCGGCCACCATGAACGGCGCGGCGTGCCTGATCGTGGAGGTCGATGCCGCGCGGCTCGAGCGCCGCGTCGCGGGCCGCTACCTGGACGAGATCGCCCCCGATCTGGATGCCGCCCTCGACCGGATGGCGGCGGCGACAGCGGCCGGGGAAGCGATCTCGGTCGGTCTCGCGGGGAACTGCGCCGAGGTCCTTCCCGAGATCGTCCGCCGCGAGCAGGTGCCCGACGTGCTCACCGACCAGACGAGCGCGCACGACGCCCTCAACGGGTACGTGCCCGCGGGTCTCGATCTGGCCGCCGCGGCCGAGCTCCGGGCCGGGGATCCCGACGAGTACGTGCGCCGGGCGATGGACTCCATGGCCGTCCACTGCCGCGCGATGCTCGACCTGCGGCGCAAGGGCGCGGTGACGTTCGACTACGGAAACAACCTGCGCGGCCAGGCGCTGGACGCGGGCGTCGACGACGCGTTCGAGATCCCCGGCTTCGTCCCGGCGTACATCCGGCCGCTGTTCTGCGAGGGGAAGGGGCCCTTCCGCTGGGCGGCGCTCTCGGGGGAGCCGGCCGACATCGCGGCGATCGACCGCGCGATCGGCGAGCTCTTCCCCGACGACGAGCCGCTCCAGCGGTGGATCCGCCTCGCGGGGGAGCGGATCGCGTTCCAGGGCCTGCCGGCCCGCATCTGCTGGCTCGGCTACGGAGACCGGTGGAAGCTGGCCGAGCGGATGAACGCGATGGTGGCCGACGGCTCGCTCGAGGCCCCGATCGTGATCGGCCGCGATCACCTCGACACGGGCTCGGTCGCCTCGCCGTACCGCGAGACCGAGGACATGGCGGACGGCTCGGACGCGATCGCCGACTGGCCGGTGCTGAACGCGCTCCTCAATACCGCATCCGGCGCCTCCTGGGTGAGCTTCCACCACGGCGGCGGCGTGGGCATCGGCCTGAGCCTCCACGCCGGGCAGGTGACGGTCGCGGACGGCACCGCCGACGGGGCGCTGCGCCTCGAGCGCGTGCTGACGAACGACCCGGGCCTGGGCGTCGCGCGCCATGCCGACGCGGGCTACGAGGAGGCGCGGAGGACCGCGCGCGAGAAGGGCGTGCGGCTCCCGATGGGCGGGGAGTGACGAAGGCCGCGGGCACGCGCGCGCCGGGCGGCGGCGAGCTCCTGGTTCACGGGCTCGCGCAGCTCGTCGATCCGCGCGGTCCCACGTCCGCGCCACTGTCGATCGTCGAGGACGCCTTCGTCTGGGTGCGGGACGGAGAGATGGCCGTCACCGGCCCGATGATCGACTTGCCCGCGGAAGCGGCGCGACTCCTCGGCGACGGCGAAGACCCGCGCGTGTTCGACGGGGCAGGGTGCATCGCGTTGCCGGGCCTGGTCGATTCCCACACGCACGCGGTCTTCGGCGCCGGTCGCGAGCACGAGTTCGAGCGGCGGCTGGCGGGATCGACGTACGCGGAGATCGCC
>DASSBK010000077.1:0-2506 GCA_035698825.1 Gemmatimonadota bacterium
CGCCGTGCGCATCGCGACGAGCGTTCCCTCGGCTGCCTCGCGCGGCGCGTCGGCGCCCGAGCCCGCCCACGCGTCGCGGCGGAGCCGCACCGTTGCGGGCGGCGGGACCTTGGGCTGGGTGCCGAAGCCACCGTGGCGCCAGTCGTAGGCGTCGAGCGCCGCCTCGACGATCCGCGCGATCGCCGAGCCGTCCAGCTCACCCGCAGGGGTCGGCGCGGGCCGCTCGCGCCGCCGCGCGCGGATCTTCTCGACTTCGGCCGTCAGCGGATCGCGCTGCTCGCTCCACGCATGGTGGATGCGCGCGAGGATCTCCTCGAACTGCGCGGCGGGGAAGTAGGTGCCGCCCGTGATCAGCTCGCCGTCCGGCGTCAGGAACGCGGTGGTCGGCCAGCCGCCCAGGTTGTATCGCGCGTTGACGTCCGGCCGCTCGTCGTTGTCGACCCGCACCGGGACGAACCACTCGTTGATCCGCCGCGCCACTTCGGGGACGGCGTCGGTCGTCTCGTCCATGACGTGGCACCAGTGGCACCAGACCGCCGAGATCCGCAGGAGGATCGGCCTGTCCTCGCGCCGCGCGCGCTCGAACGCGGGGGGGCCCCATTCCATCCACTGGACGGGGGAGGCGGCTGCATGGGGGTCGAGCGGCATGCGGAGAGAGTAGACGCTGGAGGGAGCGGACGCCGTAAGGAATCCGCCGCGCGGCGCCCCGCGCTCCGTCGACGCTGCCCCCGCCGCCCGCTATACTCGAAAACGATGCCCGAAGTCGCGCCTGCCACGAAGGTTCCCGCGGATCCGCAACTCGCCGAGATCGAGGCGAACCCGTTCGCCGCGGTCAATCACTACTTCGATCTCGGTGCGACGGCGGCGGGCATCGAGAACGACTACCGCGTCCTGCTCAAGATCCCCTACCGCGAGATGCGGGTCGAGGTGCCGGTCCGGATGGACGACGGCCGCCTCGAGGTCCTGATCGGCTACCGGGTCCAGCACAACGGCGCGCGCGGCCCCTACAAGGGCGGTGTCCGCTTCCATCCCGAGGCCGATCTCGACGAGATCCGCGCGCTGGCCTCGATCATGACGTGGAAGACCGCGGTCGTGGACATCCCGTTCGGCGGCGCCAAGGGCGGGATCCAGGTCGATCCCAAGCCGATGAGCCAGAACGAGCTCAAGCAGATGACCCGCCGCTACACCCAGCACATCTCGTACATCCTCGGGATCAACCGCGACATCCCCGCCCCCGACATGAACACGAACGCCCAGATCATGGCGTGGATGATGGACGCCTACGGGGCCAAGCACGGCTACACCCCCGGAATCGTGACCGGCAAGCCGCTGGAGCTCGGCGGGTCGCCGGGACGCGAGTCGGCCACGGCGCAGGGGCTCGCCTTCGTCCTCCAGGCCGCCGCCCCGGAGCTCGACTTCAAGCTCCACGACGCGCGCGTGGCGATTCAGGGATTCGGCAACGTGGGCTCGTGGGCCGCCCGGATCCTCGACAAGATGGGGTGCCGGATCGTCGGGATCTCCGACGTGATGGGTGGGATCTACAACGGCGACGGGATCGACGTATCGAGACTGCTCAAGCACAATGCGGAAAAGAAGACCGTGAAGGGCTTCAAGGGCTGCGACGAGCTGGACCCCGCCGACCTCCTGACCTGCGATTGCGACATCCTGATCCCGGCCGCCATTGGTGGCGTGATCGATGCCGAAGTCGCGGAGCGGATCAAGGCGCCGGTGGTCGTCGAGGCGGCGAACCACCCGGTCACTCCCGCCGGCGACGCGGTGCTCGAGCGGCGCGGGGTGATCGTGCTCCCCGACCTGCTGGTCAACGCCGGCGGAGTGATCGTGTCCTACTTCGAGTGGGTGCAGAACATCCAGGAGTTCCGCTGGTCGCTGGCGCGGGTCGAGGAGGAGCTCGAGCGGTTCATCACCGAAGCGTGGCGCCAGGTGCGGGTCACGAGCCAGCAGGAGCGCCTACCGCTCCGGATCGCCGCCTACATGATCGGGATCAGCCGCGTGATGGAGGCGACGCGCCTTCGGGGGTACGTGTAGGAAACCGGTAATGCCTCGTTCGCGCACTGCGCGGCGCTAATCGCACTGGGCTCCGCGCGCCTCGCCCTCGCCCGCCTTGTCGGAATCGCCATCCCCGCTTCCCCCGCATCGCTCCTCGCGCCATTTCTCGTCGCCGCGATTCGCGGGCAGGAACCCGGGCCACGGAATCGCGAGCGTGATCCCGCCGTTCGCGAGCCCGACGGTTCCGGTGTCACGCCGCTCGACGACGGCGATCCCCGCGAGTCGCGCCACGAGGAGCGACTCCGCGCGCGCGATGGCGAGCTGCTCGGGCGTCCGCCCGAGGCTGCGACCGCCGATCCCGCCTCCCGGCCGGACGACGAGCGGGAGTGTGGCGGCGCGCGTCTCGTGCATGGCGGTGAGGCCCGGGGTTTCGGCGGCCGCCCCCCGATCCGGCAGAAACGGAATCGCCGCGGCCACCGACGGCGCAACGGCCCGGGGC
>DASSBK010000078.1:0-2687 GCA_035698825.1 Gemmatimonadota bacterium
TCGACGAGCGCGACGAGCTGTTCGTCGCCGCCGCCCGGGTAGTGGTCGACCACGATCAGGGCTCGACGAGCCTTCTCCAGCGCCGCCTGCGGGTCGGGTACTCGCGGGCCGCGCGAATCCTCGATCAGCTGGAGCGCGCGAACATCGTGGGCCCCCCCGACGGGACCAAGCCGCGGGACGTGCTGATCACCTCCGACGACCTCGAGACGCTCGAGGCGAGCTCTCTGTGACGTGCGGGGTGTGCGCGTGATGCGCGTCCTGGTGACAGGGGCGGCCGGGTTCATCGGGTCCTGGCTGACCGAGCGGCTTCTGGAGCGGGGGGCCGGGGTCGTGGGCTTCGACAACTACGATCCGTTCTACGACCGGGCGATCAAGGAGCAGAACCTCGCCTCCGCACGCGCGAACGCCGCGTTCCGCATGGTCGAGGGGGATCTCCGGGAACGCGCGGACGTCGACGCTCTCTTCGGCGACCGCGAGTTCGATGCGGTGGTGCACCTCGCGGCGAAGGCCGGCGTCCGTCCGTCGCTGGCCGATCCGGCCGGATACTACGAGACGAACCTGATCGGCACGACGAATCTGTTGGAAGCGATGCGGGAAGCCGGCTGCCGGCGGCTCGTGTTCGCATCGTCGAGCTCGGTCTACGGGAACAATCGCAAGGTGCCGTTCCAAGAGGACGATCGCGTGGACGCCCCGATCTCGCCCTACGCGGCGACCAAGAAAGCCGGTGAGGAGCTGTGTCACGTCTATCACGCCGTGCACGGCTTCTCGATCCTCGCCCTGCGATTCTTCACCGCGTACGGCCCGCGCCAGCGTCCGGAGATGGCGATCCACGCCTTCACCCGCCGGCTGTTCGCCGGCGAGCCCATCCCCGTTTTCGGAGACGGTTCGATGGAGCGGGACTTCACGTACATCGACGACGTGGTCGATGGGGTGGTTGCCGCCGTGGACCACGTAATGGGAACGGAGACCTTCGACATCCTCAACCTCGGGGAATCGGAGCCGATCCGGCTTTCCCGGCTGGTATCCGCCCTGGAGCGGGCCACCGGCTGCGAGGCGACGATCGACCGGCGCCAGGTCCCCCCGGGGGATGTCGACCGCACCTTCGCCGACGTCTCGCGCGCCAGGCGACTGCTCGGATACGAGCCGAGCGTCGGGATCGATGAGGGGCTGCGGAGGTTCGTGGAATGGTATCGCCGAGCGATGTTGAAGGAGTCCCACAGGAAGTGAACCGGTCAACGAGAGGAGGGTCGATGGTCGAGAACGCGGAACGATTGAAGCAGGCGATCGAAGCGAAAGAGGCGCGGATCGGCGTCATCGGCCTGGGGTACGTGGGCCTGCCGCTGGCGCTCGCGTTCACCGGTCGCGGTTTCCGGGTGCTCGGCTTCGACGTGGACGCCCGCAAGGTCGAGCAACTCAATCGGGGTGTTTCCTACATCCCCCACATGGACGCGCAGCGGATCCGCGAGGGGGTCGACACCGGCCGACTGGCCGCGACCGAGGACTTCGACCGCCTCTCCGAAGTCGACGCGATCGTGATCTGCGTTCCCACGCCCCTCGACGTGCACCACGAGCCAGACATGACCTACATCGTGGCCACGACGGAAGAGGTGGCGCGGCGCCTCCGGCCGGGTCAGCTGGTAGTCCTCGAGTCGACCACCTACCCGGGCACGACCGACGAGCTGATGCGCGAGCGCCTCGAGGCCGGCGGACTCGTGCTGGGGCAGGACTTCTTCCTGGCCTTCTCTCCCGAGCGCGAGGACCCCGGCAACCCGAAGTTCTCGACGACAACGATCCCCAAGGTGGTCGGCGGCGTGGACGAGGTCTCCGGCGACCTGGCGGAAGCGCTGTACCGGCAGGCTATCGGCGAGGTCGTGCGCGTCTCCTCGGCACGCGCCGCGGAAGCCACCAAGCTGACGGAGAACATCTTCCGGGCGGTCAACATCGCCCTCGTGAACGAGCTCAAGGTGATCTACGAGCGGATGGGCATCGACGTCTGGGAGGTGCTGGACGCGGCCGAGACCAAGCCGTTCGGGTTCATGCGCTTCAATCCGGGACCGGGCTGGGGCGGTCACTGCATCCCCATCGATCCCTTCTACCTGACCTGGAAGGCGCGCGAGTTCGGCGCCTACACCCGTTTCATCGAGCTGGCCGGCGAGATCAACACCCGGATGCCCGAGCACGTGGTGGATCGCGTGGCGGCCGCGCTCAACGACCTCGGAAAGCCGCTCAAGGGAAGCCGCGTCCTCATCCTCGGTCTGTCCTACAAGCCCGACATATCCGACGATCGCGAATCGCCGAGCTATCGGCTGATGGATCTGCTCGACGAGCGCGGCGCCGAGGTGGCCTACCACGATCCGCACGTTCCGGTCATCCAGCCGAGCCGGGAGCACGGGCACTGGGCGGGCTTCGAGTCGGTGCCTTGGGATCGGGAGACGATAGAATCGCACGACGCCATCGTGATCTCGACCGATCACTCGGCGGTCGATTACGGGCGGCTCGCGGAATGGGCGCGCCTCATCGTCGACACGCGAAACGCCATGGCCGGCATCGACGCGCCGGCGGGCAAAGTGTGGAAGGCGTGACCAGCACCACCTACGAGGCGACTCTCGAGGGGTTGCGGAACGAGCCCCGCAATTGGCTGGTGACGGGCGCGGCCGGGTTCATCGGGTCCGGCTTGGTGCTCGAGC
>DASSBK010000079.1:0-2747 GCA_035698825.1 Gemmatimonadota bacterium
GTAGAGGCGCTCGAGCGCCTCGAGCTCTTCGCCGTACCCCTCGGCGAGCTCCTCCGGCCGCGCGCGCACCGTCCGCCCGGTCTCGGCGTCCACGATCTCGCCCCCCGACGGGAGCGCCCCGAGGGACCGCTCGGCGGGGTCGAGGACGTGGAAGACGACGACCTCGTGCTTGCGATGGCGGAAGTAGCGGAGCCCCGGCAGGAACCGTTCGGGCGGCCCGAGGAGGTCGGAGACGAGCACCAGGAGCCCGCGCCTCGGCAGCCGCTCGGCGAGCTCGCGGAACGGGCCCTCCGGGCTGGTCCCGCCCTCGGCCCCCTCCGCCTCGAGCGCGGCGAACAGCCGCGCGCGCTGGGCGCTCCCGGCCCGCGGCGGGATGTACGCGCGGATGCCGTCGCCGAAGGTGACGAGCCCCACCGCGTCCTGCTGCGCGAGGAACACCCACGCCAGCGCGGCGGCGAGGACCCGGCCGTACGCCCATTTGCTGGGAAGTCCCGCGCTCGCGAACGCCATCGACGCGCTGGCGTCGAGGACGAGCGTCGCCCGCAGGTTCGTCTCCTGCTCGCTCTCGCGCACGTACCAGCGGTCGCTGCGCCCGTAGACCTTCCAGTCCACCCGGCGGAGGTCGTCGCCCGGCACGTACGGCCGGTGCTCCGCGAACTCGAGCGAGCCGCCGAGGCCCGGGCTCTTGTGCCGTCCCGCCAGATACCCTTCCACGACGAGCCGCGCGACCAGCTCGAGCGAGCCGAGCCGAACCATGTCCTGGGGAGAGAGGAGCCCGGCCCGTACGCCGGGGCGTGCCGCCTGCGCCGATCGCGCCTCAGCCGGCATCGCGGTCGACCGCGAGGACCAGCTCGCCGATCACGTCCCCGACACCGACCCGCGCGGCCTCGGCCTCGTAGTTGAGCACGATCCGGTGGCGCAGCACCGCGTCGGCGAGCGTCCGCACGTCGGCGAGGTCCGGAACGAGCCGGCCCTGGAGGAGCGCGCGGGCCTTGGCGCCGAGCGTCAGGAACTGCCCGGCGCGCGGACCCGCGCCCCAGCCGACGTAGCGCCGGACGCCGTCCGGCGCCTGCGGGTGGTCGGGGCGGCTCCGCCGCGCGAGGTCGACCGCATAGGCGACGACCGCGTCCGGCACGGGCGCCCGCCGCACGAGGTCCTGGAACTCCAGCACCTCGGCGCGCGAGACGACCGGCTCGACCGCGACCTCCGGGCCCGCGGTCGTCGCGCGGACGATCTCGATCTCCTCGGCGCGCTCCGGATAGCGGATGTCGAGCTCGAACATGAACCGGTCGAGCTGCGCCTCGGGAAGGGGATAGGTGCCCTCCTGCTCGATCGGGTTCTGCGTCGCGAGCACGAAGAACGGATCCTCGAGGATGTGGGTCGTCCCGCCCGCCGTGACCTCGCGTTCCTGCATCGCCTGGAGGAGCGCGGCCTGCGTCTTGGGCGGCGTGCGGTTGATCTCGTCGGCGAGGAGGACGTGGGTGAACAGCGGCCCCGGAAGGAAGCGCAGCCGGCGCCGGCCCGTGTCGGGATCCTCCTCGATGACTTCGGTCCCGGTAATGTCGGTCGGCATGAGGTCGGGCGTGAACTGGATCCGGCGGAAGCGGCAGTCGAGCGCGTTGGCGAGCGCGTGGACGAGGAGCGTCTTGGCGAGACCGGGGACGCCGACGAGGAGCGCGTGGCCGCGGGACAGGAGCGCGACCAGCAGGAGCTCGCGCACGGTCTCCTGCCCGACGATCACCCTGCCGACCGCCGCGTCGAGCGCGGCCCGCGCGGTGAGGAGCCGGTCGGCGGCCTTCACGTCCGCATCGGGGCTCCGCGCCTCGAGTCTGGGATGCGCCTCCACGATCAGCCGCCGGCGGGGGCGTGGGTCGCGCGCCGCCGGGCTCCTCGTTTCCTGGCGATCCAGATCATGTCCTCTCCCTCCGGCGTCGGCGGCCCGCCCTCCCAGCTCCCGTACAGGGTCTCGACTTCATAACCCGCGCGCGCCAGCAAGTGTTCAAACTCCCAGCGCGTAAAGTAGCGGACCCGGAGGCGCTCGAACGACCTCTCGGCCCCCCGGTCGCCTTCGGGCTCCCGCTCGTAGACGTAGGTGAGATCGACGATCTGGCTCTCGAGGTCGTAGCGCGCGGCCACCCGCTCCCGCCACCGACCGCGCGCATCCTCGAAGGAACGGCCCGTCTCGGCCAGGGAGGCAGGCCCTTCGGCCGCCTCGGCGAGGACGTCGAGGCGCGGGTCGAAGAGGTCGAGGACGAGCCGGCCCCCGGGGGCGAGCGCCGCGCGCGCCGCCGCCAGCGCCACCAGCTGATCGGGCACCGCCAGCATCGACTGGAACACGCGGAACGGCATCAGCACGGCCGCGAACGGCCGCCGGAAGGCGTAGGCCCGCATGTCCGCGCAGACGAGCGCGAGCCGTCCCGCGGAATTCCCCGCCGACACGCTGCCGCTCCTCTTCCGGGCCGTCGCCGGCGCGTCGGCCGCGCGCTTCGCCGCCGCGAGCGACAGCAGCTCGCGATCGCGATCGAGGCCCGTGACGTCGACGCCCGCCGCGGCGATCGCGAGCGACACGCGGCCCGTGCCGCATCCGACCTCCAGGACCGGGCCGCCGGCCGCCGCCGCTTCGCGTGCGTAGAACGCGACGTCCGCGACGCGGTCGGCATGGAGCGCGTCGTAGCGCTCGGCCGCCGAGATGGACGCTCGGTCGAGGGTGGGCCCGGGGCGCATGGGAAGGCGGCCGGCGGCCGCCG
>DASSBK010000080.1:0-12179 GCA_035698825.1 Gemmatimonadota bacterium
GCGTGTCCGCGCCCTAAGCTCGCGGGCGTCGGCGGCGGCGAGCGGATTCTTCCCGTCCGCGGAGGCTTCCAGGGCCTGGCGAGTCCATTCCTCGACCTGCGGCCACCGATGCTCGACGAGCGCGATGGCGGCGAGCGCGCACGCCAGGTCCGCGATCACCGGCTCGCCTTCGATGCGGTCGGCGAGAACGCGCGCTTCGGCTGCGGCTGTGCGGGCCCGGTCGAGGTCTCGGCGTTCCGCCGCGGCCCGAGCGGAATTGATGAGTATCGTGAGCAGCAGATCCGTTTCGCCGGTCCTACGAGCGGTCCTCGTGGCCTCGTCGAACAGCACGCGGGCATCCTCCGCGGCGCCCGCTTCCATCATCGATAGACCCAGATTGTTCATGACGCGGGCGGCGGCGTCGTCTTCGCCATTCGCCTGGAAGCCGACCAGCGCCGACGCATAGAGCCGGCGCGCACGCGAGGAATCGCCACGGGCGGCCCACAGCGCGCCCTCGTTGTTGTCGATCCTGGCGACGAGCCCCCGGTCGCCGGCCGCTTGGGCCAGCAGGCGCGCCCTCCCGAAGAGATCCAGCGCGGTGCCCCAGTTGCCGCGCTCGAACTCGACGGCTCCCGCGACGTTGAACGACTTGCCTTCCCGCTGGATGTCCGCCAGCCGCCTCGCGCACCGTAGAGATGCGGTCGCGTCGGCGGAGGCGCCGGTCCAGTCGCCCAGCCGCATGCCCGCGATCGAGCACCATCGGCGGGCATCGGTCGCCCTGGCTCGGTCCCGCAGCAGGGGCGTGGTTTCGACGGCCGCGCGGCGAAACAGCCGGCGGGCCTCGCTCCATCGTCCCGCCTTGGCCGCCTGATGGCCCCGGTCGAGAACCGTGTCTACGGTCGGTCCCATCCGACCCCGCGACCTATTCGACGCAGAGCGCGTAACGCGAGAAGTGGAGAACGGGTGCCGTGACCGTCCTGTTGAGCGGATTGTAGATCCCGCCGACCACGCGCCAGTCATCGCGATCGTCCGAAGCGACGGCGATCCTCAGCCGATACGGATTGACCCCCCGCAGGTCCGCCTTGTCGACGGAGATGGACAGGATCGCGACGGGATCGAACTCCAGGCCGCTCGGTCCGAACCGGAACGAGACGTACCGGGTGCCGTCGACCTCCTGGGTGATCCGCGTCGGAAAGGAGAGCGCGCGCTTGAGGAACGACAGTGTGGCGTCATCGGTCTCGAGCGTCTCGCCGCGGCGCACCTTGATGAGCGTCGGCCGGGATCCGCCACTCCCCCCGAGGAGACCTCCCAGGAGGAAGTCCGGCTGGCCGGAGGCGGTCGCCGCGATCGACTGGGAGTCGTCGCCCGGTGCGGTGGGCATCTGGGACTGACAGGCGGCCAGCAAGCAGACGAGCAGCCCGACCGCGAACAGCGGTCGAGAGAGTGAGAGCTTCATGGATCCCTCCGTCAGCTCGCTCCGACGGCTGGAAAGATCGGAGCAGTCGTTGGGGCTCAGTCGGGCAGCCCGGCTGTCCGCTGGTCGTGCCAGGTGGGACCCGTGGCTTTGCGTCGCCTGCTCTCGCAGGGTTTGCCGTTTTGTCCGTCGCCCGCTCCTTGCGGGCGGGGAGCCCAATCGCAAGCCGCGGGCCGCTGCGCCTCGCGCGAACCGTGATGGAGACCCAAGTCCTTGAAACGTTTGCAGTTGCGTGGTGCTCGGCGCCGCGAGGCAACGGTCGCGGGGCCGCTACGATGAGACGCGGAGTGCAACAGATTGGGGCGTGGCTTGGAGTGCGCGGAAGCCCGATTCCGTTTCGAGAGAAGCGGGCTACCGCTTCAGGGCGCGCCGCTTTCCGCGAGGATCTGCGCCGATTCCAGCACCCGCACTCCCCGCCTGTCGAGCGCGTCTCGCACGTCTGCGTCGCTGGCGGGGTCGACCGGCCGCGACAGATCCCACAGCACGAACGTGGAGAACCCCTCGTCGGCGCAGTCCTCCGCGCTCCATCGCACGCAGAAGTCGCGCGCCAGGCCGGCGATGAAGACCTGCGCGACGCCGCGCTCCCGCAAGTATCCCGCGAGACCCGTCGGCGGTCGCTCGCCTCGAGGATTCCAGTTGTTCCGGATCGCGCTGTAGGAATCGACATGCCGGTCGACCGCCTTGCGGACGATCGCCGAGAACCCGCTCCAGTCGACGTCCGGGTGCAGCATCGCGCCCGGCGTCTCCTGAATGCAGTGGTCGGGCCACAGGATCTGCTCGTGACCGTACAGCTCGATCCGGTCCATGGGCGCGTGTCCCGGATGGTTGGAGGCGAAGGAGACGTGGTCGCGAGGGTGCCAGTCCTGTGTCGCGACACAGAGTCCGAAGGGCCGCGCGGCGAGCAGGCGGCCGATGGGCTCGAGGATCGACAGCCCGTCGTGTGTCGGCAGCGCGCCGCCGGGGAGGAAATCCGGCTGGATGTCGACCAGAAGGAGCGCGGAGCGCGCGGAGTCGATGCGGGAGCGCCGACGCATGGTCCCATACTCTATCGTGGGGAACGTCCGAAAAGAAGCGCCCGGTGGTCCGATGGCGGGGCGACCCGACGGTCGTCCAGGTGACCTCGGCGGGTTGGCGGGAAGCGCCGCGTGTATCTTGCGCTGCCCATCGACAGGAGGGCTTCCCATGAACCGAGTCTTGAAGACGCTGGCGATCGTCGTATCGGGTCTCGCGCTGCACGGTTGTGGGTACAACACCATCCAGACGCAGGACGAAGCGGTGACCGCCGCCTGGAGCGAGGTGGTCAACCAGTACCAGCGCCGTGCCGACCTCATTCCCAACCTGGTAGAAACGGTGCGGGGCTACGCCGCGCAGGAGCGCGACGTGCTCCTGGGCGTGACGAACGCGCGTGCCAGAGTCGGCTCGATCCAGGCGACGCCGGAGCTGCTCGAGGACCCCGCGGCGTTCGCCGAGTTCCAGCAGGCGCAGGCGGAGATGACCTCCGCTCTGTCGCGCCTCCTCGTCGTGGTGGAGAACTATCCCGACCTGAAATCGGACCAGAGCTTCCGCGAGCTCCAGGCGCAACTCGAGGGCACCGAGAACCGGATCGCGGTGGCGCGCAATCGCTACATAGACTCGGTGCGGGAGTACAACACCACGGTCCGCAAATTCCCGGTGAACCTGACCGCCAAGATCTTCGGCTACGACACCAAACCGAACTTCACGGTGGAGGACGAAACGGAGATCGCCGAGCCGCCTCCCGTCGACTTCTCGCGGCCCGACACGACACCGTCGCCGACGACGCCGGCCCCGACGAACCCGTAGCGTCACCGGATTTGCATCGCGCATCATGACGCGCCGGCTCGCCGCCGCGCTCGCCGTGCCTCTGGCGCTGGGAATCGGGCTCGCACCGCGCGCCGCGGCGCAGGACCGGGCACCGGTGCCGCGGCTGGAGCGCCGCGTCACCGACCTCACGGGCACCCTCACCGCCGGCGAGATCGCCGCGATCGAGCAGAAGCTCGCCGCGTTCGAGGAGCGCAAGGGCAGCCAGATCGCCGTCCTGTTCGTCCCGACGACGGCGCCCGAGACGATCGAGCAGTACGGGATCCGCGTGGTCGACGAGTGGAAGCTCGGACGCGAGGGCGTCGACGACGGCGTCCTGTTCCTCGTGGCGAAGGATGATCGCGCGCTGCGTCTGGAGGTGGGCTACGGCCTCGAGGGCGCGCTGCCCGACGCCATCGCCAACCAAATCGTCGAGGACATCGTGGTGCCCCGCTTCCGGGTCGGGGACTTCGCCGGCGGCGTGAACGCCGGGATCGACGCGATGATCCGGGTCATAGACGGCGAGCCGCTTCCCGAGCCCGAGCCTCCCCAGCCCTGGCCCGGCGACGGCGGCGGAGGTCTCGGCGGGCTCCTGACGATCGGATTCATCATGGTGGTCGTCGTAGGAAGCATCCTGAGGGCGATCTTCGGACGCCTGCCCGCGGCGGTCATCACCGGCGGCCTGACCGGCGCGATCGCCTGGGCGCTCGTCGCGTCGCTGATCGCCGCGGCCGTCGTGGCCGTCATCGCGTTCTTCTTCACGCTCCTCGGCGGCATGCCCGGCCAGCGGCGCGGCGGCTACCGCCGCGGAGGCTGGGGGGGTGTCGGCTGGCCCTCGGGCGGATGGTCCGGTGGCGGCGGGGGCGGCTGGAGCGGTGGCGGGGGCGGCTTCGGCGGCGGCGGCGCGTCGGGCCGCTGGTAGGCGGGCGCATGGGTCTCGCGCGGATCCTGCGGCATCTGTTCACGACCGCGTGGAGCGTCGGCAAGGTGTTCCCGGCGGAAGCGCTGGCGAACATCGAAGCGGCGATCGGCGAGAGCGAGACCGCGCACACCGGCCAGATCCGCTTCGCCGTCCAGCACTCGCTCGACACGCGCGAGGTCCTGCGCGGCATCTCCGCGCGCCAGCGCGCGATCGAGGTCTTTGGCGAGCTGGGAGTCTGGGACACCGAGCACAACAACGGCGTCCTGATCTACTTCCTGCTGGCCGACCGGGACTTCGAGATCATCGGCGATCGCGGGATCGACGCGCGCGTCGGACCCGAGGGGTGGGAGGCGATCTGCCGCGGCATGGAGGAGCGGATCCGCGAGGGCGAGTTCCAGCGTGCCGTGATCTGGGGGATCGAGGCGGTCGGCGAGCACCTCCGCGCGAGCTTCCCGCGCGAAGGCGGCCCGGCCGGTACCCTGCCCGACCACCCCGTCATCCTGTGAACGGCGCGTATCCGATCGCGACGGGACCTCCGCCTGTGCGCGGCTCGGGTGGTATCGCGATGCGACGACTGCCACGCCGCACTACCTTGCCGCGCATGGATGGCCGGGTCGCCCTGCTTCTGGCCGCTTCCGCGGTCGTATACGCGTCCGCCGCCTGCGCGACGTCTCGCGGCGTATCGCGGAACGATCCGTCTCCGCAAGTCGCGCCGGCCGATTCCGCGGTGGCCTCCTCCGCGCTCGTCGAGCACCCCACGCTCTTCGCGACGCTCTGGCAGCAGACCTCCGCCGAGTACCGCGCGGCAACGCTTCAAGCCTACGACGAGGCGAGCGAAGTCCTTCCGGTCGCGCTCGCGGACTCCGGCTGGACGGCGGCGGTCGAACAGGAAGGCGACGACTTCTCCATGCTTCCGCCCGCCGTCATCCTCGACATCGATGAGACCGTGCTCGACAACTCCGCGCAGCAGGCGCGGACGATCCTGGCCGGCGGGTCGTTCGATCCCGAGGGATGGGGCGAGTGGGTCGACGAGGCGCAGGCGCCGGCGATCCCGGGTGCGCGCGAGTTCCTGGCGCTCGCCGACTCGCTGGGCGTCGCCGTCTTCTACGTGACGAACCGCGACCAGCCGCTCGAGGAGGCGACGCGCAGGAACCTCGCCGCCCAGGGATTGCCGCTCGACCCCGAGGTCGACACGGTCCTCTCGCGGGGCGAGCGCGAGGGATGGGGGAGCGACAAGACATCGCGTCGCGAAGCCGTCGCCGAGCGCTACCGGATCGTGCTTCTCGTCGGCGACGACTTCAACGACTTCATCTCCGCCCGACTCCCGCGCGAGGAGCGCGACCGCCTGCTCGAGCGGTATCGCGACCGCTGGGGCGATCGCTGGATCTTGATCCCCAATGCCGTCTACGGATCGTGGGAAACGGCCCTCTACGAGGAGGCCGACGACACCCCCGAGGAGCGGGCCCGCCGCCGGCTCGAGGCGCTGGATGACCTCGAGCCCTGAGTCCGGCCCCGCGCGCCCTCAGCGGCGGAAGACGAGTGGCACGAGGAGAAGCGCCACGGCCGGCACGAGGATCAGGAAGAGCAGATCGAGGAGGGCGCCGGCGCGGGCGAGCTGCGGCACGGTGATCCGCCCCGTCCCGTACACGATCGCGTTCGGCGGCGTGGCGACGGGCAGCATGTAGCCGCCGCTGGCGGCGAGCCCGGCGGCGATCACGAGGGGCATCGGGTCCTGGCCGGTCGATAGCGCCAGCGCTCCGACGACGGGCAGGAACGCGGCGGCGGTCGCGGTGTTGCTGGCGAGCTCGCTGAACAGGACGACGACGAGGCAGACCACCCCGAGCAGCGCCCAGAAGGGCCACGCCCCGAAGCCCGCGAACCCTGCCGCGAGCCAGGACGCCAGTCCGGTGCGCTCGATCGCGTCGGCCAGCGACAGGCCTCCGCCGAACAGAACGATCACGCCCCACGGGATGCGCTGCGCCGTCGACCAGTCGAGGGCGAATTCGCGCTTCGACAGTGACACCGGCGCGAGAAATAGACCGAGCGCCGCGAGCATCGCGATCCCCGCGTCGCTGATGCCCGGGATCCAGCGCTCCAGGATCGGGCGCGTGATCCACCCCGCGGCCGCCAGCAGGAACGCCGCGGCGACGAACCATTCCCCGCGACCCGCCGGGCCCAACGAGGCGATCTCGCGGTCGATCAGGGCGCGTCCCCCGGGGAGCTCGCCGCCTTCCACGCGAAACGCCAGGCGGACCAGCACCGCGTAGGTGAGGGGAAGCGCGACGAGCACGAGCGGCACGCCGATCGCCATCCAGCGCACGAAGCCGACCTGGATCCCATAGCTCTCGAGCAGGAACGCCGCCGTCAACGCGTTGGGCGGCGTACCGATCAGGGTCGCGACGCCCCCGATGCCGGCGCCGAAGGCGATCGCCGCGACCAGAGCGGGCGCGAGATCTCCCGCGCCCACGGCAGGAACGCCGCCCTCTTCGTCGACGGTTTCCCGATCGCGCGAGCGATCTCCGAGCTCGAGGACGGAGACGCCAATCGGCAAGAGGAGGAGCGTCGCGGCGGTGTTGCTGATCCACATGCTGACGAAGGCCGCGCTCGCGAGGAACCCCGCCACGAGCCGTCGCGGGGCAGTGCCCATCGCGCGGATGATCGTCAGCGCCAGCCTCCGGTGGAGCCCCCAGCGCTCCATTGCGGCAGCCAGCAGGAACCCACCAAGGAAGAGGAAGATCACGGGGTTCGAGTACGGCGCTGCGTTCTCGCCGATCGTGCCCACGCCGAGGAGCGGGAACAGCGCGAGCGGCAGGAGGCCCGTGGCGGGGATCGGGATCGCCTCGGTGATCCACAGGATCGCCATCGCCACCGCGCACGCCGCCGTCCGCCACGCCGCGGGCTCGAGCCCCCGGGGTGCGGGGAGGGCGAGCACGAGCAGGAACGCGAGTGGTGCAGCGAAGAGCCCGATCCACCCGCGCCATGAGCGCGCGACGTCGAACTCGCTCATTGTCGAAGCACCCGTCGGGAGGCGACGGGCGACCGTGCCGAGAACTGGAGCATCGCGTTTCTCCAACGGGGGGGCGAGTCGTCTCGGGGGAACGATAGGCCGCGCCTTTCCGCCGGATCAAGCGCTGACCACTCGCGCCCGACAGCGAGGCGCTGAAGGGGTCGAGATAGTCGGAACAGGGCCGTGTCCAGCGGCTATTTGCATCCGGCGCGGGGGGCACCTTAGCTTCGAAAGTCGTGGGCCGGGAAGATCCTGAAGGCCGGGTCTTCGAACGCTCGGATCCATCCTGCCGTCCGCTACAACCACGCGCTTCCAACCGGAGAGGTACTTGAACTCGTCCGAGGTTTGCCCTGTGTCCAGGCCTTGGCTGATCGCGGTCGTGTGCGTGGCCTTCTGCGCGCTGCTGGCCGCTTCGTCGAATGCCCAGACGGTCGGCGCGATCGCGGGCCAGGTGGTCGACGACGCGACCGGCATGCCGATCCCGTACATCCAGGTCTACGTGGTGGGGGAGGACGTCGGAGCGGTGACGGACGAGCGCGGCCGCTTCCGGATCCCCGAGGCCCAGGCCGGCGCGCGGCTCCTCCGCGCGGAAGGGCTGGGCTACACCGCGAGCGAGGCGCCGGTGACGGTCGTCGCCGGAGGGACGGCGGAGATCGCCATCGCCCTGCGGCCCGAGCCCCTGCGTCTCGACGAGATCGTGGCGACCGGCACCGCGGCGGGCGCCCTCGGGCGGCAGATCCCCCACAGCGTGGGGCGGATCGACGTCTCGCGGATCGACGAGCCCGTCGCCACCGTCGACGAGCTTCTCGCCGGCCGGCTTCCGGGCGTGACGGTCCAGCAGAGCAGCGGCAACGCGGGCTCGGGGAGCCAGATCCGGTTGCGGGGAAACGTCAGCGCGGCGCTCAGCAACGAGCCTCTCGTGTACGTCGACGGAGTCCGCATCCGGAGCGACGGGTATCCCGAGAACCTCCCCAAGGTCGAGAACAACGACGGGCCGAACGACACGCCGAGCCCGCTCAATGACATCAATCCCGCCGACATCGATCGGATCGAGATCGTGAAGGGTCCCGCGGCGACCACCCTGTACGGAGCGGAGGCCGCGAGCGGCGTCGTCCAGATCTTCACCAGGCGGGGCCGATCCGGTCCGCCCGTCTGGACCGCGGAGGTCGGCCAGGGATTCGATCGCGTCCTCGACTTCGGGACGTCGGATCGCCCGTTCGTGGGCATGGAGCCCTGGCTCGACGGGGCCGCGTGGCGCCAGAGATACGGAGTATCGGTGGCGGGCGGCGGCCCGGTCGGCTACTTCGTGTCGACGTCGCTCGACCGGAACGACGGGGTGCTGCCGGACAACCGCGACGACCGCTGGACGGTCCGGGCCAATCTCGACGTCCAGCCGCGGGAAGACCTGTCGGTGCGTCTCAGCACCGCCCACACCGCCCACGACCTCCAGAACATCGCCGGCGGGCTCGACAGCAACAGCCTCACCTTGAACGTGTTCCGGGGACGCACCAACGCGCTCGGCGACACCACCCGCCAGGGCCTCGAGCAGCTCCTCGACTACGACATCGAGACGGGTCTCGACCACACGATCCTCGGCCTGACCGCGATCCACGCGCCGTCGTCCTCGTGGATGAATCGCGTGACCCTGGGATACGACCGCGCCGCGAGCGCGATGCGACAGCTGCGCCCCGTGGGGTTCGTCTTCGCGCCGGACGGGATCCTGGCCGAGGAGGACTGGGTCAACGGGATTCTGACGGCGGAGTACGTGGGCAGCATCGACCTGACGTTGCCGCGCCGGACGTCGACGACGCTCTCGTGGGGCGCGCAGAGCGTGACGTCGACGGTCGAGAGCGACGCGGGATACGCGGAGGGGTTCGATGCGGAGGAAGAGCCGACGATCGAAGGCGGCGAGCTCTCGCTCGATTTCCACAGCAAGGTCCGCACGCGGACGAGCGGCGTGTTCGGGGAGATGCTGGCCGGCTGGCGCGACCGCTACTACGTGACCGGGGGGTTGCGTCTGGACGGCAGCACGGCGTTCGGGGACGACCTCGGCCTCCAGGCGTATCCGCGGATCGGGGGGTCCTACATCGTCTCCGAGGAGGATTTCTGGCGCGACGGCTGGGGGGACCTGAAGCTGCGGACGAGCTACGGCCACGCGGGGCGGGCGCCGGGCGTCATCGACGAGCTGCGGTCGTGGATGATGACGTCGTTCGACGGCGAGGAGGCAGTGGTGCCGGGGACGATCGGGAACCCGGATCTGGGGCCGGAGCGGACCGCGGAGCTGGAGATCGGATTCGAAGGGTCGTTCCTGAACGACCGCCTGGTGGCCGAGTTCTCGTACTATCGGCAGCGGACGACGGACGCCCTGTTCCCCATCACCCCGATCCCCTCACGCGGCTTCCTCGAGACCCAGCTCCGGAACGTCGGCACGCTGCGGAACGACGGGATCGAGCTGACGCTCGCGGGCAGCGTCGTCAGCGGCGCCTCCTTCGGCTGGGACGCCGGATTCTACCTCCACACGAACGACTCGAAGCTGACCGACCTCGGAGGCGCGCCGCCGCTGCGGGTCTTCGACGCGGGCTGGATCCTCGAGGACGCTCCCGTCCCCACTCTGATCGCTCCACGCATCCTCAATCCCGACGCGATCGCCGAGCCGATCATCGAGGAGGATCACGTGTGGGGCGCCACCATTCCCACCACCGTGCTGGGCGTGTCCTCCACGATCCGGCTTCCGAAGGGGATCGAGATCGACGCCCGGGGCGAGTACATGGGCGGTCACTATGTCTTCGACAACGTCGGCAACAATCTTGCCAGGCGCGAGGTCTATCCTCCGTGCGACCCCGCGTACGCGCTCCGAGAAGCCGGCCGCGACGACGAGCTGACCGCGTGGCAGCGGGTCTGGTGCATCGCGGACAACGTCCCGGACGACGGCGGGCCGATCTACCCCGGGGACTTCTTCCGCTTCCGAGAGCTCACGCTCCGCGCGCCGCTTCCCGGGACGGTGCTCGGCGACTGGCGGGCCACCGTGGTAGCCTCGGCGCAGAACTTCTGGGCCTGGAAGAACGACGACTTCCTGTTGTTCGACCCGGAGATGGTGGGCGACGACGGCATGCAGACGATCGTGCGCCGGATCGATTCCCAGGTCCCGTCGCCGTCGAGGTTCGTCGTTTCCGTGCGCGTGACCCGGTGAGCCTGCCGCGGGCACGGACCGCGTGGGTGCTGATGCTGCTGGCGGGGCTGGCGGGATGTCAGGACTCGATCGTGGATCTCTCGACCGTAAACGACGAGGAGCTGGACGACCAGGCCGCCATCTCTCCGCTCGTCTCCGGGATGGCCCTCACGCTTTCCACCGCGGTCGGGTTCCTGAGCCAGACCGGGCTGATCGCCGCCCGCGAGATGGCTTACGGCGGTGCCGGCGAGGACCTGGGCGCCACGCTCGCGCAGGCGGCGGGCGAGCTGACACCGGTGGACTCGGACCGTCACTGGAACGCCGCGCATCAGGCGCGCTGGACGGCCGAGGACGGCGTCCGCCGGATCCGCGCGATCCTCGGCGAGGAAGAATTCGCCCGGTCGCGGCCCGCCGCCGAGGCCCTCCTGTACGTGGGGTTCTCGAACCGCCTGCTCGGGGAGAACATGTGCCAGGCGATCGTCGACGGCGGCCCGCCCGAGCCGCGCACCGTTCACTTCCAGCGCGCGGAAGACGCCTTCACCGAAGCGCTGGCGATCGCGGAGCGGATCGGCGACGCCGCGCTGGCCGACGCGGCGCACGCGGGCCGCGCGTCGGCGCGAGTCGGGCTCGGCGACTGGGCCGGGGCGAGGTCCGACGCCGAGGGAGTGCCGGCAGGCTTCGCTTTCCTGATTCCGTTCGACGGCGGGGATGATGATCGCAGCAACCGGGTCGCGGCGGGCTCCACGGCGGTGCAGCGGGCGCACACCGCGTGGGGCACGTTCTATCAGGCCTACTACGAGGCGACGTCGGATCCGCGCGTCCCGTGGGGAACCGACCCCGCCAACCCGGAGACCCGCAACGGCCTGCCGTGGCTCTTCCAGACGAAGTACGACGACAGGCAAGCGCCGATCGAGCTGGTAACATGGGAGGAGATGCGCCTCATCGTGGCAGAGGCGGCGCTCAGGACCGGAGATGTGGAAGGCGCGACCGCCGAGATCGACGCCCTTCGCGCGGCGGCGGGGGTGGACCCCTGGCCGGTCGACGATCTCGAGAGCGCCTGGACCGCGCTCAAGCGGGA
Organism: Gemmatimonadota bacterium; assembly: GCA_035698825.1. Classification (GTDB taxonomy): domain Bacteria; phylum Gemmatimonadota; class Gemmatimonadetes; order JACCXV01; family JAHWKZ01; genus JAICNR01. The sequence goes on from DASSBK010000080.1 coordinate 11,448, forward strand.
GAGAGGGATCGAGCTCTGGCTGGAGGCGCGCCGGCTCTGGGACCTCCACCGGTGGCTCCAGGAGGGAATCCCGGGCGAGGCGGAGGACATGACGGGCCGCGATACCTGCTTTCCGATCGGCGCGATCGAGCAGGGAACGAACCCCAACCTCCCGTGAGACTCCCCTGCCGCTGATCCGCGATCTCCCAACGCTCGGCCGTCTCGCGAGTCGCCTGCCGGCATTCCTGCGGCAGAGGGTCACGTTGGAAGAGGCCCGTGTTCAGCTGCGCCGTCGCCTGGACGAGCGGGAGGCGAACTTCCTCGACGTAGCCGAGCGCGGCATCTACGGCCATCCGGCGAGCCCCTACCTGCCGCTCCTGCGGGCGGCGGGGTGCGAGCTCGGCGATCTGCGGGCCCTGGTCCGTACCCGCGGCCTCGAGGGGGCGCTCTCCTCCCTCAGGGACGCCGGCGTCTACGTGACCTTCGAGGAGTTCAAGGGCCGGTCGCCGATCGAGCGCAACGGCGTGGTCGTCGAAACCGGGCATGGGACGTTCCACAACCCGCTCAGCGAGCGCTTCTTCACCACCCGATCGAGCGGTTCGACCGGTGCGCCCGTCGAGGGAGCGCACGATCTGGCGCACATTCTTTCGGGGGTCCCCAGCCGGATGATCTCGTGCGACGCGCACGGGGTCCTCGGCGCGCCGCTCGGGCTCTGGCGCTGCGCGCCGCCGCTGGGAACCGGGACCCGGCACG
>DASSBK010000081.1:0-5094 GCA_035698825.1 Gemmatimonadota bacterium
GGTGTTCGGCGAGACCCACGGGGAGGTGGTCGACCTGCTGGTCGCTCACGGCGCCCGCCATCACGTCTTCTCCGCGATCACCCTGGGGGACATCGGTCTCCTCCGGCAACTCGTGCGTGACGACCCCGATGCGATCGCGCGGCGGTTGTCGCGCTTCGAGCAGGAGCAGACCGCGCTCCACTACGTGATCGCGCCGCCAGACGGGCTCGTCGGCGGGGTCTTCCGGACCGGGGACCACTACCGGACGCTCGCGACACTGATCGATCTGGGGGCGGACCTGGAAGCCAGGGACGCGGTGGGACGGACGCCACTCGAGGTCGCCATGTTGCGGGGCGACCGGGAGGCGATGCGCCAGCTCTACGCGGCCGGTGCCCGGGAGCCCGAGCCGCCGCCGGACGTCTTCTCCGCGGGTATGCTCTCCTCGCTCGGCGGATCCGTCCGCAGACTCACGCCGATGCTGGCCGTGCCGGACGTGGAGGCCACGGTTGCCTGGTACCGCGCGATCGGCTTCGAGCTCGAGGGCAGCCACGGCGACGAGGACCGGTTGGACTGGGCGGCCGTGTCACTCGGCAAGGTCCGGATCATGTTCGTCCCGTCGAAGGATCCGCGCCGCGAGCCCCGGCACGATTCGACTCGACCGCTGAGCCTCTGGCTCGACACGGACCACCTCGACGACCTTTACGCCCACCTCAAGCGCCGCCAGCTGGCGCGCGCTCGCGAGGCGCTCGCCGGTGAAACGACGGACACCCCGGAGGTGCGTTTCACCGTGGACCTTCATACGGCGTTCTACGGACAGAGGGAATTCGGCATTCTCGATCCGAATGGAGTGGAGCTCATGTTCGCTCAACCGGTCGGCTCATGACTTCTGAAGCCGAACCCCTCACCCCCGTCGAAGGAATGCACGGCATCACGGTGCTGCGCGGCAGCGGCCTCACACGCGGGTGGAACGGGATCCGCTACAAGACTGGTCTGTCGGCCAAGAATACGAGCGCGAAGGAACTGTCGATGAATGTGGCGACGATCCCTCCCGGAGGGGTGGCGTACGCTCACATCCACGTCGGCTTCGAAGTCATGCTCTACATCCTCGAGGGGGCGGTGCGGCATGAGTACGGCCCAAATCTCGAGCACTCGGTCGACAACGTGGCCGGCGACTTCATTTTCATCGAGCCGGGCGTGCCGCACGAGGTCTGTAATCTGAGCGCCACGCATCCCGTCGTGGCGGTAGTGGCGCGCTCGGATGCGAGCGAGTGGGAGAACATCGTCGAGAGTCCGAGCCCCCGGCGCCCGCCGCCCTCACCGGCCGGCTCCTAACGGAGCCGAGGACGCTCGACTCCGGACACGAGCCGACCGATCGCCCACAATAGAAAACCCCCGCCGGCTTCCCGGCGGGGGCTTTCGAACCGTGCGGCGAGTGCCGCTCGGAGTCGCGCTCTTTACATCGAGCTCGACGAAAGGCGCTTGACGTTCGTCGCCTGGGCGCCCTTGGGGCCCTGCTCGACGTCGTACTCGACCTCGTCGTTGTCGCTCAGGGACTTGAAACCCTCAGCGGAAATCGCCGAGAAGTGGACGAAGACGTCCGGCCCACCGTTCTCCTGCTCGATGAAGCCGAAGCCCTTCGCGTCGTTGAACCACTTTACCTTGCCCTTAGCCATCTTTTTGCTCTTCCTTTGTCGTCTAACTATGAGGTCCCCGGCCACTTGCCGGGGCCTTCCAGGGCTTCGGGCGCTACGCATGAAAAAGCGCCGCTCTCTTCGGTGTTCCGTCGAGAGTCCGGCGCGTCGATTTCGAGCGTTCGTTCTCTTGAACCCGTCTCCTGAAAGCGACTACAGTGTACCGCCTTCGAGCGGCTTTGGCCAGCCCCGCGCCGTAGATTGATCCGCCACACACCATCCCTCTGAGGTGAATGATGCCGCGACCGATCCAGATCCTGTTCCTTTCCCTGCTCGCCGGCGGATCGATGCTCCGTCCGGAGTTCCTTCGCGCCCAGGACGTTCAGACCGCCACCGTCTCCGGCGATGCCGACGAGCTTCCATACCTCGACGCGCTTCCGCCGCTGATCGACCGCGAGATCTTCTTCGGGGATCCCGAGATCTCGGGCGGCCAGCTGTCGCCCGACGGCCGCTGGGTCTCGTTCATGAAGCCGCTCGACGGGATCCGGAACATCTGGGTCAAGGCGATCGACGAGCCGTTCGAGGCAGCCCGGCCGATGACCGCCGATTCGCTGCGCCCGATCCAGGGGTACTTCTGGAGCCGCGACTCCAAGGTGATCCTTTTCGTCCAGGACCAGGGAGGAAACGAGAACTTCCACGTCTACGCGGTCGACCCGAGCGCGGCGGCCGCGGAGGGAATGACGGTGCCGGCTGCACGCGACCTCACGCCGCTCGAGAACGTCCGCGCCGCCATCTACGCGGTGCCCGAGAATGATCCTGCCCACGTCCTAGTAGGGCTCAACGACCGCGACGCTTCCGTGCATGACGTGTATCGGCTGGACATCCTGAGCGGCGAGCGCGAGCTCGTCCTCCGGAACGACCAGAACGTCGCGCAGTGGGCCGCCGATCTGGACGGGAACCTCCGGCTAGGCATCCGCCAGACCGAGGAGGGCGGGTGGGAGATCCTGCGCGTCGACGGGCCCACGCTGACAACGATCTATACGTGCAACGAGCAGGAGTCGTGCTTCCCCGACCGCTTCCACAAGGACGGCCGGCGCGTCTACCTCCAGACGAACAAGGGCGAGGGGGATCTCATCCGCCTCGAGCTCATGGACGTGGAGACCGGAGAAACCGAGCTGGTGGAAGTCGATCCCGAAGGAGAGGCGGATTTCGGCGAGGCCATCTTCTCGAATGCCACCGAAGAGTTGATCGCGACGGCGTATCTCGGAGACCGCACACGGTACTACCCCAAGGACGACGCGTTCGCGCGCGATCTCGAGCGCATCGGCGAAGTCCTCCCGGAGGGTGAGTACGGCTTCCGCTCGATGACCGAGGACGACCGGTACGTGCTCGTCGCGGTGGACTCGGACGTGGATCCGAGCTCGACCTACGTCTACGACCGCGAGACTGGTGAAGCCGAGCTCCTGTATCGGACGCGACCCGAGGTACCCACCGAGCAGATGGCCGCCATGCGGCCCGTGCGCTACACGGCGCGGGACGGCATCGAGATCCCTGCCTATCTGACGGTCCCGCAGGGCGTCGAAGCGAAGGACCTGGCGGTGGTCGTCCTGCCGCACGGCGGGCCCTGGGCGCGCGACTTCTGGGGCTTCGACGGGTTCGCCCAGTTCCTAGCCAACCGCGGCTACGCCGTGCTGATGCCCAACTTCCGCGGCTCGACCGGTTACGGGAAGGAGTTCCTGAACCTGGGGAACGAGCAGTGGGGCACCGGCACCATGCAGCACGACATCAGCGACGGTGTTCAGTGGCTCATCGACCAGGGGATCGCCGACCCCGAGAAGGTCGCCATCATGGGCGGCTCGTACGGCGGGTATGCGACACTCGCGGGCCTCGCGTTCACGCCCGATCTCTACGCCGCCGGCGTCGACATCGTCGGGCCCTCGAACATCATCACCCTCCTCAACTCGATCCCGCCCTACTGGAAGCCGATGCAGAAGCTTTTCGCGGTGCGCGTCGGCGACCTCAGCGACCCCGCCGACCTCGAGCGGATGGAGGCGCAGTCGCCGCTCAACTCGGCGGACGCGATCACCGCGCCGCTCCTCGTCATCCAGGGCGCCAACGACCCGCGCGTCAAACAGGCCGAGTCCGACCAGATCGTGGTCGCTCTCCGCGACAAGGGGCAGCCCGTCGAGTACCTGGTGGCGGCCAACGAGGGCCACGGCTTCGCGAACGAGGACAACAACCTCGCGATGTTCGCCAAGATCGAGCAGTTCCTCGCCACGCACCTCGGCGGCCGGTACCAGGCGGACATGCCCCCGGAGATCGAGCAGACGCTCGAGGAGCTCACCGTGGACGTGGGGACCGTCGCGGTGCGCGCGGAGTAGCGCAAGTAAGCCCGAGGACGCGGCACGCGCCGGTGGCCGACGCTGCTCTCTAGCGAATTCGGTCCATGAGCTCGCGGGCCGCGCTGCGGCCCGTCTCGAGGGCGCCTTCGACGGTGCCGAGCGATGGGCCCGCGAACGCCTCGCCCGCGAAGGCGAGGGCTCCGCTGTGGACGGGTGCCGGCGGCTCGGCCCCGACCACGTTGTAGCAGTAGGCGCCGCGCGCGAAGGGGTCGCGCGCCCAGTCGTGGCCGAAAGCGGGGCCGGCACGCGTGCCAAGCCGGGCCCCAGCCGGGCCGGCGGCCTCCCGCAGGATCTTCAGCGCGGCCCGCCGTCTCGCCTCCCGACTTCGCGGCAAGGTTCGCGATCGCGGTCCGCCGGACCAGGCGACGAGCGCCGGCGACCCCGGCGGCTCGACCGACCAGAAGGCGTTGAAGGATTCAGCCGGCGTGTGGAGGAAGAAGGGCTCCGCGGTCACGTCGAGCAAATCCTTGGGTGGCGCGTGCGTGGCGATCGTCAGCCGCACGGCATCGCCCGTCGCGACCGCGGCGAGCGTCTCTGCGAGACCGAACACGACGGGCTCGAAGGCGATCGCGGCGGCGGCTTTCGGCGGCGCGGTGAGCACACCATGGGGAACGGCGAAGACGGCAGCCCGCGCCCGGACGGAGAACTTCGACCGCGCGCGTCCCGCGCTCTCCGATCCCGACAGCGTCACCGCCTCGTCGCTCCACGCGCAGTGCTTGACCACGTGACCGTGGCGGATCCGTCCGGCGAGGCCGTCGGTGAGCCGGTCGACGAGCCTGTCGTACCCCGCGGGGATGCGGCCGCCGCTGACCGCCCCCTCCGCGCCCTCCCCTGCCAGACCTCGCTCGCTCACGCGCTCGGCGTCGGCTGCGTAGAAGCCCTCGACGAAGGCGAGCGCCCGCTCGCGATCACGCGGCTCGAACTCCGCCGCGTCGGGGCTTCGAAGGAACTCCGCGAAACTCCTGTCGGGCTCGCGCTCGCCGTCGAGCGCATCCATGACGCGCTCGATCGAATCCCAGGGGTCCGCGCGCGCGATCCGGCCGTCGCGAGCCTGGAAGTGCTCCGCGTCGAGCCCCGCGACC
>DASSBK010000082.1:0-7155 GCA_035698825.1 Gemmatimonadota bacterium
GCCGGCACGGAGCCCAAGCTCCTCTTCTACGCGCCGGTCTTCGCCGTCCGGCGCCTCATGGACAAGACCGGGACCGGCATCGACGACTACGAGCTGATCGAGGCCAACGAGGCGTTCGCCGTGCAGGCGCTGGCCGACGGCAAGGAGCTCGGCTGGGACTGGGACCGCGTGAACGTGCACGGGGGCGCGGTCGCGCTCGGCCATCCGATCGGCGCCAGCGGGGCGCGCGTCCTGACGACGCTCCTCTACGCGCTCGAGGATCGCGACGAGCGCCGCGGTCTCGCCACCCTGTGCCTGGGCGGCGGCAACGCGGTCGCCATGGAGGTCGAGCGGCTGTGACGGGTCCGGAGACGCGCCGATGACGTCCATCGGCCGCAACGTCGCCGTCATCGGTGCGGGCACGATGGGGAACGGGATCGCGCACGTATTCGCGCTCCACGGCCACCCCGTGACGCTGATCGACAGCGACCCCGCGGCGCTCCGCAAGGGCATGGACGCGATCGCCCGGAATCTCGAGCGCCAGGTCTCGAAGAATGCGATCACCGCTGACGACCGTGACGTGGCGCTGAAGCGGATCAACGCCCAGGAAGACCTCGAGTCCGCCCACGCGGCGGACCTGGTCGTCGAGGCGATCGTCGAGGACGAGGAGGTGAAGGCCGACGTCTTCCGGACGCTCGACGCGATCGTCCAGCCGCAGGGGATCCTCTCGAGCAACACTTCCTCGATCTCGATCACGCGTCTCGGCGCGGTCACCTCGCGGCCGGATCAGACGATCGGGATGCACTTCATGAACCCCGTACCGGTCATGAAGCTGGTCGAGGTGATCCGCGGGTATGCGACCTCCGATGATACGCATCGCACGGTGGTCGAGATGGCCACCGCTCTCGGGAAGACGCCGGTCACCGTGCGCGACTACCCGGGCTTCGTGTCCAATCGGGTCCTCATGCCGATGATCAACGAGGCGATCTTCTGCGTCATGGAAGGAGTCGCCGAGCCGGAGGCGATCGACACGGTCATGAAGCTCGGCATGAGCCACCCGATGGGACCGCTCACGCTCGCCGACTTCATTGGACTGGACGTCTGCCTCGCGATCCTCGAGGTCCTCCAGGACGGCCTCGGCGATCCCAAGTACCGCCCTTGTCCGCTGCTCCGGCAGATGGTCGCCGCCGGGAGGCTGGGGCGGAAGACGGGGGTGGGATTCTTCGAGTACGGCGAGGGCGCGTGACGATCGCGGGATCGAGGGCGATGACGGAAGGACTCCTACCCTTGACGGACGACCAGCGCGAGATCGTGCGCACGGCGAAGGAGTTCGCGGCGAACGAGCTCACGCCCCACGTGGCCGAGCGCGACCGCAAGGGCGAGTTCTCGCGCGAGCCGATCGACGCGCTCGGCCGGCTCGGCTTCCTCGGCATGCTGATCCCGGAGGAATGGGGCGGGAGCGGTCTCGACACGGTCACGTATCTCCTGGCGCTCGAGGAGATCGCGCGCGTCGACCCCTCGCTCGCGGTCTCCATGAGCGTTCACAACTCGCTCCCCACGCAACTCATCCTGGCTCACGGATCGGACGACCTGAAGGAGCGCTACCTCCGCCCGATGGCGGAAGGCCGCATGCTGGGAGCGTTCGCGCTGTCCGAGGCCCATGCGGGCTCCGATCCGGCCGCGCTCTCCTGCAGCGCCGTCCGGCGCGGGGACGTCTGGGTCCTCAACGGCGCCAAGGCCTGGGTGACCAACGGGGGGACGGCGGACGTCGTGCTCGCGATGGCGCGAACGGGCGGCAGCGGCTCCCGCGGGGTCAGCGCCTTCGTCGTCGAGCCGACCTGGGAGGGGTACACGGTCGGCAAGGAGGAGAAGAAGATGGGCCTCCGGTCGTCGAACACGGCCGAGATCGTGTTCCGCGACCTCGAGGTACCGGCCGCGAATCTCCTCGGTGAGGAGGGGAAAGGGCTCGGCTACGCGCTCGGGGCGCTCGAGCACGGGCGGCTCGGGATCGCGGCCCAGGCGCTCGGCATCGCCGGCGCCTGTCTCGATCTGGCGATCGACTGGGCGCGCGAGCGGCAGGCCTTCGGCCACCCCATCGCCGACTTCCAGGGGATCCGCTTCCTGCTGGTCGACCTGGCGGCGCAGATCGAGGCGGCCCGCGCGCTGACGCATGCCGCCGCCGCGAAGAAGGACCGCGGTGAGCCCGCGCGCAAGGAGGTCGCCATGGCCAAGCTCCTCGCCAGCCGCGCGGCGATGGACGCGGGCGTGAAGGCGATCCAGGTCTACGGAGGATACGGATACATGAAGGACTATCCGGTCGAGCGATACTTCCGCGACGCCAAGGTAACGGAGATCTACGAAGGCACTTCCGAGATCCAGCGGCTCGTGATTGCCAGCGAACTTCTGGACGGCTAATCTCAGTCTTTCGCGCCGCGGCGCGACCCCCTTCGATAACCGAGAGGAGACCCGAATTGGACGTCTTCGACCAGATCCACACGGCCCATCACGAGCAGGTCGTGTTCTGCCACGATGAGGAATCGGGCCTCGATTCGATCATCGCGATCCACGACACGACGCTCGGCCCGGCTCTCGGCGGGACGCGCATGTGGCCGTATCGCTCGGCGGACGAGGCGCTGACGGACGTCCTGCGGTTGTCGGAGGGGATGACGTACAAGGCGGCGGTGGCAGATCTCGCGCTGGGCGGCGGCAAGGCGGTCATCATCGGAGACTCCAAGCGCGACAAGACGCCCGCTCTGCTGCGCGCCCACGGGCGCTTCGTCGACACGCTCGGCGGCCGCTACATCACGGCCGAGGACGTGGGCATCGGAGTCGAGGACATGGAGTACGTCTACGAGGAGACGAAGTACGTGACCGGCATCCGCTCGACGCCCCACGGCTCCGGCGATCCCTCGCCCGTGACCGCCTACGGCGTCTACAACGGGATCAAGGCCTCGGCCCGGAAGAAGCTCGGAACCGACGAGCTGAAGGGGATCCGGGTCGCCGTCCAAGGAGCGGGTCACGTCGGGTATCATCTCTGCGAGAACCTGGCATCGGAAGGCGCGGTGCTGACGATCTGCGACATCGACGAGGAGCGCGTACAGAAGGTCGTCGCCGACTTCGGCGCCACGCCTGTGGACTCGGACGCGATCTACGACGTGGAGTGCGACGTCTTCGCGCCGTGCGCGCTCGGCGCGATCATCAACGACGGAACGCTGCGACGCCTCCGCTGCTCGATCGTGGCCGGGGCGGCGAACAACCAGCTCCAGGAAGACCGCCACGGAGACGCGCTGGACGCTAAGGGCATCCTGTACGCCCCGGACTACGTCATCAACGCGGGCGGCCTGATCAACGTGTACGGCGAGCTCGTGGGGTACGGACTCGAGACCGCGAAGGAGAAGGCGCGCGGGATCTACGGGACGTTGCTTTCGATCTACGACATCGCCGAAGACGAGGCGATTCCCACGTATCGCGCGGCCGACCGGCTGGCCCGGGAACGGATCCGCAGGGCCAGGGAGCAGAAGGTCGAACGGCCGCAGCCGGTGGCCGAGCGGGCGTGAGCCGGCGCGCCGTCTTGCTCGCGGCGGACCACGCCGGGTACGAGCTCAAGCAGGATCTGGCCCGCCACCTCGCGGACCTCGGCTACGAACCGGTGGATCTCGGCACCGATTCCTCCGACAGCGTCGATTACCCCGACTACGCGCATCGCCTGGCCGACGCGATCGAGCGCGGCGAGGCGGCCCAGGGGATCCTCTGCTGCGGCGCCGGAATCGGAATGTCCATCGCCGCCAACCGCCACGCCGGCGTGCGGGCCGCGAACTGTCTCGACGAGCGCATGGCCGCGCTCGCCCGCGAGCACAACGACGCCAACGTGCTTTGCCTCGGCTCGCGGCTCCTCGACGCGGATCAGGCCAAGAAGATCCTGTGGACATTCCTCGAGACTCCGTTCGGCGGCGGGCGCCACGGCCGCCGCGTCGAGAAGATCGAGCCCGCGAAGGCGGGCGCGCGCGCGTGAAAGGTCTGCGCGAGATTGACCCCAAGATCTTCGACGTCCTCCTCTCCGAGATGGAGCGCCAGGCCGACGGCCTGGAGCTGATCGCCAGCGAGAACTTCGTCAGCCTCGCCGTCCTCGAGGCCACCGGCTCCGTTCTCACCAACAAGTACGCCGAGGGGTATCCCGGCAAGCGCTACTACGGGGGCTGCGAGGTCGTGGACGTAGCCGAGCGGCTGGCGATCGAGCGCGCGAAGGAGCTGTTCGGCGCCGAGCACGCCAACGTCCAGCCGCACAGCGGCTCGCAGGCCAACATGGCGGCGTACCTGGCGCTCATGGAGCCGGGCGAGAAGCTGCTGGGCATGGACCTCTCGGCCGGCGGACACCTGACCCACGGCAGCAAGGTCAACTTCAGCGGACGGCTCTTCGAGGTCGCGAGCTACGGGGTCGACGCCGACAGCGGGCTCATCGACTACGGCGCGCTCCAGCGCGTGGCGGAGGAGGCGCGTCCGCAGGTCGTCATCGCGGGCGGTAGCGCTTACAGCCGGACGATCGACTTCGCGCGCTTCCGCGAAGTGGCCGATTCGGTCGGCGCCCGACTGGTGGTCGACATGGCGCACTTCGCCGGTCTCGTCGCGGGCGGCGCGTTTCCGTCGCCGGTTCCGCACGCCGACATCGTCACGTCGACCACGCACAAGACGCTGCGCGGGCCCCGCGGCGGATTGATCCTCTGCCGCGAGGAGCACGCCAAGGCGGTCGGGAAGTGGATCTTCCCCGGCATCCAGGGCGGGCCGCTCATGCACGTCATCGCCGCCAAGGCCGTCGCGTTCGGCGAGGCGCTCGAGCCGTCGTTCCGGGACTACGCGACGCGCGTGATCGACAACGCGCGCGTGCTCGCCGCCGCTCTCGTGGATCGCGGGTACCACGTGGTCACCGGCGGCACAGACTCGCACCTCTTCCTCGTCGACCTCCGCAAGAGCGGCGAGCTGACGGGCAAGGACGCCGAAGCCGCACTCGGCGTCGCCGGCATGACCGTGAACAAGAACACCGTCCCCGGCGAGACCCGGAGCCCCTTCGTCACGAGCGGCATCCGGATCGGCACCCCCGCCCTGACCACTCGCGGGATGGGCGAGGACGAGATGCGACGGATCGGGGGTTGGATGGCCGACGTCCTCGATGCGCCGGACGACCGATCGCGCCTGGACACCGTCCGGGACCGCGTTCGCGAGCTCTGCGCATCGTTTCCGCTCTATCGCGGCCTGCTGGACGCGCGCCGCGACCCGGTGCCGATCGCCCGCTGAGCCGCCGGTTCCGATGAGCTTCCGGATCCCCGTCTGCCCTGCGGAGGCGGAGACGATCGTCCGGGGCTCGCGGTTCCGGGCCTGGGTCGGCGGCGCCGCCGACGCGGAGGAGGCCGGCGCCGCGCTCGACCGCCGCGCCGCCGCGGGCAAGGACGCCACCCACCATTGCTGGGCCTATCGCGTCTGGCGCGACGGGCGCATCGAGGAGGCGGGATTCGACGCCGGGGAGCCGGGCGGGACGGCGGGCCGGCCGATCCTGGGATCTCTCCAGGCCGCCGAGCTCATCCAGGCGGTGTGCGTGGTCTCGCGCTGGTTCGGCGGCGTCAAGCTCGGCACCGGTGGGCTCGTGCGCGCCTACGCGGACTCCGCCCGGGCCGCGATCGAAGCCGCGCGCGAAGCCGGGGCGGTCCTCGACGCGAGACAGGAAGTGGCCTTCGACGTCCGCTTTCCGTACACGCTGTCGGGCGCCGTCCAGCGGGTCGTCTCCCGCTTCGCCGCCGCGTCGGCGGGCTCGGACTACGGCGAGGTCGTGGAGCTCGAGCTCCGTGTGCCGGCCGATCGCGCCGACGCGTTCGAACGCGCACTCGCCGACGGCACGGCAGGGGCGATCGACCTGCGACGGGGAACCGTGCGTTGGGAGGCCGTCCCGCCGCGTGCGGCGCGCTGAGCGGGCGCATTCCAAACAGCGTCGGCGCCGCGCTTTGGAACAACGATCGGGGTGCGGGATCCGCTTGACGACGCGCTCCGGGGCCGCCTACCTTCGACTCGTCTCGAGCAGGGAGCGGCATGAGCGACAAGACACGCGAAAAGACGCCGGTCGAAGAGCTGCTGGCGGACATCGATTCCTACATCCATGACTGGTTCCAGGCCAAACTGCCGTTCACGTTCCAGGGCGGAGTCCGGTGGACTCCGCCGACGGACGTATTCGAGACCGAAGACGCGGTGCACGTGACGATGGCCATCCCCGGGACCCGCCCCGAGGACATGAGCGTGCACTTCGAGCACGACACCCTCCTCGTGCGAGGGGTCCGCCGCGAGGGCTGCGGCGACGCCCGCCGCTACCTCAAGATGGAGATCCCCGTCGGTGCCTTCTCGAGGCGCTTGCGGATCGCGCGACCGGTGAACGCCGACGGCATCAAAGTTGCGTACACCGAGGGCATGCTTCGCGTGACGCTTCCCAAGGTCCATAACCGAGTCGACGTACCGATCGCCTGAGATGGAGAGCATCTACCTCGACTGCACCACGCTCGAGCGGCTGCGGACGCTCGATGCCCGCTACAACGAGCGCGCGTACGCCTTCGTCCTGGCGGCCCTCGAGGAGGTCGTGCAGAAGCTGCCTCGTCGCAGGCACGTATCGGGGAGCGAGCTCGTCGCCGGTTGCCGCGACCTCGCGCTCCGGCTCTATGGCCCGATGGCCAAGACCGTGCTCCAGTACTGGAACGTGCGCGCCACGCGCGACATCGGCGAGGTGGTGTTCAATCTGCTGGAGGTGGGGGTGCTTTCCAAGGACGAGGCCGACTCGAGGAACGACTTCGACGACCTGTTCGACTTTACGGAAGTCTTCGAGACGAACTATCCCTGGGGAGGGCGCTCGCTCGCCTGAGCTCGGGCCACGGGAGGGGGATGGGATGGAAGCCCAGTATCCACAATGCCAGAAGTGCAACGAGGGAGTGCTCCTGCCGCTGTCCGACTACGGGCGCGAAGGCGCGACGATCCGCTACAAGGCGTGGGTGTGCACGAACCCCGAGTGCGGATTCAACCTGCGGATCGACAACGGCGAGATCTCCATCGGCCGCACGGTCGGGCAGTCCTTCAAATAGATATCTCGACGACCGGATAGTCCCGGCGCCGTGATCCGCGCCATCGTCTTCGATCTCGACAACACGC
>DASSBK010000083.1:0-14867 GCA_035698825.1 Gemmatimonadota bacterium
ACCGCGGCGGCCAGCATCGACCCCTCGCCCTGGTCGCGGATGATCAGGGTCTGCAGCAGGTAGTACGCCAGGGAGGCCGCCAGCAGGACGATGCCGTACGCGGCGGTCGGGACGGGGGCGAAGTGGTTCTCGCCCATCCAAGCGGTCGCGAAGGGCACCAGCGAGAGCCAGAAGAGCAGGTGCAGGTTCGCCCACAGGACCATCCCGTCGATACGATCGCAGAGCTGGAGCATGTGGTGATGGTTGTTCCAGTAGATGCCGAGGTAGACGAAGCTCAGCACGTACGTCAGCAGCACGTGCAGGAGCGGCCGCAGCGCCTCCAGGTCGATTCCCTCGGGGGTGTGCAGCTCGAGCACCATGATCGTGATCAGGATGGCCATCACGCCGTCGGTGAAGGCTTCCAGACGCCCCTTGCTCATGGCGCGGAATATGGCGAAATCCTCGGCCATGACGAGCGGGGTGAGAGGGCTGTACGTATGCATCGACGTGGACGAGGTCGAGCGCGGGATCGAGTTCTACACGCGCGGACTCGGGCTCGAGCTGGGACGGCGCTTCGCCGAGAACTGGGTCGAGCTCGAAGGCGGACCGGTGCCGATCGATCTCCTGGGAAGGCCGAAGGGCTCGGCCACCAACCCCGCGTCCGACGCCCCTGCCAGAGACTACCGACGGCACTGGACACCGGTGCACCTCGACTTCGTCGTGGAAGACCTGGACACCGCTCTCCGGCGCGCGCAGGACGCCGGAGCCACGGTCGAGGGCGACATGGGATCGTACCCCTGGGGCAGGATCGCGCGCCTGGCCGACCCGTTCGGCCACGGCTTCTGCCTGCTCGAGTTCCGCGGCCGCGGCTACGGCGAGCTTCCCACGCTGGACGGCTGACGGGCCAGGCCGCCTGGATCTACTGTGCGGAGTCCGCCGGCGCCGCGCCCTCCGTGCAATCGGTCCTCAGCCCCAGCGCCGCGGCGATCTCCGCCCACGAGAAGGCGGCGACATTGCCGTCGTTGTGGATCGCGTAGAAGGCGCCGGCCGGGAAGGGGCCGAATCCCGCTTGGGTGAGAGCCACGCCGTCGGTGTTGCGAGTGGTCACCCCCGCGAACGCGCCCAGATGCTCCAGCGTCCGCCGGTCGAAGACGTGAAACGTGTTCTCGCCCATCCCCTGATCCGTGGCGATCCAGTAGCCGCCGCCGTCGGGGCAGGTGTAGAGCGCGAGTCCCTCGGCTTCCTGGGGGAAGTAGCCCCGGCCGAAGACCTCGCCCGAGAAGGTTCCGTCGAGCCGATAGATCTTCCAGTGGGAGTCGGGCCCGAGCTCCTCGGCGACGACGACCCGATCGTTGGCGGGATCCACGCCGATCGTCTCCACCTTCCGCAGCACGCCCTCACCGGTCGTGTCGCCGAAGCTCCGCACGTGCTCGTCGCGGAGCTCGCCGTCTTCGACCCACACCCGGAACTGCTCGACCCGTTCGCCGAGCGCGCTGTCGGGAGGGATCTCGTCCTCCACCAGCTCGTAGTTGTCGGTCACGTAGATCTCGATCCGGCCTTCGGCGTCCTCGTAGGCGGCGATCCCATACGGGCGGAGAAGCTCCTCTTCGCCGAAGGTTCCCATCGACTCGAGCGAGGGCAGCGAGAACGCCTGGATGCGCGCGTTGTCGCGCTCGACGACGAACAGCAAATCGTCGATCGCCCTGACGCCATTGGGTCGGTCGAGCTGCCCGCGACCGCTTCCCGTTCCGCCCAGGCGACGAATCTCGGCGCCGGTCGCGGCGTCGTTGACGAGCACGACGTCCGTCGTCTTGGCCGATGTCAGGATCCAGTGCTCGCCGTTCGGGCCGTTCCAGACCGTCGGCGAATCCACGTTGTCGAGGGTGTCGCGCTCGGTGAGGAAGGCTTCCTCGAGGACCACCGGCTCCGCGGCCGTCGTGTCCGCCGACACGCTGTCCGGGGCCGAGGCGTCTTCGTCGTGCCCTCCGTTCGAGCACGCCGCCGCCAGCATCAGCAGGACGCCGGCGCGCGCTGCGGCGCGCGCCGGTCCCGTCATCTGCGTTCGGATGCCTGGCACTACATCCTCCACCGGACGCCGATCTCTCCCCACGTCTCGTAGAACTCCTCCTGAATCGGCCGCTCCGGAATCCCCTGATACGTGACGAACGGCTCGTTGTTCAGGTTGACGAGCTCGAGGAAGATCGTGGCCTGCGTCGTGGCCTGATAGCTGGCCGACAGGTCGAACTGCAGGTGATCGTCGACGATCAGGTCCGACTCCCGCTCCTCCGTGTCGCCCGTGTCGCCGCCGAACTCGAGGATGAAATCGTCGCGGTAGTTCATGCTTACCTGCGCCGAGAATCCCGCGCGCTCATAGCTCAGCGCGGCGTTGGCGACGTTCTTGGACTGCCCGCCAAGCCGGGTCTCCCGGCCGCCGGGCAGGGTGGCGTCGGAATCGGTGAAGGTGTAGTTGCCGTAGATCCCCAGCCCGTCGAGCGGCGCCGGCAGCCAGGTGAGCTGCTGCTGGAGGGCGAACTCGACGCCCTTGATCTCCCCCGAGTCGATGTTCCGCGGCTGCACCGTTTCGCCGCCCAGCTCGTTCTCCTCGGTGAACGGGAAGATCGGGTCATTCAGCGATTTGTAGAACACCCCCGCCGACATCACCCCGATCCGGCTGTCGTAATGCTCGAAGAGGAGGTCGAGGTTCGTCGAGGTGGTGGGATCGAGATCCGGATTCCCGATCACGATGTCCTCTTCGTCCACGACGCGGAAGGGAACCAGGTCGACGAAGTTCGGCCGCGCGATCGCGGTGGTGACGGCCGCGCGCAGGTTGGTCAGCGGACCCAGCTCGTACTTGAGGTGGAGCATCGGAAAGAGCCGCCCGTAGTCGTTCTCCGCAGAGACCGGCGTCAGCGTCTCCTCTTCGGCGTTGAAATCGAAGCCGTCGCTGGTCACGTTGGTGTGCTCGAAGCGGACCCCGGGCAGCACCATGAAGCGCGGCGTCAGGTTGATCTCCGTCATCGCATAGACCGCCGTCGTGGTCTCGCCGACTTCGAAGTCCTGCGTCTCGGCTTCGAGGTCCAGCCCGCCTTCGAGGACGTCGCCGAAGCGGTCCAGGAACGCTTCGTTCTCGTCTTCGGTGGTCACGAAGGGGACGAACTCGTAGTCGCCGGGATTGTAGTCCTCGAGCGTGAACGGTTCGCCTATGTCCTCTCCGAGCACGATGTCGGCCGCGTCGTCGATGAGCTCGAAGGCCTCTTCGTTGACCGACTGGTCCTTGTCCTTGTCGCGAATCTTGAAGCCGACCTTGAAGTTCCCCGCGCCCTCCGAGCCGAAGGTGTAGGGAATCGTGAGGTCGACGGCCCCCACCAGGTCGAGGTTCGTCGTTTCGTCGCTGGCCGGCTCGAATGCGTCGAAGAGGTACGTGCCTCCCGCGCCGCCCACGGGATCGGCCCGGATGTCGTCGGGGTCCGAGATGTCGGTCTCGAACTCGACGTCCTCGCGGACGAAGATCAGCTCGTAGTCGTTCGGCGTCTCCTGTCGCCCGCGGGCGACCGTGCCGCGGTACTCGAGCTCCATCCCGCTGCCGATCAGGTGCTCCCCCCCGGCCGACACGTTCAGGTTGGACGTCTTCTCGTAGCGGTTCCGATGTGAGAACTCGAGCGCCTCGTCCTCGACGCTGTTCAGGAGCTCCAGGCGCTGCTCGTTGTCGTTGAGCTGGCTGTAGAGCCCGTTGAGGAACAGGTTCGACCCCTCGCCGAGGCGATAATCGAGGCTGGCGGTAGCGCCGAAGCGGTCCCGGTACATGCTGTAGTGCCGGACTGCGACTTCCTCGATCTCGTCATCGTCGGGACCCGGATCGCCGATATCGTACGCCGGCTCGAGGTCGTCGGAGCCGAAGTTGCGCCGGCTGAAGGAGCCCGACGCCAGGAAGCCCAGCCGGCCGTCGCTCGTCCGGCTCCCCCAGGTGATCGAGCCGCTGCCGGAAGGATCGTCGCGGATCGGGGCGTAGCCGCCGGATC
This sequence comes from Gemmatimonadota bacterium, assembly GCA_035698825.1. Classification (GTDB taxonomy): domain Bacteria; phylum Gemmatimonadota; class Gemmatimonadetes; order JACCXV01; family JAHWKZ01; genus JAICNR01. Next base: position 3,999 of record DASSBK010000083.1, read on the forward strand.
CCTCGATCGAGAAGAGCATGTCTTCGGGCGCCTGCTTGGTGACCAGGTTCACCGATCCGCCGATCGCCTCGGCGTCCATGTCGGGGGTGATCGCCTTGGAGACCTCGATCGCCTCGAGCACCTCGACCGGGACGGCGTCGAGCTCGATCTGCCGGATCTCCGCCTCGGGCGAGGGGGCCTGCTCGCCGTTCACCGTCACCTGGGTGTTGGCGGCCGAGCCGCCCCGGATCTGGATGTAGCGTCCTTCACCCTGGTCGCGTTCGAGCGCCACGCCGGGCACGCGCTGGATGGCCTCCGGCGCCGAGGCGTCGGGGAAGCGACCCATCTGATCGGAGGCCACGATGTTCTGGATGTTGGGCGCGGCCTTCTGGCGCGAGAGCGCCTCGGCTTGCCCCGAAGCGCGGATGCCCACGACGAGCTCGGGCTGCGCGATCGCGAGGGTCTCGAGCACGAAGTCCGCGGTCGCAAGCTGCCCGTCGGCGACGGTCACGGTCTGCGTGGCCGTCGAGCGGCCCAGATAGGTGACCTCGATGGTCTGGGACCCCGCGGGCACGCGCGGCAGGAAGTAGCGGCCGTTCTCGTCGGTCACGGCCCCGATCGAGGTGCCGCCGACCACTACCTGCGCCCCGGTGAGGGCCTCGCCGCTCCCCGCCTGGACGACGCGTCCCGAGACGCGCCCGTATCCCCCTTGAGCCTGCAGCGCGCCCGCGCTGGCCGCGATGCCCAGCGCCGCGATCGCCAGCAGGCACACGAGCCTGATTGCCTTCATGCGCTCTCCTCTCTGGCGGACGTGCGTTCGATCCGCCGGCTGACTGCCAGACGTGCAACCTCGTGAAACGTCACCGTCCTATTGCCGTCACGCGTGTTCCTCATTCCGTCACCAGCTCGATGGATACCGGCTGTTCCGCGGGCACCGAATCGCCCTGCAGGATCTTCCACGCGCTCTCGACCGCGATGCGCCCCATCTCGCGCGGGTGCTGCGCGATCGAGGCGCTCATCGCGCCCTCGCGAATGGCCGCAACGGCCTCGTCCTGGGCGTCGAACCCGACCACGACCAGGTCTCCGGTCCTGCCCGCCGAAGCGACGGCCTCGACCGCGCCCAGCGCCATCACGTCGTTGGCTGCGAAGATGGCCCGCAGATCGGAGTGGGACTGCAGCATGTTCTGGGTCACGTTGAACGCCTGATCGCGCTCCCAGTTGGCCGTCTGCGATGCGACGATCGAGATGCCGGGATACTCGGAGATGGCCTCGCGAAAGCCGCGCAGCCGCGAGTCGCCGGTCTCGTGTCCGGGGATGCCTTCGATGACGGCAACATTGCCCTCGCCGCCCAGCGCTTCGGCCACGAACCGCCCGGCGATCCGGCCGCCCTCCACGTTGTCGGAGCCGATGAACGTTGCGACCGTGGCCCCCGCCGCGGCGAGGGCCTCGGCGTCGGCCCGCGTGTCCACGATCAGCACGGGAACCTCGGCGCGGTTGGCCTCCGCGATCGCGGGCACCACCTCGCGCGAGCCGCTGGGGGTCAGCGCCAGCGCATCGATGTCCGTCTGGAGCAGGTTTTCGATGATCTGCATCTGCTTCTCGACGTCGATCTCGCGATCGGGCGCCTGGACCAGGAGCTCGATGCCCAGGCTGTCGGCCGCCTCCTGGGCGCCCGCCGCGAGCTCGATGAAGAACGGATTGTTGAGCGTCTTCAAGACGAGCGCGACGGTCGTGCCGCCCCCCGCATCGTCCCCGCGGTTGCAGGCCCAGGCGAACGGGCCCGCCAGTACGGCCGCTATCGCGATCCATGTCGACCATCTCGCGCTGCGCATGTCCCTCACTCGGTTGGAAGTCTGGCGCGCCGTCGGAGCGCCATGTCCATCAGCACGGCGACGATGATCACGCCGCCGATCGCGACCTGCTGCAGGTACGACGAGACGCCCAGCAGGTTGAGCCCGTTTCGAAGAACGCCCATGATCAAGGCGCCGATCAGAGTGCCGATCACGGAGCCCGAACCTCCCAGCAGGCTCGTGCCGCCGATCACCACGGCGGCGATCGCGTCCAGCTCGTACATGATGCCGGCGATCGGCTGGGCCGAATCGAGCCGCGCCACGAGCAGGATCGACGTCACCGCGCTCAGCAGGCCCGCGATCCCGTAGACAGCCGACTTGTACGCCCGCACCCGAATGCCGGACAGCTCGGCAGCCTCCTCGTTTCCCCCGATGGCGTACGTGTAGCGCCCGAGGGTGGTGCGACTGAGGACGAAATGCGCGATTCCGTAGATCGCCAGCATGATCACCACGGGCAGCGGGATTCCCAGCAGGTCCCCTGTGGCGAGCGCGCGGAAGCCGTCGGAATACCCCGAAATCGGCCGCCCATCGGACAGCATGAGCGCGCCGCCGCGCGCGATGCTCATCATCCCCAGGGTGGCGATGAACGGTGGAAGCCGGCCCAGCGTGATCAGCGCTCCGTTCGCCAGCCCGCAAGCCAGGCCGACCGCGAGCCCCGTCAGGGCGGCCGCGAAGATCGGGAGCCCCGCGCGGAACGCCGTCCCCATCGCCACCCCCGAAAGGGCGACGATGGATCCCACCGACAGGTCGATTCCAGCGGTCAGGATGACGAACGTCATCCCCACCGCGATGATTCCGATGAGCGTGCTCTGTTCGACGACGTTGAGGAGGTTCGCGGTGGTCAGGAAGTGGGGAGTGGCGATCCACAGGGCCATGCACAGGACGAGGAGTCCAGCCAGCGTCCCGAACTCGCGTCTCACGAGGCGACCCCCACCGCGGACGACAGGATCTCCTCCTGCGAGACGCCGCGCTCGAACGTTCCCACCACCGCGCCGCCGCGCATGACGAGCACGCGGTCGCAGAGTCCCACGATCTCCGGAAGCTCGGACGAGATCAGCACGATCCCCACTCCCTCGGCGGTGAGCCGCTCCATGAGCGCGTAGATCTCCTGCTTGGCGCCCACGTCGATGCCGCGTGTCGGCTCGTCGAGGATCAGGATGTCGACGTGGCAGGCCAGCCACTTGGCGAGCACGACCTTCTGCTGGTTCCCGCCGCTCAGGTTCAGCGTCACCTGCTCGATCGACGGCGTCCGGATCCTGAGATCCGTCGCGTACCGGGAGGCAAGCTCGCGTTCGCTCCGCGCGTCAACGACGCCGAAGCGGGAGAGGGACTGCAGTACCGGGAGCGAGATGTTCTCGCGCACCGAGAGCGAGAGCACGAGACCCTGACGCTTGCGGTCCTCGGTGACGAGCCCCATGCCGGACCGGATCGCGTCACGGGGCGAGCCGATGGAGGTCGGCCGGCCGCGGACCTGGATGCGACCGGCGTCGACGGGATCGAGGCCGAAGAGAGCGCGCGCGACCGCGGTTCGGCCGGAGCCGAGCAAGCCCGCGAATCCCACGACCTCGCCTTCGTGCAGCGTGAAGCTCACGTCGCGCAGCTCCGCGGCGCGGCGAAGACCCTCGACGCGCAACAGCTCGGCCCCGAGCGCCGACGGCCTGCGGGTGACGAGCTCGTCGACCTCGCGGTTCGCCATCAGCCGCACGAGCTCGCGCCTGTCGGACCCCGCCACGTCGAGCGTGGCCACGCGGCGGCCATCCCGCAGCACCGTCACGCGGTCGCCGACGTCGTAGATCTCCTGAAGGCGGTGGGAGATGTAGATGATCGCCACGCCGCGGGAGGTCATGCGGCGCATCGTGTCGAACAGGGCCTGGGCCTCACGATCGGTCAACGCGGAGGTCGGCTCGTCCATGACGAGGATCCGGGCGTCGAGCGACAGGGCCCTTGCGATCTCCACCAGCTGTCGCTCCGCGAGGCTCAGGTCGCGCACGGGACGGCGGACGTCGAAGGCCGCGCCGAGTCCGTCGAGGATCGCGCGCGCCGCCTCTTCCATCGCGGCGCGATCCACGAGCCCCGGGAGGCGGCGCGGCTCGCGGCCCAGGAACACGTTCTCCGCCCCCGAGAGGGTGGGTGCCAGGCTGAGCTCTTGGTAGATGATCCCGACGCCGAGCTCGCGCGCGCGCCGTGGACCGTCGATCTCCACCTCGCGCCCGTCGAGGAAGATCCTGCCCGCGTCCTTGCCGTGGGCGCCGCTCAGGATCTTCATGAGCGTGGACTTGCCGGCGCCGTTCTCGCCGAGGATCACGTGCACCTCGCCGCTCTCGACCTCCAGGCCGACGTCGTCGAGCGCGAGGACGCCCGGGAACTCCTTCCGGATCCCCTCCATGCGGAGGGCGGGCGCGGTCGGTGGTCCCAAAGACCTCCGGGGGAGATGCGGGTTGGAACGTTCCAGCCGTTCTCAAATCTTGCCCGGAGCAAGGGCGGATGTCAACCGCCGCCGACGACCCCCTCGAGCGGCGAACCGTCGACGTCGGCGGGAAACGGAATGTGAAGGAAGCGCGCCAGCGTGGGGGCGAAGTCCGTCGAGCTCGCGCGGGTCGTATCGCGGCCGGCCGAGATCCCCGGTCCCATGAAGATCATGGGCACGTGCCGGTCGTACCAGTACGGGGCCCCGTGTTCGAAGCCCAGCTCGGTATCCATGAATCCCGGCACGAAGCGGACCTCTACGCCCCACGGGCTGAACGTGTCCCAGGCGCGCCCGGGGTACAGGGAGTGGAGCTCGAGCACGGCGAAGCTGTCCGCCGGCGCTCCCCGCTCGAGCTCTGCGTCCGTGTACGCGTCGGCCACGAAGTCCAGGCGTTCGAGCTCCTCGACGAGCCGCTCGGAGGCACCCGGCTCGCCCGCATCGCGCGCGGCGGCGGCTCCGATAGAATCGAGCTTCGACTCCTCCCCCGGGGTCCAGCGCCTCACCGTGCCTCCGCTCGCGATCCGCAGATCCTGACCCGCGACCATGACGCCATGATCGGCGGACAGGCCGATGGCCCAGCGTCCGCGACCGACCGTGGCGTCGAGGAATGCGAAGAACTCCCCGAGCTCGCGATCCAGGCGCAGCAGGTTGTCCAGCTGCTCGCGGGAGAGCGGACCGAAATCGTGTCCCACCCTGTCCGTCTGGGACAGGGAGATGTTCAGGAAGTCCGGCACATCGTCGCTACCGAGCCCCGATTCCGTAACCACGATCCGGGCGAGGCTCAGGGTCGCCGCGTCCAGCATCGGCGTCCGCTCGAACCACTCCCAGAAATCGGAACGCTCGTCGGGATTGCCGAACCAGTGCGGGAAGTGCGGGCTCATCTCGTCGCCCTCGTATGCGGCCGTGTCCGGATCGCTGCGCCACGCCTCGGCAGGCGGCACGTCGCTCGTCCACAGGGTGTCGCTCCTGTGCGCGGCCATCACATCCGCGTTGAACCGCTCGATCCACTCCGGATAGCGATCGCGATAGTAGGTGGAGGTGACGTAGCGGCCGACGTCGTTCTCGAACCAGTAGACCTGTCCGCGCGCGTGCGCCGCCGGCAGGATCGCGGCCCGCGCCTTCTGGGAAACGGACGCCACGAGGGTTCGTGGATCGGCCTGGACCATCCATTCCGCGAGACCGGACCGCATGAGGTGCGTCGGAGAGCTGCCGGTGATGCCGGGAACGCCCAATATCTGGACCGTCGGGTCCCCCACCTCCGTCACCTCCACCCACTCCCCGCCGATGCGCTCGAGCCATTCGTTCGCGACGATTCCGTGGTGCGAGGGCCAGCTGCCCGTCGAGAGCGTGGCGTGGCCGGGGGCCGTCTTCGTCGCCGCGTGATCGTGGGTGGCGTTGACGTACCAGCGGCCGTCGTCGATGAGCCGCCGGAAGCCGCCAGTGAAGACGTCCTCGTGGCGGGCCAGGAGATCCTGGCTCAGCTGATCCACGACCATCATGACGACGAGCGCGGGTCGGTCGGCCGTTTCTGCCGCGGGCGGCGTCGGTTCGGTCCGCTCGACGGCGGGCGTGCAGGCGACCAGGAAGAGGGCGATCGGAAGGGCGCCCGCGGGATAGAGTCGTCTCATCCATGCCACCTTTCTCGTGTGCGATTCTCCTCATAACGCTCGCGGGCATCGCGAACAGAGGGCTGCTCGCTGGTCTCGGCGACCGGGACGTCCCACCACGTTTCGAACGAGCCCACGTGCGCGTCGCGATCCGTCTCGATGGTGATGACGATCGTGCGGTCCTTTCCCCGCGCCTCTGCGAGCGCGGCCTGCAGGTCGCCGATCGTCGTCGCCCGCACGGCAAGGGCTCCGAGCGACTCCGCGTTGGCCGCGAAATCGACCGGCAGGAGATCCCCGCGGAGATCGGCCTCGCCTTCGCGACGATACCGGTACTCGGTTCCGTAGCCGCCGGAGCCCAGCGATTCCGAGAGCCCGCCTATCGAGGCGAAACCGTGGTTGTCCAGCAGGACGACGATGAGCTTCACGTCCTCCTGGATCGCGGTCACGATCTCCGAGGACATCATGAGCCAGGAGCCGTCTCCGACCAGGACGTACACCTCGCGATCGGGCGCGGCCAGCTTGACCCCCAGCCCGCCGGCGATCTCGTAGCCCATGCACGAATAGCCGTACTCGACGTGGAATCCCTTGGGGTCGCGGCAGCGCCACAGCTTGTGGAGATCTCCGGGGAGGCTGCCCGCGGCGCACACGACGACGTCGCGTGGCTGGACCGCCGCGTTGACCGCGCCGACGACCTCCGCCTGGCTCGGCAGCGGCGCGTGGGCGGCCGTGTAGAAGGCCGTCACCCGTGCGTCCCAGTCACGCGCCAGCTCCGCCGCCCCCGAGCGGTACTTCGCCTCGACCGACCATCCCTCGAGCGCGTCCGCCAGCGACTCCAGCGCGGCGCGGGCGTCGGCCACCATCGGCAGGCCGCCCAGCTTGTGGGCATCGAACCGCGCGACGTTGACGTTGAGGACGCGGACGTCGGGATCCTGGAAGGCGGTCTTCGAGGCGGTGCTGAAGTCGGTCCAGCGCGTGCCGATGCCGATCACGAGGTCGGCGTCCCGGGCCAGGAGGTTCGCAGCGGCGGTGCCGGTGACGCCCAGGGCGCCGACGGCCGACGGGTGATCGAACGGAAGCGCCCCCTTGCCAGCCATCGTCTCGGCGACGGGGATTCCCGTGGCGTCGACTAGCTTCCGCAACGCATCCGTCGCCTCCGAGTAGATGACCCCGCCGCCGGACACGAGGAGCGGGCGTCTCGCGCTCCGGATGCGCGCGACCGCCTCGGACAGGGCGGCCGGCTCCGGCGAATCCCGGGGGATCCTCCAGGTCCGCGGCTCGAAGAACCTCTCCGGATAGTCGCACGCCTCGGCCTGCACGTCCTGGGGCAGCGCCAGCGTAACGGCACCGGTCTCGGCCTGATCGACCAGCACGCGCATCGCCTCGGGGGCGGCGGCGAGAAGCTGCTCCGGGCGGCTCAGCCGGCTCCAGAACCGGGACACCGGCTTGAGCACATCGTTCACGGTGACGTCGGGCGCGCCCGGGATCTCGAGCTGCTGGAGGACCGGATCGGGCCGGCGGCTCGCGAACGTGTCGCCGGGCAGGAGGAGCACGGGCAGGCGGTTGATCGTCGCGCCCGCCGCGGCCGTGACCATGTTCGTCGCTCCCGGCCCGACCGACGACGTGCAGGCCCACGTCTGGAGCCGGTTCGTCATCCGCGCGTAGCCTGCGGCGGCGTGGACCTGCGCCTGCTCGTTGCGCGAGAGCACGTACCGAAGCACGCCGAGCTGGTGGAGCGCCTGGCCGATCCCGGCGACGTTCCCGTGCCCGAAGATGCCCCAGACCCCGGCGAAGAACGGCCGCTCGACCCCGTCCCGCTCGACGCGCTGCGCGGCCATCCACCGGACGAGCGCCTGCGCCATCGTCAACCGCACGGTGCTCGCGGCGCGCGCCTCCCGCCGGGGCGCCGCGGTCACGGGAGGCGGCGTCCCGCGGCGGTCGTCATCGGCACACGCGGATCGCGCGCCTCGGACTCCCACGCGGGGCGCACCCATGCGTGGGCCGGATCGTCGCTGAAGGCCAGCGACCGCTCCGCCCCCGGGCCGGCCAGCACGTTCAGGTAGTACATGGTGTAACCGGGCAGCGCGACGCACGGACCGTGGTAGCCCCGGGGCACCAGGAACACGTCCCCGTCGCCCACCGGGACCGCGACGTCGAAATCGGCGGCGTAGGTGCGGTGGAAGCCGAAAGCGTGGGGCCGGTCGAAGCGGAAGTAGTAGATCTCCTCGAGCTCGGCCTCTCCTCCGGGCGCCGCCGTGTCGTGCTTGTGGGGCGGCCAGGAGGAGACGTTGCCGGCCGGCGTGAGCACCTCCACGGCGACGAGCCGCTGGGCGCTGCCCACGTCCGGTGCGAAGAAGTTCGTGAGCTGCCGCGTGGCCCGCCCCGTGCCCCGCACCTCGATCGGAATCGCGTCGGCGGGAACGTATGCGGGCTCGTGTCGCCGCTCCGCGCGCGCCGACGGCAGCGCGATCGTCGCGCCGCCGGGACTCGACAGGCGCGCCTCGGCGCCGATCGGCAGGTAGGCGAAGTCGCTGACGCCGTCGAACACGCTCCGCCGGCCCGCGAGGGTGAACCGCGCACCGTCGATCTCGATCTCGCATCCCCCCTCGAGCGGAAGCGCGACCATCTCGTCGGATCCCGTCGCCACGATCCGCGTGGCGCCCGGTTCCAGCTCGATCACCCGCAGCCCGGTGAACCGCCACCCGGCGCTCTCCGGGGTCACCGCGACGGGATCGCCGTTCGCGGCACCGCTTCGCGCCGGGACGTGAAGAACGGCCGCGTCCAGCGCGGGTGCCGACGGCGATCGACCGCGGGGCGCATCGGCGGTCATCGGCCGTGCACGATCGCGGCAGCTTCCGACACTGCCCGCGCGACGTCGTCGTCGGGAGGGAAGAGGAGCGTCCGCCCCGCCACGAGCCCGCGCACCTGCGGAATCGCGAGCGCCTTCCGCCAGCCCGCGAACACCTCGGCCGCGCGATCGCCCGGATCGCCGCCGAGGAGAAGCGTGGGAAGCGTGGTCGACGCCATGACCCGCTCCATCTCGGGGACGACCGGCACCTTGAGCCACGTGTAGGCGGACGATGAGCCGAGCGAGGCGCCCACGCTCATCGCGGCGATGAGGGCGTCTGGCTCCTTCGGGATGCGCAGCGTCCCGGCCGCGTCCCGCATGGCGGGCAGGACTTCGACGAGGGCGACGAGGCGCCGGCGCGCGAGGGCGGACACCGCGGCGGCCGCGGCCTCGATCGTCGCGATGGTGCCGGGATCGGAATAGTCGAAGCGGATCAGCATCTTGCCGCCGTCGAGGCCCATCGATTCGACCGCCTCGGCGTCGTAGGCGGTGAAGCGGTCGTCCAGCTCCCAGGCCGAGCCCGGCAGCCCGCCCCGGTTCATCGATCCGATGACGATCCTGTCGTGGAGCGCGTCGAGGAGGAGGAGATCCTCGACGACGTCGGGACTCCCGAGGAGGCCGTCGACCCCGGGATCGGCGAGCGCCACCAGCACGCGTTCGAGGAGCGAGCGGCGGTCCGCCATCGCGAGCGGCCGGTCGCCGGCCTTGAGGACTCCCCGGGCCGGGTGGTCGGCCGCGACGAGGAAGAGCGTCCCCTCCTCGCGCAGCATCGGCCGCCGTCGCCTTGCCCGCGCGAGCTCCGCGATGCGCTCGGGATGCCGCGCGCGAGCGTCGATCAGAGAGCGAAAGCGGGCGTCATCCAGCATGCGTGGGATCCTCCGTTCGGCTCAGGAGCTCCAGGACCTCGGGCTCGGTCGGCATGGCGTCCGCGCAGGCGAGCCGCGAGGCCACGATCGCGCCCGCCGCGTTGGCGAAGCGCGCGATCCGGCCCAGCTCCCAGCCGGCGAGGAGGCCATGGCACACGCCCCCGCCGAAGGCGTCGCCGGCGCCGAGTCCATTGACCACTTCCACGCGCACGGGCTCGACGTGGACCACATCCTCGCCGCGGACGGCGAGCGTGCCGTCGGGCCCGAGCTTGAGGAACGCGGTCTCGAGGCCCAGCGCGAGGAGCCGCCGCGCCTGCGCCTCGGGATCGCCCTCGCCCACGACCAGCGCCACCTCGTCGCGGTTGCCCACGGCGACGGTCGCCCGCGCCAGCGCCTCCCTCTGCCAGCGCCGCGCCTCGGCCTCGGAATCCCAGAACATGGGCCGCCAGTCGAGATCGTGCACGGTGTGAGCCCGGCGCCCGCGCGCATCGAGTGCGCTCAGCGTGGTCGAACGGCTCGGCTCCTCGCAGAGTCCCGTGCCCGTCGTCCAGAAGACGCCGGTCTCCCGCACGGCGTCGAGATCGAAGTCGTCCGGGACGATGTCGAGGTCGGGGGCCTTGGGCTGACGGTAGAAGATGAGCGGGAACCGGTCGGGAGGATACAACTCGCAGAACACGATCGGCGTGAGGAGCGTGGGATGCGTGCCGACGTAGCGGTCGTCGACGCCGAACGATCGCAGCGCCGCACGCACGTACGGTCCGAAGCCCTCGTCGCCGACCTTCGTCACGACCGCGGCGCGGCGCCCGTACCTCGCCGCCGCCACGGCCACGTTCGTCGGCCCGCCCCCCAAAAAGCGGTGGAACGATCGCACCTCGGCGAGGGGGACGCCGCTGTCGGCGGGGTAGAGGTCGACCGACACCCGTCCGATCGTCAGCACGTCGAAGGCCGTCACGGCGCCTCGGCCCGCGTCACGGCGCCTCGTCCCGCGTCACGACGTGCCGGCCCGCGGCGACGCGGCGACCAGCCCGCGCAGGAATCCCACGCTCGCGCGCACGTTGACGAGCGGGCGGGCAGGGTCGTCGCCGGTCTCGAGCACCAGGTCCTGCTCGAGGACGTGCCACCCGTCGTAGCCCTGCCCGCGCAGGATCTCGAGGAGTCCCCCCAGATCCAGGTCGCCCTCCCCGAGCGGCCGGTAGAGGCCCGCGCGGACGGCCTCGCGGTAGCCGACCTGGCGCGCGCGGACGCGCGCGGCGAG
>DASSBK010000084.1:0-8246 GCA_035698825.1 Gemmatimonadota bacterium
TGGAGGACGCGCGGGGCGCGACCCGGCTCGAGCTCGGCCACGACATACCCGCGCGGGCCGATCTCGGTGAGGTCCAGCGCCGCGAACGAGCCGGGGTAACAGGCCCGCGTCTGCTCGCGGAACCGGTCCGGCGGACGGAAGCCGTGGTAGTCCCCGAGAGCGACGTAGTCGCAGGCGAGCGCGGCCAGCGCCTCGACCGGCAGCCGCAACGCGTTCCTGCCGATTTTCCAGTGCGGCGAGAAGTCCACCGAGCCGTGAAGGAGGACCACGTGAACGCCCGGAAGATCGTGGCGGGCGAACGTCGACAGCGGCGCGTCCTCGCGTCCCAGGTCGTACGCCAACCCGTAGACGTGGAGCGGGCCGCCCGCCGTCTCCACCGACCGCCGCTCGAACGTCGGTCCGAGGAAGACGTGCGCCCCGCCGAGCGGCTCGGTCCACGGATGGCGCAGGAGCGTCGAGGAATCGTGGTTTCCCGGGACGATGAAGACCGGACGGCCGTCGGCGGCGATTCGCGCGAACGTCTCGGCGACGGCGGCGCGGGACGCGGCGTCCGGCTCCGGCCGGTCGAAGAGGTCGCCGGCTACGAGTACGGCGTGCGCGTCCTCCCGGCGCGCGAGCTCCGGCAGCCCGCGGAACGCCTCGAGGAGGCTCCGCCGGCGGGCCTCGGCGGCGTCGCCGAACGCGGACATGGACGCCCCGATGTGGACGTCGGCGAGGTGCAGGATGCGGAGCATTCGTCTGCTAAGATACCCTAGTCTCCATCGCCGACACGATCGCACCGCGAGCCCCGGTCTCGCCCGTGCCGGCGCGTACCGCGCGGAGGGTTTGACTGGCACGGCGGGGGGCCGCAGATTGGGACCCGTATCGAGAGCTGCGCCGAGGGAACTGGCCCCGTGACGCGCACGGCAACCTGGTGATCGCCGCCAAGGTGCCAGGCCAGACCGGATCATCGGACGATACGGCTCGGGACGAGCAACCAACGGCCTGGGCCCCTCGTTCCCGCGAGGGGTTTTTCGCCTCCGCGGCGACGCACGCCCCTCCGCGGCTCCTCGATCGGAAAGGCATCACGGCAGCCCCGCACCTCCGCTGCCGGCATGGAGAGCACGGCGAGAGACGCGACTCGACGACCCGTGCGCCAACCGTCCGTCCACGCATCCGTCCGGATGCAGCGGTGGCAACGTCGCCCGGGCAGCGCCCGGAACCATGCGCGTGGGAGGTGCCTCGAACCCGCGAGCGAAAGGACGAAACCATGGGTGCCATTTCCCACAGCGAGCCACGCGTCAACGTCTGCCACTCGGTGCCGCCTTTCGACGGCGCCCCGTACCTCGCCACGCGGCTGGAGACTGACCTCTGCAACGTCACGCTCCTGCCGCGCGCGCCGATTCACGAGCTGCTCGATTTCGCGTTTCTCCAGTCGACGCGAAACGGGCTCTGGTCCGTGCTCGTCCTGGACGACGATTCGTGCGTATCGCTCGAGCGGAACGGAAGGATCCAACCCGGCCGCGCGCAACCCGTCGATACGCGGATCGCGGTCCACGAGCTGGAACCCTGCGCGGAGATTCCCGGATCGGAGGAGATGCTCGAGCGGCTCGAGCGCCTGGCGGCGCTCTGGGCCTCCCAGGCCGACGACGCCGCGGCTCCCGACCGCCTGAAGGGAGGGCGGCTCGCGAGCCCCGAGGAGGTCGAGGAGTTCGCCGGCAGCAACCCGGAGGGGATCCCGACGGGGCTCGGCCGGTGCGAGGAGTGCGGCGAATGGACCGGATGGTGCCTGGACCCGGCCGCGGATGAGCCTCGGACGCTGGTTCCCGTCTACTGCCGCTGCCTGAACACCACCTGCTGCGCGCGCTGCGACGAGCCCTTCGCCGAGCGCACGATCCACGGCTGCTGGTGGGACGAGGCTGCGGGAGCGCTGCGCTACGTGCCCGGCAGGCTCGCGCTCGGCCACCGCTGCAGAGACGCGTGACCACCCGGCGGGCGCGGGGCGGCCCGAGCGCGCTCACCAGCCGGCAGCGCGGCCGGCTCCGGAGCCTGGCGCACTCCCTGGAGCCGGCCGTGCTCGTGGGCCGCGCGGGCGTGACCGATGCGGTCGTCCGCGAGGTGGACGACGCCCTCGAGGCCCGCGAGCTGATCAAGGTCCGGCTGCCCGGCGACCGGGAGGAGCGCGCGCGGGCGGCGGCCGCGATGGCGGAGCGGACCTCCTCGGAGCTCGCCGGCCAGATCGGCCGGGTCGCGATCCTCTACCGCGGGAATCCCGATCCGGCCAGGCGCAAGGTCGATCTTCCCGCCGATTGAGATCCGCGGGTCCCGCCCCGCCTCGGCGCACGCACGCCCGAAATGGTATGGCGGATTCCCTCGTCCCTCCCCCAGATTCCGTCCGGCGCTCCACGAGGAGCGCGGTGGACACCTTCTCGAGGAGGGATATGAGCAGACGACGGTGGGGGATCGTCGGCGGGGCCGTCGCGCTGGTCGTGTCGGCAGCGAGCACGGCGCATGCGCAGAGACCTCTCGAGGTCACAGTCGGTGCGTACGCCGGCGGGTCGATCTTCACGGAATTCCTGGAGCAGCGCGCGGACGGCGGCGAGCGCGAGCTCGTGGCCAAGACCTCGCCCACGATCGGCGGGTCGATCGCGCTCTCGAAGTGGGATTTCTCGGAGGTCCGGCTGAGCGCCGACTGGTCCGGTACGGAGATCGAGTTCCAGGACGACTCCGGGGACGACTCGGACGCTCTCGACGAGGAAGGCCTCGCCGACGTGAACCTCGTGCTCGCGCAGCTCGCGATCGTGCGTCACATCATGCCCCGCGACGCGACGATCTCGCCCTATCTCCTGCTCGGGGTGAACCTCGGCATGTGGGCCCTCGACGAGGACGCGGGCGGCGAGATCGGAGCCGAGGAGGAGACGCAGGTGCGGTTCGGAGCGAGCACCGGGATCGGAATGCGAGTCGCCGCGTCGCCGCGGATGGGGTTCAAGATCGAGATCGACCGCTCGACGATCGGAAACCCGTTCGACGGCAAGAGCGCCTACCGGGTCGGCGGCGACACGTTCGACGAGCCGTCGACGTTGGGCGTGCTGCGGCTCCTGGCGGGCCTGGCCTACACGTTCTGAGCGCGAGGGCGCCGGGTGATGCCCCCGGCCGCGAACGCCACGCCCGGGGAGTGACGTCCGGGTGACGCCCGGGTCCGAGGCTGCGGGGGTCCGACACGGACCCCCGCGCCGAGGAGCCGACGTGATCCCCAGCCGCCGAAGCGACAGCCCGCCGGTCGGCCTGAGCCTCCTGCTTCCCGCCTTCGACGGCGCGCCGTACCTCGCGACGCGGATCGAGCCCGAGCTGTTCCACATCCTGCTGCTTCCCCGCGCGTGGCCGCTCTACAGCCAGCTCAACGTGGCCTTCCGCCAGGCGGAGGCGAACCGCCTGCCGACCTACTTCCTCCTGACCCCCGACAGCTGCCTGTGGCTCCGGACCGACGGCTCGGTCCTGCCCGCCCGCGCCGAACCGCGGGAGCTCGCCGTCGCGGTCGGCAAGCTCGTGCCGTGCGAGATCCTCCCGCCCGACCCGGAGCTCGACGAGCGCGCCGGCCGGCTCCGCGAGTACGCGAGCCGACAGGGGGAGCGGACGATCTGGTGCGACCCGGCGCGCGGGGGCTGGTCGCCTTCGGCCGAGGACGCCGAGGCGCTGGCGGGAGAGAGCGACGAGGGGGTGCCGAAGGGGCTCGAGCGGTGCCCGGAATGCGACGAGTGGCGGGGCGCGTGCCTCGACCCCCGGAGCAGCGCCGAGCTCCTCGTCCTGCCGGTCTGCTGCCTCTGCGAGAACGACAACGAATGCGCGGGCTGCGGCCGCCTCCTGTTCGAGCGCCGGCTCCAGTGCAACTGGTTCGACGAGGAGGAGCGCGCGCTCCACTACGTGCCGGGCTTCCACGCGCTCGACCACGACTGTGGGATCTAGGGCCCGGCGGCTGGCGCGGGAGAAGGGCCGGGCGGCCGGCTTCCGAAGGGTGCCGCCCCGGTTGTAAGTTCCCCGGCTATGGATCTCGACGGGTTCATGTCCGACGTCACGCGCAGGAACCCGGGGGAGCCCGAGTTCCACCAGGCCGTCCGAGAGTTCGTCGAGAAGGTCCTGCCGGTGGTGAACGCGGACGAGCGGTACGGCAAGGCGCGCATCCTCGAGCGCATGGTCGAGCCGGACCGGGTAATCATGTTCCGGGTGGTGTGGGAAGACGACGACGGGGCGATCCAGGTCAACCGCGGCTACCGGGTCCAGTTCAACAACGCGATCGGCCCTTACAAGGGCGGTCTGCGCTTCGATCCCAGCGTCAACCTCTCGATCCTCAAGTTCCTCGGCTTCGAGCAGACGTTCAAGAACAGCCTGACGACCCTCCCGATGGGCGGCGGGAAGGGGGGCGCGGACTTCGATCCCAAGGGCCGCTCCGACGACGAGGTCATGCGCTTCTGCCAGTCGTTCATGACCGGCCTCGCCCGCTATATCGGGAAGGACGTGGACGTCCCGGCTGGCGACATCGGCGTCGGATCCCGCGAGGTCGGGTATCTGTTCGGCCAGTACAAGCGGATCCAGAACGAGTGGAGCGGGGCGCTGACCGGCAAGGGGCCGGCCTACGGTGGGAGCCCGCTCCGCACCGAAGCTACGGGCTACGGCTCCGTGTACTTCGCGCGCGAGGTTCTGGCCCGTGCCGACGAGGTCCTGGAGGGCAAGACGTGCACGATCTCCGGCTCGGGCAACGTGGCTCAGTACACCGCCGAGAAGCTGATCGAGCTGGGCGCGCGCGTGGTGACGATGTCGGACCGCCACGGGTTCGTGCACGATCCCGAAGGATGGACGCCCGAGAAGGTCCGCTGGGTGGAGGAGCTCAAGACCGCGCGCCACGGCCGCCTCGAGGAATACGCCCGCGAATGGGGGGCGACGTTCCACGCCCGGGAGGCGCCGTGGTCGGTGCCGTGCGACGTCGCGTTCCCGTGCGCAACGCAGAACGAGCTCGACGCCGACGACGCGCGCAGGCTGATCGCGAACGGCTGCCGGCTCGTCTGCGAGGGCGCGAACATGCCGGTGACGTACGAGGCGTCGAAGGTGTTCGAGGCCGCGCGGGTTTCGCACGCGCCGGGAAAGGCAGCCAACGCGGGGGGCGTCGCGATCTCCGGCCTCGAGATGGCGCAGAACGCGATGCGGATGAGCTGGACCCGCGAGGAGGTCGACGACCGGCTCCGCGCGATCATGCGGCAGATCCACGAGCGGTGCGTCGAGCACGGCTACGGGTCGGACGGCTGGGTGGACTACGTGCGGGGGGCAAACGTTGCCGGGTTCCTGAAGGTGGCCGACGCCATGCTCGCCTTCGGCGTAGTGTGACCTCGGGCACGGCCGGCCAGCCGGGGGGGAATTCGGTAAGCCGCCTGACTGAGTGGCGCGTGCGGTTCGGATACCCTAGGAGTCCACTCCACCAACGGGAGGCTCCATGCCTGGGATATCCGATACCCGCACGATTCCGCACCCGATGCACCACGTCCCGTCCGAGCTGGGGGCATTCCTCTCCAGCGATGCCCGCATCGAGCAGGCCTACGAGCGGCTGACGCTCTCCGGCCGGCGGGAGCTCAGCGACTGGATCGAGAGCGGTGTGACTCCCGTGGAGCGCCGCAGCCGCGCCCGCCAGGCGGCGGCGATGATCCGGGGACTCTAGCTCCCTCCACATGACGCTGGCCGAAGGGGTCGCCCGGCTCGAGCGCTTTGCGGAGATCGCCCGTCTCCTCTGGAAGTACGGGCGGTCCGACCTCGTCGAACAGGCGGGGATCGCCCCCGAGCTCAAGGGCGAGCCCGTCCTCGAGGGCGATGCCGCCGAGCGGGCCGAGAAGCTGGCGGACGATCTCGAGGCGATGGGGCCCACGTTCGTCAAGCTGGGCCAGATCCTCTCGACGCGCGCCGACCTCCTCCCTCCGCCCTACCTGGAGGGCCTCGCCCGCCTCCAGGACCAGGTCGAGCCGCTGCCGTTCGCGGTCATCGAGCGGGTGGTGGAGGAGGAGCTCCACGTGCGGATCAGCAAGGCGTTCCTGACGTTCGACGCCGAGCCGCTCGCGTCCGCGTCGCTGGGCCAGGTCCATGCGGCCGCGCTCAGGGACGGGCGGCTCGTGGCCGTCAAGGTGCAGCGGCCGGGAATCCGCGATCGCATTCGCGAGGACCTCGAGGTGCTCGGCAGCGTGGCCGCGCTGCTCGACCGGCACACGGAGTGGGGCCGGCGCTACCACCTGGAAGGGATGATCCGGGAGTTCGGCGGCTCGCTCGCCCGCGAGCTGGACTACCGCGCCGAGGCCGCGAACCTGGAGCAGCTCGCCGGCCAGCTCGCGGAGTACGACCTCGTGTACGTCCCGCAGCCCATCCACGACTACACGACCGACCGCGTCCTGACGATGGAGCTCGTCCACGGCCGCAAGGTCACCGACATCTCCCCGATGGCGCGCCTCGAGATGGACGGCGAGCGGCTCGCCGACCAGCTCTTCAAGGCGTACCTCAAGCAGATCCTCGTGGACGGCCGGTTCCACGCCGACCCGCATCCGGGCAACGTCTTCCTGACCGACGACGGACGCGTCGCACTCATCGACCTGGGCATGGTGGGCCGGATTCCAGACGACATGCGGAGCGATCTGCTGCGGCTCGTGGTGGCGGTCGGCGAGGGTCGGGGCGGCGAAGCGGCGGAGGTGGCGCTCGATCTCGGGCAGGTCGTCGACGAGCTCTACGATCCCTCCGAGTACCGGCGCCGGGTCGAAGACCTGGTCCAGCGCTACCACGGCGCGCGCGTGGAGGACATGGAGGTCGGCTCGATCGTGATGGAGATCGCGCACATCGCCGGCAGCGCCGGCGTGCGGGTGCCGAGCGAGCTGACGATGCTCGGCAAGACGCTCCTGAACCTCGACGCGGTCGGGCGCGCCCTGGCTCCCGATTTCGACCCCAACGCTTCGATCCGCCAGAACGCCGCGGAGCTCCTGGCGAGGCGCATGCGAAAGGAGTTCTCGCCGGGAAACATCTCCAACGCGGTACTCGAGGTCTTCGACTTCGTTCAGAAGCTTCCAGGGCGAGCGAACAGAATCCTCGATCGTGTGGCGGACAACGAGCTCGCCATCCGGGTCGAGGCGATCGACGAGCGGACCCTCGTGGAGGGCTTCCAGAAAGTCGCCAACCGCATCGCGATGGGACTCGTCCTGGCGGCCCTGATCGTGGGCGCCGCGCTGCTCATGCAGGTGCGCACGACGTTCACGATCCTGGGCTATCCCGGCCTCGCGATCCTATGTTTTCTCGGCGCCGCATGCGGCGGATTGGCACTGGTCGGGACCATCCTGCTGGCGGATCGGAACGACAAGCGGTCCGCCGCCCCTTCCCATCCCCGAGAAAAGCGTTTGTAGTAGAGGCCCGGTTGGGTTATCATGGAGGCGGGTCTTTTCCCTTGACGGGTAGCCCGCTCCCGCACCGACGACAGCATCGACGACCGTTACGAACCGAAAACGCCTTCTTGGGGAGAAGCACGATGGCGGAGCAGAAGAAGAAGAAGCGGAAGCCGAACCCCGCGTTCATGAAGCCGATGCAGCCGGACGCCCAGCTCTCCGCGGTGGTGGGTGACAGACCGATGCCCCGGACCGAGGTGACGAAGAAGATCTGGGACTACATCAAGAAGAACAACCTGCAGGATTCCAAGAACAAGCGGATGATCAACGCCGACGAGAAGCTGAAGGCCGTGTTCAACGGCAAGCGGCAGGTCAGCATGTTCGAGATGACGAAGCTCGTGAACGGGCACCTGAAAGACACGCGCTAGGGCCCGAACCGGCCCCCAGGTAGAGCGAGAGGCCCGCGGTGATCGCCGCGGGCCTCTCTCACTTCCGCTCGGTGGGTTGCAGAACCGCGACCACGCGCGCTGCGAGCCCCGACGGCAGCAGTTGCGCGGCGGTGGCCCCGGCGCGGTTCAAGAGTCCCGGGATCGCCAGCTTCCTGCCGCGCTCCAGCGCGTCCCAGCCGACCCGCGCCACCTCCGCCGCACTCCGCCCCCGCTCGCCGCTGAAGAGCCGCGAGGCGGACACCTGCGCGCGCGAAACCCGCGCCCGGTCGCCAGGGTAGGGAAGGGGGCGGTCCCACGGGACCGCCCCCTTCGCATTCCACCTCCGGCGCCCGTGATCGGCGCGTGACCTTGCCCCGCGGGCCACGCGCCGCCGACCTTTCGTCGTCTCCTTCCCATCCTCGACCTCATGGCAGTGCCCGCG
>DASSBK010000085.1:0-2867 GCA_035698825.1 Gemmatimonadota bacterium
CGCGGCGCGGGCCGGGACGTCGAGATCGAGCGCGAGCGCGGTCGGGCCGAGCCCCCGGAGGGCGAGCAGCCGCAGGCGCCGCCGCAAGGCGACCCCAAGATTTGAGCCGCGGCGCGGTCCGGACGCTCCCGCTGATCGAGGTCGAGGACGTGGCGGCGGGGACGTACTGGCTGCGCTTCGACATTCCCGCCGGCCTCGACTGCGAGCCCGGCCACTTCTTCATGCTCTCCGCGCCTTCGGCCGGGGGCGCCGCCACATTCGGCGCCCCGTTCCTCGGCCGGCCGCTGTCGATCGGCGACGTGGCCGGCGGGCGGCTCCACTTCCTCGTCCGCGCGCTCGGCAGAGCCACCGCCTGGTTCCGAGGTCTTCCTCCGGGAACGCCGCTGCGCCTCGTGGGGCCGCTCGGTCGCCCGTTCGCTCTATCGGAGCGGCCGGTTCACCGGATGGTGGCCGGGGGGATCGGGCTCGCGCCCTTCTTCTACCTGGCGCGGCGCCTCCGCGCGACGCAATCCGGCGCGCGGGTCGAGCTCCTGTACGGAGAGCGCACAGCGGACGCGCACGTCCGCCTCGCGGAGTCCGAGCGGGAGCTCTTCGACGTCGTCGAGCGGTGCACGGACGACGGCAGCCTCGGCGATCGGGGGACGGTGGTCGGCATGCTAAACGGGCGCTTCGAGGACGGCGACGCCGCGTGGTACGCGTGCGGGCCGCAGCCCATGCTGCGGGCGCTCGCGGGGCGGCTCGAATCGCGCGGGATCGAGGGAGCCCAGTTCTCGCTCGAGGAGCGGATGGCGTGCGGGTTCGGCGTCTGCCAGGCGTGCATCGTGCCCCGCCGCGAGCGCCCGCCCGCGTACCGGCTCCTCTGCATGGAGGGGCCGGTCGTCGATCCCCGGGAGGTCGCGTGGTAGACGGGCGGTCGACGTTGGAGGTCGCGTGGTAGACCGGCTGGCCACGCGGTGCGGTCCGCTGGAGCTCGCCAACCCGGTGCTCGCGGCGAGCGGGACCTTCGGCTACGGCGACGCGTTCGAGCGGTTCTGGCCGCTCGAGACCCTGGGCGGGTTCGTCACCAAGACGCTCTTCCTCGCGCCGCGCGACGGCAACCCCGCTCCCCGCGTCGCCGAGACGAGCGCGGGAATGCTCAACTCCATCGGCCTCGCCAACGTGGGCTGGGAGGCCTTCGTCCGCGAGAAGGCTCCGCGCGTGAACGCGCTCCGCGGGTCCGCCCGCATGATCGTCAACATCGCGGGGAACTCGCCGGAGGAGTTCGGCGAGATCGCGGCCCGGGTCGAGGGCGACCGGGAGGCGGTGGCGTGCGACGCCATCGAGGTCAACGTCTCGTGCCCGAACGTGAAGGAGGGGGGGACGAACATCGGCTGCCATCTCGGCCAGTTCCGGGACGCAGTCGCGCGCGTCCGGGCCGCCACCACGCTCCCCATGTTCGTCAAGCTCTCTCCCAACGTGGCCGACGTGGTGCCGTTCGCGCGGGCGGCGGCGGACGAGGGGGCCGAGGGCGTCTCGCTGATCAACACCCTGTACGGGATGCAGATCGACACCGACCGCCGGCGCCCCGTGCTGGGCACCGGCTCGGGCGGCCTCTCGGGTCCCGCGATCCTCCCCGTCGGGGTCCACTGGGTGTACAAGGTGCGCGCCGCGCTCCCCGAGCTGCCGATCCTCGGGATCGGCGGGATCTCGACGTGGCAGGGCGCGCTCCAGTACCTGATGGCGGGGGCCGACGCCGTGCAGGTCGGCACGGCCTCGTTCGTCGATCCGAACGCGTGCCGCGAGGTGATCGCCGGGCTCGACCGCTGGTGCGCCACGCGGAACACCTCGATCCGGGAGATCGTCGGCGCCGCCCACCGGATCGGCGAGCCGGCAGAGGAGCCGGTGTGGACGGGATGAAGGGAGGCTCGCCGCTCATCGTCGCGCTCGACCACCCCGACGAGCGGTCGGCGCGGGCCTGCGTCGACGCGCTGGGCGAGGCGGCCGAGCGCTACAAGGTCGGGAGCGTCCTGTTCACGCGCGCGGGGCCACCGCTCGTCTCGGACCTCGTCGGCCGCGGGCTCGGCGTGTTCCTCGACCTCAAGTTCCACGACACGCCGGCCACCGTGGGCGGGGCCGTGGCCGCCGCCGCGGACCTGGGTGTCGAGATGCTGACCGTGCACGCGGCGGGAGGCCCCGCGATGGTCGCGGCCGCGCGCTCCGCCGCCGGATCGTCGCCCCGCGCGCCGCGGATCCTGGCGGTCACCGTGCTGACGAGCCTCGACGAATCCGCCTGGCGTGCCGTCTCGGGGCCCGGCGCCCGGCCGATCGCCGAAGCCGTGGCGGGTCTCGCGGCGATGGCGATCGAGGCGGGAGCGGACGGTCTGGTCTGCTCCGCGCACGAGGTCGCGCGGCTCCGGGCCGCGCTCGGGCCGGATCCGCTCCTGGTGGTTCCCGGCATCCGGCCCGCGTGGTCCGGGAGCGATCACGCGGGCCAGTCGCGGACCGCCGAGCCTCGGTCCGCGCTCGCGGCGGGCGCGTCCCACCTCGTCATCGGCCGCGCCGTCACCGCCGACCCCGAGCCGCGCGCCGCGCTCGAGCGGATCGTGGCGGAGGTCGCGGCGGCCGATCGATGAGCTCCGCGGCCCCCGATCGGCGCTCCCGCGATGAATGGCTGGCGCGACTCCGCGCGCGGGGCGCGCTCCTCGACGGCCACTTTCGCCTGAGCAGCGGCCTCCACAGCCCGTCCTACGTCCAGTGCGCGCTCCTCCTCCAGCACCCCGAGGACGCCGCCGCGGCGGGGGCGGCCCTCGTGGAGAAGCTCGCCGCGGAGGTGGCGCCGGGTCCGGCCACGATCGTCTCGCCGGCGATCGGCGGGATCGTCCTCGGTC
>DASSBK010000086.1:0-6596 GCA_035698825.1 Gemmatimonadota bacterium
CACCGCTCCACGAGGGCACCGAAGGACACGGGGCGCTCCTCACGACGTACGTCGATCCCGTCGCGATGGAGGCGCTCGAGCGCGCGGCGCTGTCGATGCCTCCCGGCGCGGCGATCGTAGTGGAGGACTACCTGGCCGACAGCACGCTCTCGTCGATCAGCGTCATGGTGCGGGTCGACGATCCCGATCCGGAATCCGCCGGATGGCGATTCTCGCGGTTCGGGCCTGCGGGGGAGATCGAAGCCGGACGAATGGATGCGTGCAGCAGCTGCCACGTCCTGGAGCCGGACCTCGTGTTCGGCTGGGAGCTCGGAACGCCGCTGCCGATCGACAGCACCGGCGTGGTGGCCGGCCCGGCGGGAAACCCCTAGGGGTCTCTCGCACCGGGGCTGACGCCGCTCAGCGGTTCAGCTCGCGGCGCTTCCGGTTGTGCTCGGCGAAGGTCTCGCTGAAGGTGTGCCGTCCCCCCTCGCCGGTGGCGAAGAAGAAGAGCCAGGGAACGGAATCGGGGTACAGCGTCGCCTCGAGGCTGGCGCGACCGGGGCTCGCGATCGGACCCGGGGGAAGCCCCGGATAGAGGTACGTGTTGTACGGGGAGTCGGTCTCCAGATCGCGATAGAGGACGCGCTGCCGGTGGGCGCCGAGCGCGTACTGGACCGTCGGGTCGGCCTCGAGCTTCATCCCGACCCGCAACCGGTTCCAGTAGACGCCCGCGATCACCGGCCGCTCCTCGGTCACGCGCGCTTCCTCCTCCACGATCGAGGCCAGCGTGACGATCTCGTGAACGGAACGCCCCAGATCCTCGGCGCGCCGCCGCCACTCCTCTCCGAACGTGCGCTGGAACTGGCCGACCATGAGCCGCACGAGCTCGCGCGCGTCGGTCTCCGGATCGACGAGGTACGTTTCGGGAAAGAGGTAACCCTCGAGGGTCGGCGCATCGACGCCGAGCGAGTCGGCGAAGAGCGAATCGGTGGCGGCCGCGACGAAGGCTGCCGAGTCGATCCCCAGCTGGCGCGCCGCGACGCCGGCCTGCTGCTCGAGCCTGAGGCCCTCCGGGATCGTGACGGACGCCAGCAGGGTGCGGCCGCCGACCAGCATCTCGATCACACCGGGGAGGGAGGCGCCCGCGGGGAAGTCGTAGGTGCCCGCCTGGATCGATCCCGTGCTGCCGCTCAAGCGCACCCAGATCTCGAAGAGCCGCGCGCTCCGGATCACCCGCGCTTCCTCGAGCCTGGCGGCCAGCGCGCGCACCGGAGTCCCGGGCGCTACCTCGACGCGCGCCGGCCCGGCCCGGTCGGGGACGCGACTCGCGATCCAGATCCAGGCCGCGGCGACGAGCGCGAAGGCGAAGATCGCGCCGATCGCGACGCGCCCGAACTTCCTCACGAAGGCGTCTCCGGATCGCCCCGCGACTCCCGGAACCGGAGGTACAGCTCGAGCATCAGAACCGCGCTCAGCTGATCCAGCTTCCCCCGCATCTGCTTCTCGGAGTACCCCAGCTCCTCCAGTCGCCGCTTGGCGGCCTCGGTGGTGAGCCGCTCGTCCCACTCGTCGACGGGGACGTCGACGGTGAGATGGAGGCGATCGCGGAAGGCGAGCACGCGCTCCGCGGCCGGTCCGATCGACCCGTCCAGGGAGTAGGGGACACCGATGAGGATCCGTTCCACGCCGCGTTCCGCGACGAGGGCCGAGATCGCGGCGGTGAGGCCGCCTTCCTTGAGGGCTCGGCGATCGAGGGTCGGAAGGCCGCTGACGAAGCTCGTCTCGGGATCGGAGATCGCCAGGCCGACCCTGCGCTCACCGTAGTCGATCGCCAGGACTCGCTCGGCCATGACGCCAACGCTCGGGTGAGGGGGAGAGGCGATCGAAGGAGGAAGAAATTCCTCGCGCTTCGAGGCTCGGATCAGTCTCCCGACATCGAAGCGAGAAATTCCTGATTCGTATCCGTCCGCCGCATCTTGTCCAGCAGGAATTCCATCGCCTCGCCGGGATTCATGTCGCTGAGGAATTTCCGGAGCAGCCAGATCCGCTGCAGCTGGTCCTCGGGGAGGAGGAGCTCCTCGTGACGCGTCCCGGAGCGGTTGATGTCGATGGCGGGGTAGATGCGCCGGTCGGAGAGCGAGCGGTCGAGCACGAGCTCCATGTTACCTGTGCCCTTGAATTCCTCGAAGATGACCTCGTCCATCCGGCTCCCGGTGTCGATCAGCGCCGTGGCTACGATCGTCAGCGAGCCGCCCTCCTCGATGTTCCGCGCGGCGCCGAAGAAGCGCTTCGGCTTGTGGAGCGCGTGCGCGTCCACGCCACCCGAGAGGATCTTGCCGGAGTGCGGGACCACCACGTTCTGCGCCCGGGCCAGTCGCGTGATCGAATCGAGCAGGATCACGACGTCGTGCTTGTGCTCGACCAGCCGCTTGGCTTTCTCGATCACCATGTCGGCCACCTGCACGTGACGGTCGGCGGGCTCGTCGAACGTCGAGGCGATGACCTCGCCGTCGACGTTCCGCTCCATGTCGGTCACCTCCTCGGGCCGCTCGTCGATGAGCAGCACGATGAGCTTGACCTCGGGATGATTCTCGGTGATCGAGTTCGCCATCTTCTGGAGGAGGACGGTCTTTCCCGCCTTGGGCGGCGATACGATGAGCCCGCGCTGTCCCTTTCCGACAGGCGCGAACAGATCCATGATCCGCATCGACATGTCGCCGTCCGAGCGCTCGAGCTGAATGCGCGCGTCGGGATAGAGCGGGCGCAGGTTGTCGAACAGGATCTTAAGCTTGGCCTTCTCGGGGTCTTCGTAGTTGACGGCCTCGACCTTGAGCAGCGCCAGGTATCGCTCGCCCTCCTTGGGCGGGCGCACCTGTCCCTGCACCGTGTCGCCCGTCCGCAGGTCGAAGCGCTTGATCTGGCTCGGGCTGACGTAGATGTCGTCGGGACCGTAGAGGTAGTTCCAGTCGGGACTCCGCAGAAAGCCGTACCCCTCGGGCAGGATCTCGAGCACCCCTTCGCCGCGCAGAACCGTCTCGTTGTCGAGCAGCTCCTGCTCGATCTTGAAGATCAGGTCCTGCTTGCGCATCCCCGCCGCGTTCTGAATCTCGAGCTCGTCGGCCATCTCATGGAGCTCGGGAATCGATTTCGATTTGATCTCTGCGATATCCAAGAAGGTCGCTCCTTCGGTGTTCTGCGCCGGACGGCGTCGGCCGCGGCGGGGGCGGGATCGTGGATGGTTCATGGGCGGGTCTCGGCGTGCATGGATCGGTGGACGTTCGATTCGATCCGGTGGATCGGGATATCGGATCGATGGATCGGGGGAATGTGGAAATCAGGCGGAGATGAGTGTCGGCGGGCATTCTAGCACGCTGCGACAGGCCCTGTCAAGCTGGCACCGGCCGGATACATTTTCCCGATGAAAACGGGGCATCGATGAACCCGAGCGCGAGTCTCGAGCCCACCGAAGGGCTCCTGGAGGTGGTTCGCCGCCTGCGGGAAGCCGGGCACGAGGCCTGGGCCGTGGGCGGCGCCGTGCGGGATCGCCTGCTCGGCGAGATCCCGGGCGACTGGGACGTCGCGACCGACGCTCTCCCTTCGCGCGTGCAAGAGCTCTTCCCGCGGACACACCCTGTAGGGATCGAGCACGGTACGGTTGGCGTGCGGGAAGGCGACGAGGCGATCGAGGTGACGACCTTCCGCGCTGACGTCGCCACCGACGGGCGGCACGCCGAGGTCCGGTTCGGCGTGTCGCTCGACGAGGACCTCGCGCGGCGCGACTTCACGATCAACGCGATCGCCTGGGATCCTCTCGCAGGGGATCTGCGCGATCCCTTCGGTGGCCGGAGCGATCTCGAGCGCCGCGTGCTGCGCGCGGTCGGCGATCCGGATCGCAGGCTTCCCGAGGACTACCTGCGGGTGCTGCGCGCGTTCCGCTTCGCCGCCCGCTTCGATCTCGCGTACGACGCCGCGACCCGCGCGGCCCTGTCGCGCCATGCTGGCGGCGTGGCGCGCCTATCGGGCGAGCGCGTTCGCGACGAGCTGGCGAAGACCTTCGCGCAGTGCCGGATCGCTTCGCGCGCGCTCGAAGACTGGCAGGCGACGGGTACGATGGCGCGACTCCTGCCTGAGGTCGCGGTCTGCTTCGGCGTCGAGCAGAACCGCTTCCACGCGGACGACGTCGGGACGCACACGCTGCTCGTCGTCGACCACGTGCATCCGCGGCAGCCGTTCCTGAGACTCGTCGCGCTCCTCCACGACGTCGGCAAGCCGCCGACCCGGGAGCGGAACCCGGCGACCGGCGACTGGACGTTCCCACTCCACGAGCGCGTCGGAGCCGATCTCGCGCGACAGGTCATGGAGCGACTGCGGTTCTCGACGCGCGAGACCGAGCGCGCCGTCCACCTCGTGCGCGTGCACATGGACATGTTCCCTCACGAGGCGTCGGACGCCGCCGTCCGGCGGTGGCTGCGCCGGGTCGGCGAAGAGAACGTCTGGGATCTCTACCGCCTCCACATGGCCGACTGGCTGGGGAACCGGAACCGCGGCCACGAGCGGCCGCTCCACGAGTACTTCGAGCGCGTGCGCGCGGTGCTGGCGGCCGGGCACGCGCTAAGGGTGGAGGACCTCGCGATCGGCGGCGAGGACCTGATCGCGCTCGGCCTCGCGCCGGGACCGCTGTTCGGCGAGGTCCTGGCGACGGCGCTCGAGCGGGTCGTCGAGGATCCTTCGCTCAACACGCGCGAGGCGCTCCTCTCGCTCGTCCGGGACGAGCTCCTTCCCGCGCGCGCCGGAGGCTCACCCCGTTGAGACCGCTTCCCCGCTCCTTCTACGACCGCGACACGCTCGTCGTGGCGCGGGAAATCCTGGGCTGTCTCCTCGTGCACGAGGTGGGCGGCCGGCGGGTCTCCGGCCGAATCGTCGAGGTGGAGGCGTACCACGGCGAGGAAGACCCCGCCTGCCACGCGGCTGCGGGATTGACCGCGCGCACCGCGCCGCTCTATGGCAAGCCCGGCTTCGGTTACGTATACCGGATCTACGGGATGTACTTTTGCTTCAACGTGGTGACGCGGGCCGAGGGGCATCCGTCCGCGGTGCTCGTGCGGGCGCTCGAGCCGATCGAGGGCCTCGACACGATGCGCGCCCGCCGCGCCGCGCGAAGGCGCAGCCCGGAAGCGGGGCTCGCCGATCGCGACCTCGCCAGCGGACCGGGGAAGCTCTGCGACGCGCTGGGGATCACGCTCGAGCAGAACCGCGCGGACCTGCTTCGCTCGCCGCTCCGCGTGGAACCCGGCGAGCCGCCGGAGGCGGTGGTGTGGACGCCGCGGGTGGGGATCACGGTCGGCGTCGATCGTTTCTGGCGCTGCTTCGTCAAGGGCTCACCGCACGTCTCGCGGTCCCATCTCAACCGCGTCCTGGCCGATACGCCCCGGCCCGCGACCGTGTGAACCCGGAGGACCGAATGCCCGTCTTCGTCGACCATCTCCAGCTCCTCCCCATGCCCTTCCGGGACGGCGTCCGGCAGCCCGACGGACGTCATCGTCCCGGGGGCCTCGGCATGGCCACGCTGTCCGATCTTCTGAACGGGCGTGGATGGACGGCGCGGGTCGAGGACCTGGGGTTCGACAAGCCGATGCCCGAGTCGCGTCTGGCGGAGGCGTTCGCGCGCGCGATCGGCGACGGAGTCGAGTCGGCCTGGGACCGGAAGCGCTTTCCGATCGTGCTGGCGCGGGCCGGCTACGCCGCTCTCGGTGTGATCGATGCGCTGGGAGAGCGGACGGGAGTGGTATGGGCGAGCGCGCGCGGCGAGTACCGCTCCCCGGGCCTTCTGCGCCGGTCCCGGCTCGCCGAGCGCTCGCTCGCGCTCCTGACCGGGAGCGCGAAGCGCGACAAGCTCGCGGTCCGCCCGGCGCGCGCCGCCGGTAGCCGGGTGATCGTCCTGGGCGCGGAGGAGGCTTCCGGGGAGGAACGCCGCGCGATGGAGGAAGAGGGCATCCGCGTGCTGGCGCGCGCGGAGCTGGACCGACTGGCGGCGGAGGTCGCCGCGACGGACGCCGACGGCTGGTACCTCCACGTCGATTGCTCCGCGCTCGCGCAGCACGCCGTTCCGGGAGCCGACGATGCGCGCCCGGACGGGCTCGACCCGGCACGGCTCGCCGAGACGGTCCGCGGGGCGTTCGCCGGCCGCGGCGTGCGGGCCGTCGGGATCGTCGGCTACGACATGAACGCCGACGACACCGGTATCACGACGGGAGCGGTCCTCGCCCTGGTCGAAGCGGCGGCCCGTGCCGCGGGTGGTGTGCCGCGGCCGGAAACCGTGGAGGAAGCGGGAGGGTAGAAAAGGGATGGACCTCTTCGAGCAGCAGGCAGAGGAGCGGCTCGCCAAGGCGGCCCCGCTCGCGGACAGGATGCGCCCCCGCACGCTCGACGACTTCGTCGGTCAGGAGCACCTCGTGGGACCGGGCGGCGTGCTGCGCCGGATGATCGAGGCCGACGAGCACCACTCGCTCATCCTCTGGGGACCGCCGGGTACCGGAAAGACCACTCTCGCCAGGATCGTCGCCGAGTCGACCGGAGCGAAGTTCGTCTGGTTCAGCGCGGTGACGATGGGCGTC
>DASSBK010000087.1:0-4317 GCA_035698825.1 Gemmatimonadota bacterium
CGCGACCGGATGCCCGCCGATCCACACCTACGCGTTCGACTTCGGCGCCTTCCAGCTGGCCGGCGCCCCCGGCACACCGGAAGAGCCGGTCGGCTACGCTCCGCGCCGCACCGTGCTCGACGAGATCCTCGTCGACGCGGCGGCCGAGTCCGGCGCAGAGGTACGCGAGGGCTTCACCGTCGAGGAGGTGCTCTTCGAGGACGGCACCGTCACGGGGATCCGCGGGCACGCGAGGGGCGGCAAGCCCGGCGAGGAACGCGCGCGCGTGGTCGTGGGGGCGGACGGCCTGCGATCGACGGTTGCGGAGGCGGTCGGGCCCGAGCAGTACAACGAGAAGACGCCCCTCCTCGCCGGGTACTACTCGTACTGGAGCGATCTCCCCCTCGACGGACGCTTCCAGGCCTGGATCATCCCCCATCGCGGCATGGCTGCCTGGCCGACGAACGACGGATGCACGCTCCTCATCGCGGGCTGGCCGTTCGCGGAGTTCGAGGAGCGCAGGGGCGACATCGAAGGGAACTACATGTCTGTCGTCGATCTGGTGCCGGAGTTCGCGGAGCGCGTTCGTGGCGCCAAGCGCGAGGAGCGCTTCCTCGGCATGGCCGTGCCGGGCTATTTCCGCCGGCCGTACGGCCCCGGCTGGGCGCTCGTCGGCGACGCCGGCTACAACAAGGACTTCATCACCGCGCAGGGGATCAGCGACGCGTTCCGCGACGCCGAGCTCTGCGTGACGGCGCTCGACGAGTGGCTCTCCGGGGCGCGTCCCTTCGACGCGGCGATGGCCGACTACCAGGCCACGCGCGACGCCCACGTCCTGCCGATGTACGAATTCACCGCCGAGCTCGCCTCGCTCGAGCCGCCGCCGCCCGAGCTCGCGAGCGTGCTCGCGGCTGCGGCCGGCAACCAGGAGGCGATGGACGGCTTCGCGCGCGTGAACGCGGGCGTGACGTCGCCCGCCGAATACTTCTCGGAGGAGAACGTCGGCCGGATCCTGGCGGCCGCCGAACGCGGCTAAGAGAGCCCCTCATGCCCGCGACGCGGGGCCGGTCCCGCTCCGGCGGACGAGCCGGGACCGGCCGATGCCGCGACTCAGCTCCTGGCGAGCTCGTGCAGTCCGAACGCGGCTCCCTGCGGATCGATCCCCACGGCCACGCGGCTGCCTCCCGGCACCTCCATCGGCTCCACGACGATCCTCCCGCCATTCTTCTTGACCTTCTTCACGGCGCCATCGAGGTCGTCGACCACCGAGTAGTAGAGCCACGCAGGCGGTCCGGGCTGCCCGTCGGTCTTGTTGTACATGCCGCCCAGCATCTTCTCGCCCCGGCCGTACATCTGGTATACGCCGGCCTCCCCCATGTCCATCGCCTGCTGCTCCTTCCAGCCGAACAGGTCGGAATAGAAGTCGAAGGCCGCCTCGTGGTCCGTCGTGGCGAGCTCGTGCCAGGAGACGTCGCCGGTATCGGGATCCTTGTCCTCGGATGCCATTTCCTGCGCGCCCTTGAACGCGGCCAGCGCTGCGCCCTGCGGGTCTGCCAGAATCGCGAACCTTCCAACCTGCGGTATGTCCTCCGGCCCGTGCACGATGCGACCGCCCAGCTTCTCGGCGCGCTTCGCGGCCGCGTCGACGTCCGGTACCGCGACGTACCCGAGCCAGTGGGGCGGCACTCCGCCCTGGCGCGCCTCCGCGGGGAGTTCCATCAGCCCGCCGATCGCCGTGTCGGGCGTCTTCCCCTTGAGCCACATCGTGTACTCCATGCCCACCGCGCCCTCGAACGGGGCCGTGCCCCAGCCCACCACATCGGTATAGAACTTCTTCGCTGCCTCGGGGTCCGTCGTCATGAGCTCGTACCAGACGAACCTTCCGCGTCCATTCGCCGCCATGATCCCCCTCCTTCACATTGGATATCGACCGGCCCCCGACAGGGTACCGCCTGCCCGGCGGGCGCGGCACCTGTACAAACGCCGGCTGGAGTCGGCGCGTTCATCGCGCCGTCCGAGGCCCGGGCGGAGGTCGGCGCTGGACGCCGTGTGCGTGGACCCCTAGGCTGCCGTCATGGCCGCAGCCTCCAGTCAGGTGGCGCTCCTGCGGGGGGTCAACCTGGGGAATCGCCGCATCCCCATGAAGGATCTCGCGGCGATCTTCGAGGGGATCGACTGCGAAGAGGTGCGGACCTACATCCAGAGCGGAAACGTCGTGTACCGGGCCGGCGCGGCGCTTGCGCGGCGCGTGCCGGGGCTCGTCGAGGCCGCGATCGCCGAGCGCTTCGGCTTCGACGTGCCCGTCGTGACCCGGACCGCGGCCGAGCTCGGCGCGGTCGTCCGCGCGAACCCGTTCCCCGACGAGGCCGAGGCGAATCCGAAGTCCGTCCACGTGGGATTCCTCAGGGACAAGCCCGCCGCCCGCGCCGTGGCCGCGCTCGATCCGGACCGCTCTCCACCCGACACCTTCATCGTCAAGAACCGCGAGATCTACTTCCACTTCCCGAACGGGATGGCGAAGAGCAAGCTGACGAACCCCTGGTTCGATTCCCGCCTCGGCACCGTGTCGACGATGCGGAACTGGCGCACCGTCACGACCCTCCTCGAGATGACCCGGGACGCGTGAGGACCGAGCGCGCCGGCGCCGCTCGCTCGTGATCCAGCGCGAGTTCGAGCCCAAGCTCGTGACCGTCCTGCGCGAGGGGTACTCGCGCCGGCAGTTCGTGCGCGACGTGGCGGCGGGAATCCAGGTCGGGATCGTGGCGCTGCCCCTCTCGCTCGCGCTGGCGATCGCGAGCGGCGTGCGGCCCGAGCAGGGGCTCTTCACCGCCGTGGTGGCCGGGTTCCTGATCTCCGCCCTCGGCGGCAGCCGCGTTCAGGTCGGCGGCCCCACCGGCGCCTTTATCGTCCTCGTCTACGGGATCGTTCAGACGCACGGGTATGACGGCCTGGCGGTGGCGACGATGATGGCGGGCGTGCTCATGGTCCTCATGGGGTTCGCGCGTCTCGGGAACGTGATCAAGTTCGTGCCCTACCCGGTCGTGGTCGGGTTCACCTCCGGCATCGCGATCATCATCGCGGTGTCCCAGCTGCGCGACCTCCTGGGGCTCGACATGGACGCGGTGCCGGTAGAGTTCGTGGAGAAGATCCGGGCCTACGCCGAGAGCCTCGACAGCGTGAACCTGTGGGCGCTGGCGGTCGGCGTCGGCACGGTCGCATTCCTGCGCTACTGGCCGCGCGTCAATCCGCGGATCCCCGCGCCGCTCCTCGCGCTCGTGCTGGCGACAGCCGGCGCCTGGGCCCTGCACCTTCCCGTCGAGACGATCGGCGACCGCTTCGGCGCGATCCCCCACATGCTCCCATCACCCGATCTCCCGAGCGTCGGCTACGCGGACGTGCGCGCGCTGTTCCCCTCGGCGATCGCGATCGCGCTCCTCGCCTCGATCGAGTCGCTCCTCTCGGCCGTGGTCGCCGACGGCATGATCGGCGGGAGGCACCGCTCGAACATGGAGCTGGTCGCGCAGGGCGTGGCGAACGTCGCCTCGCCGATCTTCGGCGGGATCCCCGCCACGGGCGCGATCGCGCGCACCGCGCTGAACGTCCGGAGCGGCGGGCGGACGCCCGTCGCGGGCATGGTCCATGCGCTCACCGTGCTCGCGATCCTGTTCGCGCTGGCGCCTCTGGCCGTGCTCATCCCGATGGCGGCGCTCGCGGGCGTCCTCTTCATGGTGGCCTACCACATGAGCGAGTGGCGGATGTTCGTGAAGCTCTTCCGGAGTCCCAAGAGCGACATCCTCGTCATGGTGACCACGTTCCTTCTCACGGTCCTCGTCGATCTCGTCGTCGCGCTCCAGGTGGGGATCGTCCTGGCCGCGTTCCTGTTCATGCGGCGGATGGCGGAGCTCAGCGAGGCGGCGTACGTGAAGGACATGCTGTCGGAGGGCGAGGGCCTGGACCCCAAGATGGCCGAGCCGCTGCCGCACGGCGTCGAGGTGTTCCAGGTGCACGGCACGCTGTTCTTCGGCGCGGCGAGCAAGTTCAAGGACGCCATGCGGCGGGTGGAGAAGCCGCCGCGGGTCCTGATCCTGCGGCTTCGCGAGGTGCTGGCGATCGACGCGACCGGCCTTCGCGCGCTCGAGGACGTCCTCGACAAGGCCAGGGCGGACGGCACGCAGGTCCTCATGACGGGCGTTCAGGCCCAACCGCGGTCCGTGCTGGCCCGGTCGGGGATTCTGGAGCAAGTGGGAGAGGAGAACGTCGTTCCCGATTTCCGGCGCGCGGTGGAGCGCGCGAGGTCGATCGTGGGGGCTCCGGCGGAATAGAGGCGTCTCCGCGGAG
>DASSBK010000088.1:0-23509 GCA_035698825.1 Gemmatimonadota bacterium
CACCCGGACGCGCTCTCCGTCGTAGCGTCCGGGGTCGTCCAGCAGGTCCCCGATCGGGACCGTGCCGCGGCAGGCGGTGAACAGGAACAGCGCGGAGGCGAAGACAACGGTCGCGGCGCGGCGGGTCGGCATGGGTCCTCCTTCTCTGAGGTCTCCCTCGTCTACCACCCACTCGCCCGCCGCGTTCCGCCATCCTCGCGCTCAATGGCCCCGCAGCCGTCGGTAATCCGACAGGTGTCGAAGCGCCTGCTCGGAACGGCCGGCGCGGTCGTACAGCCGGGCCAGATTGTAGTGCGCCTCGGCGTGGCGGGGATCGAGCAGGATCGCGCGGCTGTAGAGCTCGATGGCGGTCTCTTCCTCGCCGAGGTCGTCGAGCGCGACCCCGAGGTTGAAGGCGGCGATCGCGCTGTCGGGCGCGGCCTTGAGCGCCAGGCGATAGTGCTCGGCCGCGGCCAGCACGTCGCCGGTCTCGTGGACGAGCCGGCCGAGGTTCAGGTGCGCTTCGACGTGGCCCCGGTCCAGCTCGAGCGCGCGGCGGTACGCGTTCGCCGCCTCGACCGGCGCCACGATCTCGAGGTCGACCCCCAGATCGAACCAGTCATCGGCGTCGAGATCCCCTTCGCGGATCCGTTCCTCGGCCGCGCGCAGCGCGATCGGAGCTACCTGCTCGACGAGATCGGACACCTCGAAGTCGATCCGGAACTGGCGCGACCGGGGCTCCCAGACAGTGCTGCCGTCCCGCACCACGATCCGCTCCCCGTCGGCCATGATGCGGACCGACGTCAGCGGCCGGCCGCTCGGGAGCTCCGCGCGCAGGCTGTCGAGCGAGCGGCGGAGCCGGCGGGGCGAGATGTCGGCCTCGAGGAGCTCGCGGATCGCCTTGAGGAGGACGAGATCGCGGAAGGAGAAGCGGAACTCGCCCCGCGGGCCGCGCTCGGGCGACAGGATCCCCGATCGCACCCACGAGCGGACGCTCGACACCGGCAGGCCGATCAGGTCGGCCGCGTCGCGTGTCGTATAGGATGTCACGGGAGGCCCGTCAGCCGCGGGCGGACTTCCTTCGGGCCGTCTTCTTGTCCGCCTTCGCCACGGCGGCCTTCTTCTTCGATGCGCGGGCAGCGGGCTTGCGCCCCTCCTTCTCGGAGAGGCTCGCCTTGAGCGCCGCCATGAGGTCGATGATCTGCGGCTGCGGGGCGGCGGCGGCCGGGGCGGCGGTGATCTCCTCGCCCTCCACCTTCCGCTGGATCATCTCCAGCATCTGCTGGCGGACCTGGTCGTGGTACTTCTCGGGCTCGAAGGCGTCCGCCGACGACGCCTCGACGAGCTGCTTGGCGAGCTTGAGCTCCGACCTGGCGACCTCTCCCTGCTCGACGGGCACCTCGGAGAACCGGCGCACCTCGTCGGCGTAGCGGAGCTGCTCCATCACCATGCCCCCGTCGCCGTTGCTCATCGGCCGCACGAGGACGAGATACATCTTGCCCCGGGCCGCGTAGCGGGCGATCGCGACCCTGCCGGTCTCGCGCAGCGCGGCGGACAGGAGCCGGTAGGCGCGCGAGCCGCCCTTGTCGGGCCCCAGGTAGTAAGAGCGCTCGAGGAAGACGGGATCGACCTCCTCGGAGGGGACGAACTCCGTGATCTCGATCCCCTCGGACTGCGGGGTCTCGATCGCCTCCAGCTCTTCGGACGTAAACAGGACGTACTGGTCCTTCGAGAACTCGTATCCTTTGACGATCTCCTCCTTCTCGACCACGACGTCGCACCGCGGGCAGACGTACTGCTGCCGCAGGCGCGAGCCGCACTTCTGGTGGACGAGGTTGAAGGAGACCTTGGCCCCCGACTGCCCGGTCGCGTACAGCTTGACCGGCACGCTTACGAGGCCGAACGATATCGTCGTGGAAGCGATGGGACGGGCGGCCATGGGCGGGAAGGGTACCGGAGGCGGTCGGGGACTCGCAAGGGCGGCCCATCGCGGACATCGTCGAGGAACTGGTCAAAGATGCCCAAATGCGCCTGCTCGCATAGGTTGACGCCCCCATGCCCGATCGGCTGAAGGCGTACCGCGCCAAGCGCGCGCCCGGGAAGACCCCCGAGCCCATGGGCGGGGCGGTCGAGACCGGCGGCCGGCTCCTCTGCGTCCAGCAGCACGCCGCGCGCAACCTCCACTGGGACCTGCGGCTCGAGATGGGCGGCACCCTCGTCTCGTGGGCCGTCCCAAAGGGGCCATCGCCCGACCCGGCCGACAAGCGACTCGCCATGAAGGTCGAGGACCACCCGCTCGAGTACGGCGACTTCGAGGGCGTGATCCCGGCGGGGCAGTACGGTGCGGGGCCGGTCATCCTCTGGGACAAGGGCACGTGGACGCCTCTGGAAGACCCGGTCCGGGGGCTCGTCGAGGGCAAGCTCCTGTTCGACCTCCACGGCTACAAGCTCCGCGGACGCTGGACGCTCGTGAAGACGAGGCAGGCCGAGAACTCGTGGCTCTTCATCAAGGAGCGCGACGAGCACGTCGACGCGCGCGGCACCGACGCCTATCCCCCCGACTCGATCTATTCGGGCCTGACCGTCGAGGAGCGGCGCGACCCGGCCCCCGTGCGGGCGGCGATCGCCGAGCGCCTCGCGGCGGCGGGTGCAGCGCGGCACGCGGTCGACCTCGGAAAGCTGTCCCCCATGCTGGCGGTCCCGGCGAAGGCCCCGTTCTCGCGCGCGGGATGGGTCTTCGAGATCAAGCTGGACGGCTACCGGCTCCTCGCCGGATGCCGGAAGGGGGAAGCGCGGCTCGTCTCGAGGAACGGCAACGACATGACGGCGACCTTCCCCGAGATCGCGCGCGCGATGCGCGGGTTGCCGTACGAAGGGCTGGTTGTGGACGGAGAGGTGGTCGTCCACGATGCGCGCGGCATCCCGAGCTTCCAGGAGCTCCAGAAGCGCGGCCGGTTGACGCGCTGGAGCGACGTCCAGCACGCCGCGGCCGAGCGCCCGGCCACCTTCTACGCGTTCGACCTCCTCGCGTGCGAGGGCTTCGACGCCCGCGAGCTGCCCCTGCTCGAGCGGAAAGCCGTCCTCCGCGAGGTGATCCCGTGCTGCGGGCCGATCCGGTTCAGCGATCACGTGGAGGAGATGGGCGAACGGGTCTACGAGCAGGTGACCGCGCTCGACCTGGAGGGGATCGTCGGCAAGAAGGCCGACTCGCCCTATCGTGCGGGGCAGCGCTCGCGGGATTGGGTCAAGGTGCGGGCCATGCGGGCCGACGACTTCGCCGTCGTCGGCTGGAGCGATCCGTCGGGCTCGCGCGCGGGCTTCGGATCGCTCCACCTCGCGCAGTACGACGCGAGCGGCACGCTCGCATACGCCGGCGCGGTGGGGTCGGGCTTCACCGGGCGGCAGCTGGGCGCGCTCTACCGGCGGCTCTCCGCGATGGAGGCCGGCTCCCCGCCCGGTGGCCCGCGTCCGGCCGGCCGCGGACACCACTGGGTGCGCCCCGAGTTCGTCGTCGAGGTGCGCTTCCGGGAAGTCACCGAGGAAGGACTCCTGCGCCAGCCCACGTTCCTGCGCCTCAGGGACGACAAGTCGCCGGCGGAATGCGTCCGGCAGGGCGTCCATGCGCCGGGCGCTCGGGACGCATCGGAAGCCCCGGACGCATCGGAAGCGCCCGACGCCCTGCTCGCACCCGCCGAGGTCGGACCCCCGCCCGCGCCGGTGCGCTCGATCCCGTTCACGAACCTCGACAAAGTGCTCTACCCCGGGGCTGGATTCTCCAAGGGTGACGTGATCGAATACTACCGCGCGGTCGCCGACTGGATGCTCCCGTACCTCCGCGACCGCCCGCTCGTCCTCACGCGCTACCCGGATGGTATCGCCGGGAAGTCCTTCTACCAGAAGAACGCGCCCGAATGGAAACCGGAGTGGATGCGGACGGAGCGGATCTGGAGCGAGGGGTCCGAGCGCGAGCTGGACTACTTCGTCGTCGACGACCTCGATTCGCTTCTCTACATCGCGAACTCCGCGGCGCTCCTCCTCCACATCTGGTCGAGCCGGGTGAAGACGCTCGGCAATCCGGACTGGTGCATCCTCGACCTGGACCCGAAGGACGCGCCGTTCGAGCACGTGATCGAGATCGCGCGGCTGCTCCACCGGATCTGCGAGGAGATCGAGCTGCCCGCCTTCGTCAAGACGAGCGGATCGACCGGCCTCCACGTCCTCGTGCCGCTCGGGCGTAAGGTTACGTTTGACCAGTCGCGCACTTTGGGGGAGCTCCTGGCGCGGGTCGTCGTGCGGGAGCGGCCGCGGATCGCCACGATCGAGCGCGTGGTCGAGAAGCGGGGCGGCAAGGTGTACGTCGACTTCCTCCAGAACGGGCACGGAAAGCTCCTGGTGGCGCCCTACAGCACGCGCCCGCTTCCCGGCGCGCCGGTGTCGGCGCCGCTCCGCTGGAGCGAGGTCAAGCGCGGGCTCGACATCTCGCGCTTCACGATCGATTCCATGACCCGGCGGCTGCGCGCGATGAAGCGCGACCCGCTGGCGACGATCCTCGACCTCGACCCCGACCTGGTGGGGGCGCTCGAGCGGCTCGCCGGGCGCATGGACGGCCGGCGGAGCACCGCGCGCATGGGCCGACGAAACGCCGGGTGAGGCTGCCGCGACCATCGAGCGGCCTGACGGCCTGGTCGCTCGTCGCCCTCGCTCTGGGCTGCGTGCTCGGCGCCGTCGGGCACGCCACCGGCAGCTCCGCGATCGCGGATTTTGCCCGGGCGCTGGAGCCGCTGGGAGCGGCGTGGCTGTGGGCCCTCAAGCTGCTCGTTCTGCCGCTCGTCGTCCTCCACGTGATGGCCGCGATCGTCTCCGCGCGCGAGAGCGGCGCGATCGGCGGGCTCGCGGTCCGCGCGGTCCTGCTGTTCATCGGAATGCTCGTTGCGGTCGGGGCGATCACGATCGCGGTGACGACCGCGATGCTGGCCCGCTTTCCCGCCGATTCGACCGCGCTGGCCGTCCTGGCGGAGGCAGCACCGAGTGCGGGCCCGGGTGCCGCGCCGGCGCAGCCGTCGGTTCTCGAGTGGCTGGCGGGGCTGCTTCCGGCGAACCCCGTCACCGCCGCCCTCGCGGGCAACGTGCTGCCGCTTCTCCTCCTCTCCATGCTGCTGGCGTGGGTCGTCACCCGGCTGCCGGACCGGCGGCGCGCCCCGCTCACGCGGGCGATCCGAGTGGCGGCGGGGGCCATGTTGGAGGTCGCGCGCTGGCTGCTGTGGCTCCTACCCCCGGCTGTGTTCGTCCTCATCTTCCCGATCGTGCTCGAGGCCGGCGGTGGCGTGACCGGGTTCCTGGGATTGTACGTGGCGATCCAGTGCGCGCTGGTCCTCGCCGTGACCCTCCTCCTCTATCCGCTTACCGCGTCCCTGGGGCGGATCTCGCTGCGCGACTTCGCGCGCGGTGTCCTCCCGGCCCAGCTCGTCGCCGCGAGCACGCGCTCCTCGATCGCCTCGCTTCCGGCCCTCGTCGAGGGAGGCCGCGACCTCCTGCGCCTGCCGGCCGCCGCCACGGGCGTCATCCTGCCGCTCGCCGTGGCCCTGTTCAAGCTCAACCGCACGGTGTCGGCGCCGCTCCGGCTGCTGGTCCTCGCGCACGTGTATCACGTCCCGCTCAGCGCCGGCACCGTGGCGATCTTCCTCGTCACGATCATCGTGCTGAGCTTCGGCACGGTGGGGCTGCCGAGCGGCGTCCTGCCGATTCCCACCCTGCCGGCCTACATGACGGCCGGTATCCCGATCGAGGGCGTGGTGATCCTCGAGGCCGTCGACGCGATCCCGGACATCTTCAAGACCGTCCTCAACGTGACCGGCGACATGAGCGCGGCCACGATCCTCTCGCGATCGGGCCTGCGAGCGGATTCCACCGGCGAGGTCGTCGCGGGTGCCCGCGCGGCCATCGAGGACCCGGCGTGATCCATTTCCTCGTGACCGCCGCGCAGGAGCATTCCATCCGTGATTACCTGGAGTCCCGCGGCCAGGAGTTGGCGAGTCGTGTCCGCATCCTCCACTACGAGGATCTCCCGGATCGCCTCCGGTTCGAGCCCGGCGCGTATATCTTGTCGGCGTTCGAGTACATGAACCCGCCCATGCTGGCGCTGCTGCGCGCCGTCCACGGCCAGCTCGTGGGAAGAGAGGGGTTCCGCTTCCTCAACCATCCGAGCCGCACGCTGGGGCGCTTCGAGCTCCTCGGCGAGCTCGCGCGCAGCGGTCGGAACCCCTTTCGGGCGGTACGCGCGGGCGGCGACCTGAGCGGCCTGCGCTACCCCGTCTTCCTGCGGGGTGAACGCAGCCACGACGGAGCCGTCTCGCCGTTGCTCGGATCCTATCGTGAGGTCGAGGCGGCGATCGGCCGCGCCCTCATCGCCGGTCGCCGGCTCGCCGATCTGCTGGTGGTCGAGTTCTGCGACACGGCCGACGAGCGAGGCCGCTACCGGAAGTACGGCGCCTTCGTCATCGGGGACCGTATCGTCTCCCGGCGCTTCGACTACGGTCGCGGGTGGATGCTGAAGCGCGAGAGCAGCGAATTCTCGGTCGCCATGGGACTCGAGGAGTTGGAGTACGTGCGCACCGACCCGCACGCGGACGCGCTGCGCGAGATCTGCGATCTCGCTTCGGTCGATTACGGATGCGTCGACTACGCCGTGAAGGACGGGCGGATCGTGGTGTGGGAGATCAATGTGGCGCCCAGGATCGGCCCCGGCCCGGGGGATGTTCCGGTCCCCAAACCGCCGGAGTACGAGCGCATCCAGGAGCGCACGAGAGAGATCTTCCACCCCAGGCTGCGGGCGGCGTTCGAAGCGCTGGACGTTCCGGCAGCCGGTCCGGCGGTGACGGTGGACGTCGACCCGGCGCTCGCCCGGGCAGCGCGGGAGAGCGCGAGCGGACTTCCACACCACGGCGGGAGACTGATCCGCGCCTTCGAGCCGGCGCGGGCCGTGATCGAGCCCCTGGCCTCGCCCCTGCTGCCCCTCGTCGGTCGGATGGCACGACGCCGGGGCGAACGCGCCGTCGCGGGCCCCCCCGAAACCCGCGGGGGATCCGCGTGATCCGATTCGCCGTGACCGCGGCGCAGGAGCACTCCATCCAGGCCTATCTCGGACGCCGCGGGAAGGCCCTCGCCGACCGGATCGAGATCCTGCGGTACGAGGATCTGACGTCCCGGACGCTGTTCGAACGGGGCACGTACATCTTGTCGGCGCTCGAGTACCTGAGCCCGCCCATGCTCTCGCTCGTCACGGCGATCCATGCGAGCCTGGCCGAGGTCGAGGGGTTCCGCTTCCTGAACCATCCGACGCGTACCCTCCTGCGCTTCGATCTTCTTCGCGAGCTGGCCCGGGAGGGCCGGAACCCCTTCCAGGCGGCACGCGCCGGGGCGGACCTTTCGGGGCTGCGGTACCCGGTGTTTCTGCGGGCCGATCGGTCGCACGACGGCGCCGTGTCGCCGCTCCTCGGCTCGGCCCGCGATGTCGATGCGGCCATCGGCCGCGCGCTGGTCGCCGGCCGGCGGATCGAGGATCTGCTCGTCGTGGAGTTCTGCGATACGGCCGACGCCAGCGGCTACTACCGGAAGTACGGCGCCTTCATCGTCGGCGACAGCATCATCCCGCGTCGCCTCGACCGCGGCCGCGCCTGGATGCTCAAGCGCCACGGCAGCGAGTTCACGGCCGCGCTGGGGGTCGAGGAGCTGGAGTACGTGCGCGCCAACCCGCACGCAAGAGCGTTGCGGGAAGTCATCGATCTCGCGGCCGTCGGCTACGGGTGCATCGACTACTCCGTCAAGGACGGCCGGATCGTGGTCTGGGAGATCAACCTGGCGCCGACCATGGGGCCGGGCCCATGGGAGGTTCGGGTTTCGAAGACGCCGGAGTACCGGCGGATCCATGAGCAGACCGGGGAGGCCGCCCACCGGATGCTGCGGGCGGCGTTCGAAGCGCTGGACGTTCCGGCCGTCGGCGCGCCCGTACGCGTGGACGTCGATCCGGCGCTCGTCCGGGCCGCGCGCTCGAGCGCCAACGGGCTCCCGGGCCGCCGTGGCCGACTGGCTCGGATCCTCGGGCCGGCGAGACCCCTGCTCGAGCCGCTGGCCGCGCCCATCCTTCCCTTCGTCGGCCGCGCGGCGCGCCGGCGCGGAAGAGGCGCCCGGAAAGTCCTCTAGACCGGGCGTTGCACCAGGAACCGACGGAACCACTCCTCGCGCGGGTACGACAGGGCCGCCCCGAGGAGGACGACGGCGACCGCCACGGCGAGCACTCCGATACTTCCCGTCAGCAGGTGCATGGTCGCGCCGACGAGGCCCACGGCCTCGAGGAACGCGTATCCCGCGATCAGCCGCGACGTCACTCCGCGGGGACCGCGTGAGAGCTCGACCTCGGGCCGGGCGACCGTCGAAGGCGTCGGAGCGCGGGCTCGTCCCCAGATCACCATCCAGCCCAGCACGCCGATCAACATGACGGCGACGAATACCTGCTTGAGCACGTCGGCGGTCCCGGGGTCGACGAGGGCGATTCCTCCCGAACGTCTCAGATACCACGCGATCGCGGCGTAGACGAGCACCGCGGCCACCAGCGCTCCACAGACGATGCGCGCGCTCTTCAGCGCGTGCTCGACCTCCGCCGCCACGCCCCCCGCGTTCGCTTCACTCATCGCTCACAGCCTCCGCATCAGCCGGTTCCAGAACTCGAGCGCCTCATAGAAGCGCGTCACGGACACGCGCTCGTCGCGGCCGTGGGCGCGCGCATCCTCCGGGTCTCCGAAGATCGCGCCCACTCCGTACACGGGGATGCCGGCGTTGCGCACGTACAGGCCGTCCGTCGCGCCGGTCGACATCTCGGGGACCACGACGACGCCGGGCCACATCTCCGTGGCGAGCTCTTCGATCGGCTCCATGATCTCCGGGCGCAGAGGCGACGGCGGGCTCGCGGTCGGCTCGCGCTTGCGTCCGATCCGGATGCGCGGATCGGCCACGACCGCATTGAGGGTACTCTCCACGGCGTCGATCGGCTCGCCCGGGAGGATCCTGCAGTTGACCGTCGCGCGCGCCGTCTGCGGCAGCGCGTTGTCGGCATGGCCCGCCTCCAGCCGGGTGGCCGTGCACGTCGTCCGGAGAAGCGCGTTGTAGAAGGGGGAGTCGGAGAGGCGGGCTGCCGCCGCGGAGTCGGGGGACTCCGAGGCCACGGCCCGCATGTCCGCGGCCTGCGCGGCGTCGGCGAACTCCGCCGAGCGGGCGAAGAACCCGCGTGTCACCTCGTTGAGCGAAACCGGGAATCGGTGCGCGGCCAGGCGAACCAGACCGCGCGCTAGAGCGTCGATCGCGTTGTCGGGGTTCGGCACCGAGCTGTGGCCGCCCTTGTCGGTCACCTCGAGCTCGAACGTCAGATACACCTTTTCGCTGGCCTGGACCATGAACATCTGGTCTCGCCCGCCGACGATGATCCCGCCGCCCGCGTCCGTGTTGAGCGCGAGCTCGGCCTCGCCGATCAGGGCCCGGCCCTCGGTCACGAGCCACTGGATTCCCGCGCTGTTCGTCTCCTCGTCGGAGGTCAGCGCCACGATCCAGTCGCGGTCCGGCACGAACCCGTCGCGTCTGGCGCGGATCAGGTTGCAGACGAGGAACGCGGCCCCGGCCTTGTTGTCCTCGGTGCCGCGGCCGTACCACCAGCCGTCCTGCTCGACGAGCGTGAACGGGTCGGTGGACCAGTCCTCGCTGAGCGCGGGGACGACGTCGAGGTGGGCGAGAAGGAGGAGCGGCGGCCGCTCTCCCGTCCCGGGCAGCCGCGCGACGAGGACCTGCGCGCTGTCCGGCCCGGCGATCTCCGTTTCGATCCCCGCCGCTTCGAGCCGCGCGGCCGTCACCGACAGGATCCGCTGGGAGTCCTCGCTCCCGGTGACGGATGGGATCTCGACGATCTCCGCGTAGATCTCCGCCGCCAGCAGGCTGTCGTCCGCGACCAGCGCCGTCTGCGCGGCGGCCGCGGCAGGAGCCGCGAGCAGGAGTCCGAGACCGAGCGGCACGAGGCCGTGGGGCAACGGCGCGCGGAGCGCCGATACGCTGCGTCTCACCGCGACGCCGGCGCGGGGTCCTCGGGTTCCGGCGGTGTGTGCTCCTCCAGGTAGCGGGTCAGGAGCGAGTATACGTGCAGGGTCGTGTTCTCCCCCTCGAAGATCCCGTGCGTGCGGTTCGGGTAGGCCATCATCTGGAACGGCTTGTTGGCCGCCACCAGGGCGTTGATCAGGCGCTCGGTTCCCTGGTAGTGGACGTTGTCGTCGCCTGTGCCGTGAACGATCAGGAGGTTCCCCTCGAGCTGATCCGCGAAGGTCAGCGGCGAGCTCTGCGCGTAGTCATCGGGATTGTCCTGCGGGAGCCCCATGTATCGCTCCTGGTAGATCGTGTCGTAGAGGCGGATGTCGGGCACCGGAGCCACCGCCATGCCGGTCTCGAAGACTTCGGGATAGCGGAACAGCGAGTTCAAGGTCTGCGACCCGCCTCCACTCCACCCCCAGATCGCGGTGCGGTCCGGGTCCACGTACGACCATTCCTCCATCGCGTCGACGGCCCCGGCGATGTCGTGGGAGGTCAGCGTTCCGATCCGGCGGTAGATCGTCTTGCGCCACTCGCGGCCGCGGGGCGCCGGCGTGCCGCGCGGGTCGACGCTGGCCACCAGGTATCCCTGCTGTGTCAGGTAGAGATGCCAGAGGTACGTGCTGCCGCCCCACGCGTCGTCGACGGTCGTGCCCCACGGCTCGCCGTAGACATGGACGAGGAGCGGATACTGCTTCGAAGGATCGAAGTCCGGCGGCTTCATGATCCAGCCGTCGAGCATCACGCCGTCGCCCTGGTCGACGCGGAAGAACTCCACTTCCCCGCGATCGAGCGCGGCGACCTTGCCGCGGTAGACCTGGTTGGCCGCCAGCACGCGCTGCACGCGGTGGTCGGGCAGGTGCACGAGCTCGGTCATGGGCGGCGTTCCGAACGAGGACTGCACGTGGAAGGCCCACTCCGCTCCCGGGCTCGCGTCGTAGGCATGCGTCCCGCTCATGTCGGCGGGCGTCACGCGCTCCGGCTCGCCCTGGCCGTCCAGCCGCGCGCGGAACAGGAAGGCGCGCGTGGGATTCTCGGGAGAGGCGATGTAGTAGAGCCATCCGTCCTCCTCGTCGATCCCCACGACGTCGATGACGTCGAACTCTCCCGGCGTGATGAGCCGCCTGGACGAGCCGTCGCGCGCGATCACATAGGCGTGGCGCCAGCCGTCGGACTCGCTGAGCCAGGCGAACTCGCGGCCGCCGTCCAGCCACTCCATGAGCTCGACCCGCTGATCGACCCACGCGCTGTCGCGCTCGGTGTGGATCGTCCGTACCTGCCCGTTCGCGGCGTCACCCAGCATGATCTCGAGCGTGTTCTGGAGCCGGTTGAGGCGCTGCATGACGATCTCGTCGGAGCTCGCCGCCCACTCCATTCGGGCGATGTAGTTCTCTCGCGGATCGCCGGGAACGTCCATCCAGCGCGTCGCTCCCCCCTTCGCGGGGACGACGCCGACCCGTCCCGCGGAGTTCGTGGTGCCCGCTTTCGGATACTGGACCGGAATCGTGAAGGA
Organism: Gemmatimonadota bacterium; assembly: GCA_035698825.1. Classification (GTDB taxonomy): domain Bacteria; phylum Gemmatimonadota; class Gemmatimonadetes; order JACCXV01; family JAHWKZ01; genus JAICNR01. The sequence continues at coordinate 11,615 of DASSBK010000088.1, forward strand.
GTACAGCGAGTCGGTGTCGTTGATCAGCAGGAAGTCGCGCACGCCGGTGGCGTCCAGCTGCCAGTAGGCGATGCGCTCCCCGTCCGGACTCCAGCGCCAGCCGTCCTGCAGGCCGAGCTCCTCCTCGTAGACCCAGTCGAACGTGCCGTTGATCGTCGTGCGCGAACCGTCGTCCGTCAGTTGCGTGATCTCGCCACCGTCGAGGGACTCCACGTAGATGTTGTTTTCCCGGACGTATGCGACCCGATCGCCCTCCGGGGAGAATTTCGCGAACATGAGCGTCGACTCCGGCGCGTCGCCTCCCAGCTTGCTCAGCGATCCCGAGTCGAGGTCGAGGACCCAGTAGTCCCCACGCGTGTTCTCGCGCCAGACGCGCTCGGAATTCGTGAAGACCAGGAGCTTCGATCCGTCCGACGACCACAGGTAGTTCTCGATTTCCAGGGGGGCGTCGCCTCCCGGCGGAACCAGGCGCTGCGCGGCGACCAGGACCGCGCGCTCGCCCGTCGCCGCGTCGTACCGGACGATGTCCATGCCTCCTCCGGCGGCCGCCGGCTCGAGCGTCGTATATGCGTCCCCGCCCTCCAGCCAGCGAGCGGGCCCGAAGCGCTCGTTGCGGAATTCGCTTGAACCGAAGATGCGCTCCAGGCTGAGCTCGGACGGATCTGCGGCCTCGCTTCCGGGATTTTGCTGCGCCGCCAGCGGGGTCGCGGCGGAGAGAAGCGCGAAGACGACGAATGCGCGGAGGTGTGTGCGTGTCATGGGACTCCCTTGAAGTTGTTCGAGCGAAGTGGAGAGACGGCCGGAGCCGCGAGACCGAAGATATCGTCCCGATCACCTCTCCGCAGCCCACTCGGCCGTGCGACGCGAGAGATCGTCGAGCACGTCCGCATCGGTCCGTCCGGAGCGCGCCGGGACGTGGAACGAGTGGTCCGCCCCTTCGACCACGTGAAGGGTCGCGCGGTCTCCCAGTCTCCGGACCACCGGCTCGAGAAGGTCGAGCTCGGCCAGCCGGTCCCGTGAGCCCTGCAGAAAGAGCATGGGAACGCCCACTTCGTTCAAGTGATCGGCCCGCTCGGCCCCCGGCTTGCCGATAGCATGGAGCGGAAAGCCGAAGAACGCGATGCCCCGAACCCCCGGGAGGGGCGCCCTGGCCGCGGCCTGGGACGTCATGCGGCCGCCCATCGACTTGCCGCCCGCCAGGATCGGCAGCGCGCCCGCCGGCGCCACCGCAGACTCCACGGCGGAGCGCACCGTGGCCTCCAGCAGCCCCGGCGGGTCCGGCCGCTTCGAGCCGCGCTCCGTGTACGGGAACTGGTAGCGGAAGCTGGCGACGCCGTGAGCGGCGAGGCGCGCGGCCAGGGCCTCCATGAACGGATGCTCCATCCCGGCCCCCGCGCCGTGCGCGAGGACGAGCATCCAGCGGGCATCCTCGGGCCGCGTCACGAGCGCGGACACCTCCCCGGCGGAGCGCGACGCGCGGAACCGGAGCCGGCTCGTCCCGGAAGTCGCCTTCGTGCGATCGGCGCTCATCCCTCGACCAGCTCGCGGAACCTGGCCGCCAGACGCGGGCCGGTCGCCTCGTCCTCGTGCTTGAAGAACGCGAACAGGTCGTCCCACCCGGGCGCCGCGAGCCGCTCGGCCCAGGCTTCGAGGTCCGCCTCGCCGTACTCCACGCGCCGCAGCCGGGCGTAGCCGAACGCGGCCGTGCGGACGACCGGCGGGTCGCCGTCGCCCGTGTCCGAGACGACCAGGGCGGCGCCGGCGTCGTCGAGCGCGGCGTAGACCTCGTCGTCGAACCAGGAGGAGCTGCGGAACTCGAGGGCGACGGGGAAATCCGCCGGCAGCAGAGTGAGGAACGCGGCCAGGAGCGGGACGTCCTTCTTGAGCCACGGCGGAAGCTGGACCAGCGTCGGCCCCAGCCGCGGTCCCAGGGCGCGCGAGGTGTCGGCCAGGTACCCGATCTCCTCACCGGCATCGGCCAGTTTCATCTGGTGGGTGATCTTGCGGGATGCCTTGAGCGCGAAGCGGAACCCCTCGGGCACCTGCTCGGCCCAGCCTTCGAGGAGCTTCCGGGTCGGCATCCGGTAGAACGTGTTGTTGATCTCGACCGCCGGGAACCGCTCGGCGTACCAGGCGAGCATGCCCGAATCCGGCAGGTCTTCGGGGTAGAAGCTCCCCTTCCATTCCTTGTAGGAGAATCCGCTCGTGCCCGGCCACAGCCGCATGGGGAGCGAACCTGCTCCCGCTGCGCCGGGCTGTCCAGGACCCATCGTCCGACGGCTCACACACCCATTGCTTTTCTGTGCAAAGTACTTGACAGATATGAACGACTTCCGATAGGATGGGCGCCATGCTGTCCCGGCAACGCGCGCTCGGAATCGCTTTCTCGGCCCTCGCCCTCGGGCTCATCGGTGACCTCCTCCTGCGCCCCCAGCCCGCCGGCCTCGGAGCCGCGGTCTGGATCGCGGGCTGCGCGGGAACGGCGATCGCGTTCCGGCCGGGGCGCTCGGCGATCAGGGCGCTGGCCGTATCGGCGGCGTTCGGACTCCTCATCGTCTGGCGGGACTCGCCGGCCCTTCAGGGTCTCTCCGCCATGGCGGCGATCGTCGCCTGGGGGGTGGCGTTCCTAGAACGTCCCGCCCGCACCAGCGTCACGTCGCTCGCGATGGCCGCATGCGCAACCGCGGCGAGCGCGCTTCTGGGATCGCCGCTCGTTCTCGGGTCGACGCGAAGAGGCGAGCCGCTCGCGCTGCCCCGGCTTTCCTTCCGGATCGCGCTCGGCGGTGCGGCCATGGCCGTGCCGCTCCTCCTCCTCTTCGGCACCCTCTTCGCGGCCGCAGACCCCCTGGTCGCCCATTACACGAGCGACCTCGCCCACTCGCTCGACGAGGTACTCGAGCATCTGGGAACGATCGCTTCGCTGGCGTGGCTCACGGGCGGGCTGCTCGCCGGACTCCTGCTCGCGCGTTGTCCGGCCCGAATCGGGCTCCCGGGCCCGCGTCCCGCGCTGGGCGCCGCGATCGCCGTGGCGGTGGCCCTGGTGGTGGCGCTCTTCGCTGCCTTCCTCGCCGTCCAGGCCCGCGCGCTCCTGGGGGGAGCCGACTGGGTCGAGTCGCGCGTGGGCTTGAGCTATTCGGAGTACGCGCGCGGAGGGTTTTTCCAGCTTCTCGCCTGTGTGGGGATCGCGCTGCCGCTCGGCCTGGTGGCGGACTGGGCGGTCTCACCGGAAGACCCTCGGCGGCCGAGGATGGCGCTGTTGTCCGCGGCACTCGCCGTCGCAGTCCTCGCGGTCGTCGCCTCCGCCGCCCGGCGCATGACGCTCTACGTCGAGGCATACGGCCTTACCGAGCTCCGCCTCTACGCCTCGGCCATCATGCTCTGGCTCGGGATCGCGTCGGTCGCGTTCGGCGTGGCCGCGATCCGCGGAACGCGCGAGCGCTTCTCCCTCCATGCGCTCCTCGCCGCGGCGCTCGTCGTCGCGGGACTCGGGATCCTGAATCCCGGCTCCCGGATCGCGGCGTTCAATGCGGCGCGGAATCTGGGCGCAGGGCCGTCGTTCGATGCCGGCTACGCCGTCTCGCTCGGCGCCGACGCCGTGCCTGCCCTCCTCGATGCATTTCCTTCGCTTTCCCCGAGCGCCCAATGCGCGACGGCGCGCGGACTGTTGACCTACCGCGCGCGCCTCGCCGACGGCGACTGGCGGACCTACAACGTTTCCCGCGCGCGTGCGGGGACGCTTCTCGTCGCCGCCGACGGGGCGCTGCGGAATGCCGCGGCCGTCTGCGATCAGGCGCCGCGGCGCGACGCATAGAGGATCACAGCCACTGCGGTGGCGAGGTTGAGGCTCGAAACCCCCGGTCGCATCGGGATCGCCACGCGAATCTCCGCGCGGGAGAGGACCTCCTCGTGGAGTCCTTCGCGCTCCGTGCCGAACACGAGGAGGGCACGCGGCGGAAGCGCGGTTCCGTCCAGGGGCTCGCCCGCGGGATCCACGGCGACGATCGGACGCGGGACTACCGGAAGGCGTTCGGACGTGGCCACGGGCAGCGCATACTGAAGGCCCGCCGCCCCGCGGATCGCGTCCGGCTCCCAGGGATCGCGGCCACCCACCACGAGCACCCCCGCGGCTCCGGCCGCCGCCGCCACGCGCACCGCCGCTCCCAGGTTCCCGGCGTGCCGGGGCTCGATCAGCGCTACGGCGCTCGCGTCGTGGGCGGGATCGAGCGCCTGCTCCAGCGTCCCGATGCGCCGGCGCGCGATCGCGACGACACCGGTCGCCGGCGGCCGCGGTACCAGCCGCGCCAGCTCCTCCCGCGTGACGATCTCCGTGACCGCCTCCGGGATCCGCGCGCCCAGATCGGGCGCCAGCGACTCCGCCAGCCGCGCCAGGCGGTCGGGCGCCAGTGCCGCGACCTCGAGGAGCTCCGCGCCGAACCGCAGCGCGTGCTTGAGGGCGTGGAACCCCTCCAGGACGGCGAGCTCGGGATCGCGGCGCGCGCGACGGAAGCGTTCGGCCGTCTTCATGCGCGCATGGTAGCCGCGACCGGCGACCGCGTCAGCGTTCTGTTTCTGACAGACTGCACCGGTCACCCGCGACAGAATCAGAGAAGAACCCCTACAGGAGGGACACATGAACGATACCACGGTAGCGATCCTCATCATTCTCGCCGGTGCCTTGGTCCTCGTCGGACTCGGCTGGTACTGGGTCAAGAGATCGCGTTCGCGTCGGCTCCGGGAGACGTTCGGCCCGGAGTACGATCGGGCCGTCACACGGGACGGACGCGCGGAGGGCGAGAAGCTCCTCGACGAGCGCCGGAAGCGCGTGGCGCAGTACGAGCTCCATCCGCTGGCGGCCGAGGATCGCGTGCGCTTCCTCAGGCGCTGGGACGAAGCGCAGGCGAGGTTCGTCGACGACCCCGAGGCCGCGATCGCGGACGCGCAGCGTCTGGTCGACGAGGTCATGGAGGGGCGCGGCTACCCGATCGGCGACCGAAGGCGTCAGCAGGAGGACATCTCGGTCGAGAACCCCGCGGTCGTCTCCCATTACCGCGAGGCGCGGGCCATCGCAGGGCGGAGCGACGCGGGCGAAGCGTCGACGGAGGACCTGCGGGTCGCGATGCAGCACTACCGCGCGCTGTTCCAGAATCTGCTGGAGGGCGGCGGCTCGGTGGTGGTCCACGAGGAAGTCGAGGCGCACGTCCGGTGAGCCGCTTTTCCGCATGCTCCGCCACGGCTAGCTTCGGCGGATGCACGATGCGCTCCTCAGGCTCTACAGGGAGACCCGGGGCGAACGTCCGGCCGCCGTGGTCTCCCTCGCGGGCGACGGGTCCCAGCGCACGTACCATCGCCTGATCGCCGGCGACGGCTCCACGCTCATCGGCGCGTTCGGTCCCGATTCCGACGAAAACCGGGCGTTCCTGTCCTTCTCCCGCGCCTTCCGGTCCATCGACCTGCCGGTCCCCGACATCCATGCCGTCGACGAATCGGCTGGCGTGTGGCTCGAGGAGGACCTCGGCGAGACGACGCTGTTCGACTTCCTCGAGCAGGCGCGGGCCCGCGAAGGCGGCTTCCCCGAGTCGGCCCTGGCCGTCTACCGGCGCGTGCTCGAGGCCCTTCCCCGGTTCCAGGTCGAGGGCGATGCGGTGGTCGACTACTCCGTCGCGCATCCCCACTCCGCCTTCGACCGCCGCTCGATCCTCTGGGACCTCAACTACTTCAAGTACCATTTCCTCAAGCTGGCCCGCGTTCCGTTCCACGAGGCGCGGCTGGAACGCGACTTCGAGACGCTCGCCGAGTCCCTCCTAGAGGCGCCGCGCGAGTTCTTCCTCTACCGCGATTTCCAGTCCCGGAACGTCATGGTCCGGGATGGAGATCCATGGTTCATCGACTATCAGGGCGGACGGCGGGGAGCGCTGCAGTACGACGTGGCATCGCTCCTGTACGACGCCAAGGCCGACGTCCCGGACGATCTGCGGGAGGAGCTCCTGGCGTGGTATCTCGACGCCCTCGAGCAGCACGTCGCCGCCGACCGCGAGGCCTTCCGCCGCCACTACCGGGGATACGTCCTCGTGCGGGTCATGCAGGCGATGGGCGCCTATGGATATCGCGGCTTCTTCGAGCGCAAGCCGCGGTTCCTGCAGAGCGTCCCGTACGCGGCGGCGAACATCCGCCGCCTGCTCGAAGAGGGGCTCCCGGTGGAGCTGCCGGAGCTCCGGCGATCCTTCGAGCGCATCGTGGCCGACTGGGCGGCGCCCCCGCCGGATGACGAGGGCGCGTCCGGCCTCACGGTGCGCGTGCAGAGCTTCAGCTACCGACGCGGGTATCCCGAGGACGTGGAAGGACACGGAGGCGGCTTCGTCTTCGACTGCCGGGCGCTGCCGAATCCGGGGCGCCTCGAGCAGTTCGCCGCCGCCACCGGGCGGACCGATGCCGTCGCGCGATTCCTCGAATCGGAGCCGGGCTTCGAGTCCTTCTGGGAGAGCGTGCGCTCGCTCGTCGACGCGCAGATCGAGGCCTACCGCGCGCGCCGCTTCACGAGCCTCGCGATCGCGTTCGGCTGCACGGGCGGCCAGCACCGCTCGGTGTATCTGGCCGAGAAGCTGGGCCGGCACATCGCGTCCCGATATCCGGACGTGCGCGTCCTGCTCGTCCACCGCGAGGAGCCCTACTGGCCGTCACCCCGGCCCCAGGAGCCGACGGCCGCCGTTCCGTGGATGCCATGATCCTGGCGGCCGGGCGGGGCACCCGCCTGGCCCCCCTCACGGACCACACCCCCAAGCCGCTGATCGATGTCGGCGGGCGGACGCTTCTGGATCGGGTCGCCCGAAGGCTGGTCGACGCCGGCGCGGATCGGCTGATCGTCAACGTTCACGACCAGCCGGAGCGGATCGCGGACCACCTCGAGGCGCTCGACCTGGGGGTCGAGATCGCGATCTCGCGCGAGGCGGAGGAGCCGCTGGAGACGGGTGGCGGGGTGCTCCACGCGGCGCACCTCTTCCGGCGCGCGGGCCCCTTCATCCTCCACAACGCGGACATCATCACCGAGATCGACCTGCGGGCGCTCCTGGCGGCGCAGCGGGAGAGCGGGGCCCTGGCCACCCTCGCCGTCCACGAGCGCGAGACCTCCCGCTTCCTCCTGTTCGACGCCGGTGGACTCATGGGGCGGGAGGACGTCGCCGGGAACGTCGTGGAGCGCGCGCGCGAGCCGCGCGGCGAGGTGCGGCGGCTCGCGTTCGCAGGGATCCATGCGATCGATCCCCGCTTCCTCGACCTCGTCGAGGAGCGTGGCGTCTTCTCGATCCTCGACCCCTACCTGCGGCTCGCCGCCGCGGGCGAGCGCATCTTCCCGCTCGACGTCACGGGATCGCTCTGGCTCGAGATCGGGACGCACGAGCGGCTGGCAGCCGCGCGCCGGGCGATGGACTCGGCCTAGCCGGTGGAGATCTCCTGGATCGAGGCGCTCGCGCTCCTGGGCGTGGGCGCGGTGTCGGGCGCGCTCAACGTGCTGGCCGGAGGCGGCTCGTTCCTGACGCTGCCGCTCCTCATCTTTCTCGGGCTCCCGCCGGGGGTCGCCAACGGCACCAACCGGGTCGCGATCCTCGTCCAGAACATGGGCGCCGTCTGGCGCTTCCGCCGCCACGGGCTCTTCGACCCCGCCTGGATTCCGCTTGCGGCCGGCCCGGCCGTCGTCGGGGCCGTGCTCGGGACTTGGGGGGCGATCGAGATCGGCGACGAGGCCTTCCGCCGCGTGCTCGCGGGCCTCATGGTGGTCGCGACGCTCTGGATCCTGTGGGACCCGCTGTCGCGGCGCCGGTCGGCGAAGAGATCTGCGCCGGACCCGACGGCGCCGGGAGTGCCCCACGGAAGGCGCCGCGCGGCGTTCGCTGCCGCGTTCTTCGCGGTCGGCCTGTACGGCGGGTTCGTCCAGGCCGGGATCGGGTTCCTGCTCGCCGCCGTCGCGACATGGGCGGGTCTGGATCTCGTCCGCGGGAACGCGCTCAAGGTCCTGGTCGTGCTGCTGCTGACGCCGATCAGCCTGGCGATCTTCGCCTGGAGCGGCAGAGTCGACTGGCTGGTCGGGCTGCCGCTCGCCGCGGGTCACCTGCTCGGCGCGCTCGCGGGCGTACGGTGGACCGTGCTCAAGGGGCACGTCTGGATCAAGCGCTTCCTGACCGTGACCGTCATCGCCTTCGCGATCAAGCTGTGGGTCGCGCCGTGACACGGCCCGCCTGCCTGCCGTAGAATGAGCCAGACTTTCCGCCGACAGGAGGGATCGTGAGCGAGGACCTCAACCGGGCCGCCGCCTTCGAGGACTATCCGCTGACCAGGGCGGAATACCTCGGCACGATGGCTCACTTCTACCGGGGCGAGCTCGGCCGCGCCGACGCCTGGCGCGCGCGCCTCGACCCTACCACGAACTGGGCCGTGGTGACGGCCGGCGGCATGCTCTCGGTTTCGTTCGCCGGACCGGACCACTCCCACATCACGCTCCTGCTCGCGATGCTCCTGGTCGGCATGTTCCTCGGCTTCGAGGCGCGGCGTTTCCGGTACTTCGACGTCTTCCGCTCGCGGGTCCGGATGCTCGAGGAGAACTTCTTCATCCCGATCATTCTGCGAAACCTCGTCAGCCCGCGGGAGAACTGGCGCGAATTCGTCGCGCAGGACCTCGACCGACCGAAGTTCAAGATCACGTTCCTGGACGCCGTCGCGATCCGTCTGCGCTACAACTACATCTGGATCTACCTTGCGATCCTCGCGGCCTGGATCGCCAAACTCTACATGCATCCCATCCCCGCCAGGACCGCCGGCGTCGTCCTCGAGCGGATGCGCGTGGGACCGCTGAGCGGCCGCGTCGTCCTCGCCGGCGTGATCGCGTTCTACGCGCTTGCCATCTTGCTGGCGATCCGCGGCGATCGTCGGCGCGGGTTCTCCGACGAGGTCCACGGCGTCGAGGGGGAGATGGAGCACTGGAAGACGTGACGCCCTGCCGCTTGGCCCGTTGAGTCAGGGCGCCACGCTCACCCCCGCCGTACGCTTCACGCGCGTCTGCAAGCGCTTCGGGGAGACCGTCGCGGTGGACGGCGTGTCGTTCGACGTCGCCGGCGGCGAATTCTTCTCGATCCTCGGTCCCTCTGGCTGCGGCAAGACGACCACCTTGCGCATGCTGGCCGGCTTCGAGCGGCCCGACGCCGGGGAGATCCTCCTACACGGCGAGCGGATCGACGAGCTGCCGCCGTGGGAGCGGCCGCTCGCCATGGTGTTCCAGAGCTACGCGCTCTTTCCGCACCTCTCGGTCGCCCGGAACGTCGCGTTCGGCCTCGAGCGACGGAAGCTCCCGCGCGCGGAGATCGACGCGCGCGTGCGATCCGCCCTCGAGCTCGTGCGTCTCGATCCAGGGGTGTTCGGCCGACGCTCGCCCAGGCAGCTCTCGGGAGGGCAGCGGCAACGCGTCGCACTGGCACGGGCGCTCGTCCTCGAACCGCCGGTCCTGCTCCTCGACGAGCCGCTGGGCGCGCTCGACCGCAAGCTCCGCAAGGAGATGCAGGCCGAGCTGCGGGCGCTGAACCGCGAGCTCGGAACAACCTTCGTGTACGTCACCCACGATCAGGAAGAAGCCCTGGCGATGTCGGATCGGGTGGCGGTCATGGCGGAGGCGCGGATCGAGCAGGTGGGCACACCGGCGGAGGTGTACGAGCGGCCTCGCACAGCGTTCGTGGCAGGGTTCCTGGGCGACGCAAACGTCTTCGAGGCGGACTCCGGAAGGACCGTCGTGGTACGGCCCGAGCGGATGCGGCTCCTGCGGCCCGGATCGGCCGTCCCGGACGGACTCTCTTCCCGGCAGGGAGAGATCCGCGATCTCGTGTATCTCGGTGACCGCGAGCACGCGATCGTGGGAGTGGGCCCCGTCGATTTCCGCGTCGCCCTCCGGGATCCCGACCGGTTCGAAGGCGAGACCTGGAGGCGGGGCGACGCGGTGGTCGTCGCCTGGCGGCCGGACGACGCCCACCCGCTGGAGGGCGCATGATGCGCCGCGGTGCCCGCTGGCTCGCCGCTCACGACCGCGTGCGGGCCTGGGGCCTGCTCGCGCCTGGCACCCTGTGGCTCCTCGCCTTCTTCGTCCTCCCGGTGGCGATCATGGGCGCCTACAGCGCGATGGAGCGCGGCCTATACGGCGGGGTCGAGCCCGGGTTTTCGCTCGCGTCGTACGCGCGCTTCTTCGATCCCCTGTATCTCCGGATCCTGGGGCGGACACTCTGGCTGGCGGCGCTGACCACACTCCTCTGCGTGGTCATCGGCTATCCCGTGGCGTACGCGATCGCCGGAGCCGGGCGCTGGAAGCATGCGCTCCTCTTCCTCGTGGTCCTGCCCTTCTGGACGAGCTTTCTCGTCCGCACGTACGCGATCATGTTCCTCCTGCGCGACTCCGGCCTCGTCAATTCAGCCCTTCTCGCGCTGGGCTTGATCGACGAGCCCCTGACGCTCCTCTACACCCCTGGCGCCGTACTGGCCGGTCTCGTCTACGGCTATCTGCCGTTCATGGTCCTGCCGGTCTACGCCTCTCTCGAGAAGCTGGATCCGGCGCTCCTCGAGGCCGCGGAGAGCCTGGGCGCCCGTCCGGTCGCGGGGTTCCTCCGCGTCACGCTGCCGCTCTCCCTTCCGGGACTCGTCGCCGGGAGCCTCCTCGTCTTCATCCCGTCGCTGGGCGCGTTCCTGACGCCCGATCTCCTCGGCGGAGCCCGCCAGGTCATGATCGGCAACCTCGTCCAGCAGCAGTTCGGAGCCGGGCGCGACTGGCCCTTCGGGTCGGCGGCCTCGTTCATCCTGATGGCGCTGGTCCTCGCCGTCGTCTACGTGTTCCTGCATCGCGGCGCCGGCGCGCTGCCGGAGGAAGTCGAGTGAGCGCCGATCTCGTCGAAGGGATGGACCGATGAGGCGCCCGCCCTGGTGGGTGGCCGGCCTCACCGCCGTCACGCTGTGCCTGCTCCACCTCCCGATCGCCGTTCTCATCGCGTCCTCGTTCAACCGCTCGCGCTTCGCGATGCGATGGGACGGGTTCACGCTCGATTGGTATTCCCGGCTCCTGGAGCGCGGGGACATCCTCGAGGCGCTTCGCGCCAGCCTCGTCGTGGCGCTCGTCTCCACGCTCCTCGCCACGGTCTTCGGCACGCTGATCGCGCTCGGCCTCGCGCGGCACGCCTTCCCGGGTCGGCGGATCTATCAGGGGCTCCTCTATCTCCCCATCGTCACGCCGGAGATCGTCGTGGGAATCTCGCTCCTGGTGCTGTTCGCCACCGCCGGCGTGACCCTGGGACTCGGCACCATCACGATCGCCCACGTCGCGTTCAACATCTCCTTCGTGGCCGTCGTGGTGCTCGCTCGCCTGCACGGGAACGGCCGCGACCTCGAGGAGGCGGCGATGGATCTGGGCGCCGGTCCGCTGACGACGTTCTTCCGCGTCACACTGCCCCAGATCCTCCCCGGCGTGATCGCGGGAGCGCTCCTGGCCTTCACCATGTCCTTCGACGACTTCGTGATCACGTTCTTCGTGGCCGGCGTGGGCTCGACCACGCTCCCGCTTCTCGTATACTCGATGGTCAGGCGCGGCGTGGAACCCACGATCAACGCGATCAGCACGATCATCCTGGCCGTGACGACGATCGCGATCCTGATCGCGTACCGGCTGCGCGAAGGGGAAAGCTCGTGAACGCAATTCGCAAAATCGAAGCGGTGATCGCGGAACTGACCAGCGGGGGAATCGATCGTCGCGAGTTCCTGCGCCGGGCGCTGGCCGCAGGGCTCGGGGCGACGACCGCCGGGCTGCTGCTCGACGCTTGCGGGGGATCGCAAGACTCCGGCGACCCTGGCGGAGACCGGGCCGGCGACGGCGCCTCCGGG
>DASSBK010000089.1:0-10279 GCA_035698825.1 Gemmatimonadota bacterium
CCGGTCCGGGAGAGCCATCCACGCGTGGACGCCTTCCGCGCGGTCAAGCGGGTCCCCCTCCCCCGACCCAGGCGTTCCACGTCCCCATCGAATCCGGATGGATCGGGCGCCGCTCCTCGATCGCCCGCCGGAGCCTGAGCACCAGCACCTCCAGTGCCACTGCGCCCAGCTCCTTGCCGCCAGCGGCCGCCCGCTCGAGCATGCGCGCGGTCCCGTGCTCGGCGGCGAAGGCCCGCGTAGGCTCGCAGAAGTCGGCCACGTACAGCGCGCGGCCGACATCCTTCCAACGGGGATGCCCGGTCGGATGGTGGCGCACCGCGAGCAGGACCTCCGCGTCGGCCTCGCCCGTCGCGGACGGCGCCCACACGGCGGCGGCCTGCGCGTGGAGGAGCACGGGGGCGTGGCGTGTCGCCCAGGGGTCCGGCTCCTCCCCCGCCGACCGGATCGCCGCCGCCGATTCCTCCACGCTCGCGCTCCGCCAGGCGTCGTGGAGCCATGCGGCCCGGATCGCGGCCTCGCGGCGGTCCGGCCGCCAGCCGCCGGCGATGGCCGCGATCGCTTCGACCACGGACTCCACGTGGGCCAGTCGCTCGACGCCGAGCCGCGGGGCGACCACGGCACGGAGCTCGTCCGGCGTCAGTCCGCGCCCTGCCGCACGTACGGCTGGACGATCGATCCGTGCGGGATCGTCGTGTGCGCGATCAGGTTCCATCCCTTGAGCTCCACGCCCCGCCCGAGGTGCGCGTCGGCGATCCGCGTGAACGGCCCGATCACCGACTCGCGCCCCACGCTGGAGGCACCCTCGATGATGACGCCCGGGTAGATCACCGTGTCGGGACCGATCTGGACGTCGGCATCGATCAGGGTCGTGTCCGGCGAGACGAACGTCACGCCCTCGCGCATGAGCCGCCGCCGGATCCGGTCGCGCAGCACGGCCTCGGCCTCGGCCAGCTGCGCGCGGTCGTTGACGCCCATGAGCTCCTGCGGGTCGGCGAGAAGCACCGAGCGCGCCGGCGTCCCGGCCTCGGCCAGCATCTCCATGACGTCGGTCAGGTACATCTCGCCCTGCGCGTTGTCGGCGGAGAGCCGATCGAGCAGCGGACCCACCGTCCGCCACGAGAAACAGTAGACACCGGTGTTGATGAGCCGGATCCGGCGCGTCGGCTCGTCCGCGTCCTTCTGCTCGACGATCCGCAGGACCCGGCCTTCGGAGTCCAGCACCACCCGCCCGTAGCCCGTGGGGTCCGGCAGCTCGGCCACGAGCAGGGTCCCCCGCGCCCCGTGCTCGCGGTGGACGCGCACCACCTCGTGGAGCGTCTCCCGGGTGAGGAGGGGAGTGTCGGCGCACACGACGAGCACGTCGCCCTCGAACCCCTCCAGCGCCCCGGCCGCACAGCGGAGCGCGTGTCCGGTGCCGCGCTGGTCTTCCTGCACGGCGAACTCGACCGACGGCAGGCCGCCGAGGGCGTCCTTGACCTGCTCCCGCTGGTAGCCGACTACGCACACGACCCGGTCGGCCCCCACCTCCTGCACGGCGAGGAGGACGTGGCGGATCATCTGCCGGCCGGCGAGGGGATGGAGGATCTTGATGAGCGCGGACTTCATCCGCGTCCCCTGCCCGGCCGCGAGGATCACGGCCGCGAGCGGCGCCGAGCGCTCAGCGCTCACCGGGCTCCAGCACGACGTTGTCGATGAGCCGCGTGCCACCGACGCGCGCCGCCACCGCGGCGACGGCGGGGCCGGAAAGCCGCCTGAGGGGGCGGAACGAATCGCGCTCGACGATCGCCACGTAGTCGACGGCCACGGCCGGATGCCGCGACAGTTCCTCTCGCATCGCATCGAGGAGGCGCTCGGCATCGTCGACTCCCTGCCGGGCGAGCGAATCCGCCCGGTCGAGCGCGGCGTGGAGCGCCAGTGCCTCGCGCCTGTCCGCCGGGCTCAGGAACGCGTTCCGGCTCGACAGCGCCAGCCCGTCCGGTTCGCGCACGGTGGGGCCCACGACGATCTCGATCGGGAAGTCGAGGTCCGCGACCATGCGCCGGACGGCCGCCGCCTGCTGTGCGTCCTTCTGACCGAAGACCGCCACATCGGGCTGCACGACGTGGAAGAGCTTCGCCACGATCGTCAGCACGCCATCGAAGTGGCCGGGCCTCTGCGCGCCCTCGAGGCCTTCGGTGATCCCGCGCATCGTGACCGTCGTCAGGAGCGGCTCGGGGTACATGGTCCGCGTGTCCGGCGCGAAGACGACCGACGCCCCGCGCTCCGCCAGGAGCCGCACGTCGCGCTCCAGATCGCGCGGATAGCGGTCGAAGTCCTCGCCCGGCCCGAACTGGGTCGGGTTGACGAACACCGAGACGACCACGACCTCGGCGCGCTCCCCCGCCAGGTCGACGAGCGAGAGGTGCCCCTCGTGGAGGGCGCCCATCGTCGGCACGAGCGCGACCCGCCGGCCCGGCCGGAGCCGCGCCACCGCGCCGCGACATTCCTCGATCGACTTCGCCACCAGGACGCTCATCGGCGCGACGTTCTCACGGGTACGATTCCTCATCGCCGGGGAATGCCCCCCCGCGCACGTCGGCGGCGAAACGGGAGAGCGCGTCGCGGATCGCGCGGTCGAGCTCGGCGTAGCGCCGCACGAAGCGCGGCCGGAAGTCCGGTGTCATGCCCAGCAGATCCGGCGTCACCAGCACCTGGCCGTCGGTCTCGGGCCCGGCGCCGATTCCGATCGTCGGGATCTCGAGGTCCGCGCTCACCTCGGCTGCCAAGGCACGCGGGATCTTCTCGAGGACGAGCGAGAAGCAGCCCGCGCGCTCGAGAGCGCGCGCGTCGGACCGCAAGCGGTCCGCCTCCGCGGCTTCGGACGCGCGCAGGCCGTAGCCGCCGAACGCGTGCACGGACTGGGGCGTGAGGCCGAGGTGCCCCATGACGGGGATCCCGCAGCCCACCAGGCGCTCGATCGTCTCGGCGAGCGGGGCGCCCCCTTCGACCTTCACGGCCTGAGCGTCGGTCTCCTTCATCACGCGGCCCGCGTTCCGGAGCGTGTCCTCGGGGCTCACCTGGAAGCTCAGGAACGGCATGTCCACGATCAGGAAGCGGTCGGGCGCTCCGCGGCGCACCGCGCGCGCGTGGTAGATCATGTCGTCGAGTGTCACCGGGAGGGTGGTCCGATGGCCGGCGAACACCTGGCCGGCGGAATCGCCCACCAGGATCGCGTCGATCCCCGCCTCGTCCAGGTAGCGCGCGAGCATCCAGTCGTAGGCCGTCAGGACGACGATCTTCCGCCCCTCGGCCTTCATGCGGCGGAACGTCCGCGTCGTGACGGGCTTGCTCATGCGGCCACCGGCGCCGGGAGCCACGCCTCGGGCGCGCCGGCCGCCCGGCAGAGGTCGAGGAAGAAGGGCCGCGCCGCCAGGCGCGGGTGCGGAATCGTCAGGCCGGGCTCGTCGATCACACGCCCGTCGTAGAGAAGGATGTCGACGTCGATCGTGCGCGGACCGCGGCGCGGTCCCGCCGAGCGGTCCCGCCCCAGTCCCCGCTCGACCGCGAGGCAGGCTTCGAGCAGGCCGCGCGGAGGGAGCCGCGTGTCGATCGCCAGGACCTGGTTGAGAAACCGCGGCTGATCCGTGACGTCCACGGGATCGGTCTCGATCACGGGGGAGATGGCCGTCAGGCGCATGTCCTCGCGCGCGATCAGGGCGGCGCGCGCCGCGCCCAGGCGCTCGACCCTGTCCCCGAGGTTCGATCCGAGGCTGAGGAAGGCGCGCCGCCTCACGGCCGCTCGATCTCGATCTCGACCTTCGCGACCGGCCCGGGGAGGACCGCCCTGGGCTTCCGGCAGCGGACGCGGACGCTCGCGACCCCCTCCAGCGCAAGGAGCCGCCCCGCGACTCGCTCGGCGATGGCCTCGAGCAGGTGGGGCGCGCCTTCGGCCTCGTCTTCCACGGCGTCTGCCACCGCCCGGTACAGGAGCCGGTAGTCGAGCGAGTCGGCGAGGGAATCGGAGCGCCCCGCGCGCGCCAGGTCGGTCCGCACATCGACGTCCAGCTCCAGCGGCTGGGGCGTCGTCCGCTCGTGCGGCAGGTCGCCGATCAGGGTGAAGAACTGAAGCCCATCGAGCGTGATCGTATCGGACACCCGCGCACCTTCTCAGCGGACGAACAGGATGCGGACCATCTTCTCGCTTCCGGCCGATTCCAGCCGCGCGATGTAGACGCCGCTCGGGACCGTGGCGCCCGCGTCGGAGACGCCGTCCCAGGTGACGGCCTGCTCTCCGGCGATCACGTCGCCGTCGACGAGCGTCCGGACGCGGCGGCCGAGAACGTCGTAGAGGACCAGAGACGCGCGTGCCGGCCCCGACGCGGGCTCCGGCACCGCGAAGCGGATCGTCGTCTGCTCGCCGAGCCGGAACGGGTTCGGGAAGTTCTGCTCGAGCGCGAGCTCCGTGGGCGGCGGTGGCGGAGGCGGGGGCTCGATCCCGAGCACGCGGACGAAGTACGCCTCGCGCGCTGCCTCCGCGTTGGCCTGGAGCGCGGCCTGGTTTTCGCCCGCCACGAGCGCCACGGCGACGGTGTCGCTGGCCCCCGCCGCCAGCGCCAGCGGCCCCACGCCGATGATCTGATACAGGTCCTGGGGATCCGATTCGGTCGTATTCGTCTGCCCGCTCGAGAGCGCGTTCCACTTCTCCGTGTCCGAGAACTCGCCGATGTCCGGCGCCTGCGCGACCGCCGGCGCGCGGTTTCCGGGCACGACCGGGTTCCCCACGGTGCTCTCGATCACGTCCTCGCGGCGGACCACCGCGTACGTCACCTGGCCGAGCGCGACGTCGTCCAGCCACACCACGCCCAGCGACGGCTGACCCGCGATCGAGCCCTCGACGAACCCCAGTCTTCGCGAGGGATCCCAGCCTGCGGTCTCCTGCGGGTCGCCTCCCGTGCCCGGCAGATCCCAGTCGGCGAACAGGCCCACGCGAAGCCCGGTCAACGACTGCGCGGACGTATTCCGGATGACGTACTGCAGGAGGACGAAGGCGTCGTCTCCCGATTCGTCGAACGCGAACGACCGCTGAACGACCTCCAGCTCGAGAGGGGTGAGCGCCCGCCGGTCGTCGTACGAGGCCTCGATCGCCTGGCCGCCCGCGGCCTCGCCCACCTCGATCGGTGCCCCGAACAGAGGGATCCAGTCGGTCGAACCTTCTGTGTCCTCGCCGTACGGAATGTCGTCCGAGAGCCGCGCCGGACCGGTGCCCGCCAGGAGTCCGCCATGGAAGAGCCAGTTCGGGCTCGTCGGGGGGAAGCGGAACCCTTCGCCGCGGAGGACGAAGTCGAAGCCGTGGATACCCGTGTAGTAGCCGAGGCCGCCGAAGTTCGTCACGCTGAGCCGCACGCGACCGACGTCGTGCGTCGCGAAGGTGCCCTCCACGGGGTCTCCCGCCTTGATGATCATCCGGAAGGGCCCGACGGACGCGCCCTGCACAGTCAGAGTGAGCGAGATGTCGCTTCCTGGAGCCACGGCCGAGCCGATCTCGACGCCGAACGACTCGCCGGCGGCGGGACCGAAGAACTCGCCGGTCGCCGTGGCCGCGAGGGTGACCGTCGAGCGCGTCACGGTCACTCCGGGTGTCGATGTCGACAGCACGCCGATCGTCGCGGGCAGCGCCGGGCCGTGGTTCGACAGGAGCGGCACCAGATCCGCCGGCTGCCCGGGCCGGAGAACGAGCGCGTCCTCGATCGCCGCCGGGCCGAGCTTCCCCGCCGGCACCGCTCCGGCAGGACGGTAGCCGACCAGGCGCGCAAGGGGCTGCGTAGGGCGATCCACTCGCGCGAGCGCGGCGTCCGCGTCGACGAGACCGTGACCGAACGTGTTGTCGTCGCCGCCCGGGCCAAGGTCCACCGCGGTCTCGATGAGGATCGTCTTCGCCTCCTCCGGCGTGATCGTCGGGTCCTTGGCGCGCATGAGGGACGCCACGCCTGCGATCAAGGGAGTCGAGAAGGAGGTTCCCGTAAAGGTCCCGATCGTGGCATTGAATCGCGAGCGGCTGGTCATCAGGAATCCCGGTGCAACGATTTCCGGCTTCGTGGAGAACGAACCCCCGCACGCCGAAGGGCCTCTCCCGCTGAAGTCGAGGATCTCGTTTTGATCGTCCACGGCGCCCACCGCGAAAGCGTTGACCTCGGATTCGGCCCGGCTCGCGGGGGCCGTCACCCCGTCTTCCCCCTCGTTTCCCGCGGTGTTGATGACGATCGAGCCCGCGGCCTCCATCGCGTCGATGGCCTCGTCGAAGATGGAGTCGCACTGGAGATGCCCCTGATCGTCCCGGTTGGTGTCGATTCCCCAGGAGTTGTTCACTACGTCAGGCACGTCTGTGGTCGTCGACGGGTCACCATCGGGGTCGGTGAGCCACTCGAAGATCTTGATCGCGGTCGAGACGAAACCCTCGTTCTGCTCGAACAGGTCGCCTGCAATCCAGGTGGCCTCGAAGGCGACGCCGAACGTCTCTTCCCCACCCGCGAGGATTCCCATTACGGCCGTGCCGTGACCGACGTCGGATCCGTCATCCTCGGGAAAGACCGTCAGCGCGACGGGCGCGTACCAGCTGGCGTCGCTGCCCGCGTAGAGCCCACGCCAGCTGTCCTCCATCGTGTCGTCGTCCCCGTTGACCCCCGTGTCTACATTCGCCACGATCACGCCCTTTCCGGTGATCCCCTCCGCCCATACGGCCGGCACGCCGATCTGCTCGAGCTCCGGCGTCGGGACGAGCGCTTCCGCCGCGCCGGACGTCCCGCCACTGCTCCCGAGCGCGTCGACGGAAGCGGCGGCATGCGCGGATGCGAACTTCAATCGCCGATCGGTTACGACACGCGTGATCGCGGGGTCGCCCTCGAGCCGCGCGATCCACTCCGTATCGACGAGCGCGACCACGGCGTTGACCGACCACAGCCGATCGATTTCGGTCAGCGCGCCCGCACGCCGGGCCTCCTCGAGCACGTCGCGGGCCTCAGACAGAGATGCGGAATGGATCGCCTTGAGACCCCGGATCACACGCTCGTGACGAGCATCCAGCGGGAGAGGCAGGGTGACCGACTCGCGGAGCAACTGTTGACGCGAGGCGGCGTCGGCGAGCTGGATGATCACCCGGACGGGCGGCGCAGCCCCCGATCCCGCGCGGATCACCGCGGCGTCCGGCGGCGGACCGATGACGAGGAGCACGGCCGGCGCGATCGACAGCACGGCGCCGCGCAACCGTCCGAACCGCGGCCGCTCGCTTGCTCTGACGTTCGCGCGCTTCACAGGAGCTCCAGCTGAAGGTCCGAGTATCCCGCCGACTTGATCCGCCTCAAGCTCGCCAGTCCGGCCTCGAGCGGCATCTCGATCACCTTGACGGCGTCGGGCGCGTTCCGGAACACGTCTTCGAAGACCCGCTGCCAGTCGAGGGCCCCGTCGCCGATCGGGAGGTGGTCGTCCGAGAATCCGTCGGTGTCGTGGAGGTGGACCTCGGCTACCGCCGGCCCGAGCTGGCTCCACCACGCGTCGATCGACACCGCGCCGTAGATGTGGGCGTGCGCAACGTCGAGCGTGAAGGCCGCGTGCCGCGACTCGAGCTGCGCGAGGAGGTCGAGCTGCACCTGCGGCGTAGGCTCGAACATGTTCTCGAGCAGGAGCGTCATCCCCGCGTCGACGGCAAGCTCCTCGATCCGCTCCCAGATCTCCATCGAGAGCGCCAGCCAGCCCGGGAACGTCGACTCGGGAAGCAGAGGGTGGTGCCCGGTGTGGAAGTTGATCATGCGCGCGCGCAGCGCGCCGGCCACTCCCACGGCCCGCTCCCAGCAGCGCCGCGTGTGCTTGCGGATCACAGGGTCCAGGCTGCCTGGATTGAGGTCGAAGATCGGCGCGTGCACGGTGACCTCGATCCCGCGGGCGGCGATCTCGTCCCCGAGCTTCCGCACCGTGGTCGTGCGGTCGATCGCCAGGAGCCACTCGGTGTCGTAGAGCGACACCTCGACCCCCAGTCCCTTCTCCTCTAGCACGTCGAGGTGCCTGCCGACGTCGGCGAAGCTCGTGCTGAGCGCGAAGCGCTGGGCCACTGCCTGACCTCGTGCGGCCCACGGCCGCGATGAATCCCGGGGAGGGTACGATCCAGGTGAGCGCCGGAATCTAGGATCGCGGCGGAAAGGGCGTCAAACGGACTCCGCCGCGTCGAGCGCGTCGCGAAGCGTCCGCATCCAGTCCACGGCCGCAGCGGGACCGTCGCGCCCCAGTCGCTCGACGAACGCGCTCCCCACGACCACGCCGTCGGCCAGGCGGGCGGCGCGGATCGCCGATTCGGGATCGCCGATCCCGAAGCCGACGACGACGGGCAGGTCCGTGTTCGCGCGGATCACGCCCACCTGCTCGGCTATGCGCGCATCGGTCCCGGCCCCGGCGCCGGTGGTTCCCGTGCGCGCGATCAGGTAGACGAAGCCGTCGGCGCCCCGGGCGAGCTCGGCGAGCCTCCCGGCCGGCGTGGTCGGCGCGGCGAGGCGGATGAGCGGCAGACCACGACGGGCGAGCGCAGCGGCGACATCGAGGTCCTCGTCGTACGGGAGATCGGCGACGAGCACCGCGGCGATGCCGGCTTCCGCGCAAGCGTCGGCCAGCCGTTCGGCGCCCATCGAGGCCACCGGATTCATGTAGGTGAAGAGGACGAGGGGCGGCCGATCCGCCCCGCCCTGGAAGTAGCCGGCCGCGAGGTCGAATGCGTCCTCGATCGAGGTGCCGCCGGCGATCGCCCGTTCGGACGCCGCGGCGATGATCGGGCCGTCGGCGAGGGGATCGCTGAACGGCACCCCCAGCTCGATCGCGTCGGCACCCGCGTCCGCAAGCCCGGCCAGCGCGTCGGCGCAACGCTCGCGGTCGGGGTAGCCCGCGGTTAGGTAGGGGACGAGGAGCTTTCGCCCGCGCGCCCGCGCGTCCCGCAGCCGCCGGAGAGTCCCGCGCGCCGAAACGGCGTCGTTCATCCGGCGAGAAAGTAGCGTGCCGAGTCGATGCCGTAGCGCTCCGGCTCCAGCACCTTGATCACGGTGCGTGCGAAGTCCCCAGCCGGCGTGCGCTCCGCGAGGCTGACGATCGGACCGTCGATGTGCAGCCCTTCCGAGTCGACCACGATCTTGACCCGCGGGCGGTTGATGTTCCGCGGATCGGAATCGACCGCCAGCACCACCCCGATCTCCTGCGTGTCCAGGAGCGCCACGCAACCCGGCGGGTAGATCCCGAGCAGGCTGACGAAGGCCTTGATCAGGATCGGATCGTAGCGAACGCCCTTCCAGCGCTCGAGCGCCTGCAGCATCTCGGCGGGTGTAATCGGGTCGGTCTTGTAGACGCGCGGCGTCGTGCCCGCGTCGAAGGAGTCGCAGATCGCTACGATCCGGGAATAGAGGGACAGTTTGCGCGGGTACCGGATGGCCGGATACCCCGACAGATCGACGTTCAGGTGGTGTTCGAACGCGGCCAGCATCTCCCGCGCCGGCACGCGTCCCTTCGTACGACCGGCCATGATCCGCCACACGCCATAGGCGGGATGACGCTGCATCGCCTCCCATTCGTCGTCCGTCAGCGCCTCGCTCTTGAGGAGCACGTCACGCGCGACGTCGACTTTTCCCAGATCGTGGAGCAGGCCGCACATGCCGAGCTCGTAGAGTTCGAGTCGGGACAGCCCGATCCGCTGCCCCAGCGACACCGCGAAGATGCAGACGTTGACGCTGTGCGTGAACGTCGGCTCGTCGTAGTCGCGCAGGTTCGTCAGCCCCACGAGGAGGCTCTCGTCGTCGAACACCTGGTCGACGATCGACTGGACCGCGCGCCGCACCCGGGTCAGGCGCAGGGTATGGCCCGCACGGAGACTCTCCATGAGCTGCCGCGTCACCGCCACGGTGTGGCGGTACGTCTTTTCCGCGCGACGCCGCTTGTCGGGGTCGTCGAGGAGGGCGTCGGCCTCCTCTTCGCGCGGCTCGAGGACGCGGGTGCCGCCCAGCCCTTCGTCCACGAGACGCTGGCGAAGGCGGAACACGGGATCGTCGTCCTCGTCCTCCAGCTCCATCCGTCCGACCACGCTGACGAATCGCGCGGCCTCGCCGACGTCCGGAGCGGTCTCCCACTCGAAGCCGCCGATCCCCATCTCGCGGAAGAAACGCAGCAGGTTGGCGTGCACGCTGTAGCTCCGCAGCTCGCTGCGGATCCGAACGTCGTTGACGAGAATCAGGTCGCCGCCCACCTCGAGGCGTGCGCAGTGGTCGACGAGCTGGAG
>DASSBK010000090.1:0-5828 GCA_035698825.1 Gemmatimonadota bacterium
GAAGGTCGTGCTGCGGTAGGCGGAGAGCGCCTGCGCTCCCCCGTCGAGGGCGGCGGGGACGAGGAGGAGCGCGCCCAGCCCGGCCCGCTCCAGGGACGGCGGTCCGAAGGCGAAGAGCGCGGCCACCGCCAGCGGGTAGCCGGCGAGGAGGCCCAGGCAGCGCGCGCAGATCGGGGAACGCCAGGCGCCGATCGCCAGGCAGCGGTCGGGGTTTCCATGGCAGCCGATCCACGCCGCGGGACGCGACCGCAGCGCCCGGGGGTGCTCGAGGATCGGCGGCCGGGCCCCGCTCGCGGGTTCGGCGAGGCCGGCCGGCGCGCTCAATACGAGCCCGCGCTCCCCATGATGCCGCTGAAGATCATCGTGCCCATGAACAGGAAGTACAGCCCGATGAGGACGCACCACACGACGAACGGGATCCACGTCATCTGGCAGAGGTCCTTCGCCGTCCGCGGCTTCTGGTCCTTGATCACGAAGTAGACGACCACCGAGGCGATCGCCGCCAGCGGCGAGAAGCACAGGTTGGCGATGAAGACCAGCACCTTGACGATGGGCTGAAGCCCGGGGTCGGGACCGCTGGGAACCGCCGGCGGAACTCCGCCGGGCCCCGCCGCCACCGAGGTCGGCTGCGCTCCCACCTTCAGCTCGTTCCCGCACTGACACCGGAACGTGTGGCCCTCGGCGTACTGGGTGACGTCGTAGACGGTCCCGCACTGCGGACACGTGAGTTTCATCGGCTGTCATCCTGTGCTGGCGTGGGAGGTGACGAGGATCGCGGTGGGATGTATAGGGCCCACCGTCGAGCCGGTCAACCGCCGCGCTGGCAAGGCCGGAGGCCGGGCCCTAGTCTCGGATCATGGGAGGCGACTCCGGAATCCCGAGCAACCAGCGCGTACAGGAGATCGTGCTGGCGGCGATCGTCGACGGCCGCGGGCGCGTCCTGGTCCAGCCGCGCGCCGGCGACCCCACCCTCGCGGGCACGTGGGAGCTGCCGGGGGGGAAGGTCGAACCGGGCGAGGACCACGCCGCGGCGCTCGCCCGCGAGGTCGAAGAGGAGACCGGGGTCGCCGTGCGGGTCGGCGAGCTCGCCGTGGCGCTCTGCCACGCGTACGCGGACCGCAGGGTCGCGCTCCACGCGTATCTCTGTGAGCCCGTCGGGAACGCCCAGCCGGTGCGCTGGGGGCGCTGGACGTCTCTACCGGAATACCGGGCCATGCCGATGCCGGAAGCCAACGGGCCGATCGTCGACGCCCTGGAGCGCGTCCTCACGGCTCGCGGACCGGGCGCACACGAATGCCATTGACAGCGATAGTTCGATATCGTACAAATAGGCGGTGAACGGGGATCGGACCCACCTGGGAAGCCTGCTCGCCGAGGGCGCCGAGCGCTGGCGCGAGCGCCTGGTCGAAACGTGCCGGCACGCCGGCTTCTCCGACGTAACGCCCACCACCTGCCAGGTCCTCTGGCCGCTCTTCGAGCGGGACGGGCTGCCGATCAGCGAGGTCGGCCAGCGGGCCGGCATGGCCAAGTCCTCGATGACGACGATCGTGCGCGGGCTCGAGCGCGGCGGGCTCGTGCGGCTTGAGGCCGATCGCGCCGACCACCGCGTCAAGCGGCTCTGGCTCACGCCCCGGGCGCGCGAGCTCGAGCGCGTGCTGGGCGACGGCGTGACCCGGCTCCGCCACCGGGTGACTGCGACGCTCGGCATCGCCGGGCAGCAGCAGCTCCAGCAGAACCTCCTGCGCCTCCTCGACTCGCTGTGAGCCACGGATGCCGGTGATGGACGACGGCGTTTTCGACGTCACGATCCTGGGCGGCGGCCCGACGGGCCTCTTCGGCGCGTTCTATGCCGGCATGCGCCAGATGCGGACCCTGATCCTCGACGCGCTGCCCGAGCTCGGCGGCCAGCTGACCGCCCTCTATCCCGAGAAGTTCGTCTACGACGTGGGCGGGTTCCCGAAGATCCTCGCGCGCGAGCTCGCGGAGGGGCTCATCGAGCAGGCGATGCAGTTCCATCCCGAGATCGGGCTCGCCGAGACGGCCACCGAGCTGGAACCGGCCGAGACCGACCCCGAGGGGGGCGTCGTCGTCTGGGGGATCCGTACCGACCGGGGCGAACGGCGGACTCGCACGGTCGTGGTCACGGCGGGGATCGGCGCCTTCGAGCCGCGGCGCCTCAAGCTGGACGGGATCGAGCGATTCGAGGGCCACGGGATGCAGTACCTCGTCAAGGACAAGATGGCGCTGGCCGGAAAGCGCGTCCTGATTGTCGGCGGCGGCGACTCCGCGTTCGACTGGGCGGACAACCTGCGCGGGATCGCGGATTCGATCACCCTGATCCACCGCCGCGACGGCTTTCGCGCGCACGAGGGCACCGTCGAGGCGGTGATGCGGGCGGGCGTGGAGATCCTCACCTTCCACGAGGTCCGGTCGGTGACGGGAGACGAGTCGGTCGAGAGCGTGACGATCTTCGACAACCGGACCGACGAGGAGAAGACCCTCGAGGTCGATGCCCTGCTGGTCAACATCGGCTTCAAGGCGGACCTCGGACCCGTCAAGCGATGGGGGCTCGAGATGCGGAAGAACGGCATCGTGGTCAACGAGCGGATGGAAACGAACCTGCCGGGTATCTACGCGGCGGGTGACGTGGCGCACCACGGCGGCAAGCTCCCGCTGATCGCCACTGGCTTCGGCGAGGTGGCGATCGCGGTCAATTTCGCCAAGGCGCGGATCGACCCGACCGCGCGCGCGTTCCCGGGTCATTCGACGGAGGAGAAGTGGAAGGAGTCGTGAGCGAGACGCTCTCCCCGCGCTCGGCGGCGCTCCTGATCGTGGGCGACGAGATCCTCTCCGGCGA
Source organism: Gemmatimonadota bacterium (assembly GCA_035698825.1). Taxonomy (GTDB): domain Bacteria; phylum Gemmatimonadota; class Gemmatimonadetes; order JACCXV01; family JAHWKZ01; genus JAICNR01. The sequence goes on from DASSBK010000090.1 coordinate 2,858, forward strand.
TGTCGAGGATCAGAACACCCCGTTCTTGACGCGCCGCCTGTGGGAGCTCGGAATCCTCGTGGACAAGGTGGTGATCGTGGGCGACCGCCGCGAGGCGATCGTCGACGAGCTCCAGCGGCTGAACGCGGCTCACGACTTCGTGATCGTCACCGGCGGCATGGGCCCCACGCACGACGACGTGACCCGCCAGGCCGTTGCCGACGCGCTCGGTCTTCCGCTCGAGCCGCACTCCGAGGCCCGCGAGCTCCTCTCCGCGGACTACGGCGAGCGGCTAACGCCCTCCGAGGCCGCGATGGCCGAGCTTCCGCAGGGCTCCCGCGTCATGCGCGGCCGTCAGCAGCTCGCGTTCGCGTTCCGCGCGGGGAGCGTGATCGTCTTCCCCGGCGTTCCCGTGCTGCTCCAGGACATCTTCGAGATGGCGGCGGAGGAGCTCATCTCGGCGCCGTTCTTCAAAGAGACGCTGTGGGTGCGCGGCAAGGAAGGCGACTTCTCCGAGCCCCTGGCCGCGATCCAGCGCGCGCATCCCGACGTCGGCATCGGGTCGTACCCCGTATTCCTGGACGGCCGCTACCGATGCAAGCTGGTGCTTCGGTCGCGGGATTCCGCGGCCCTCGATCGAGCGACCGGCGCGGTTCGCGATGCGCTCGACCTCGATCCTCCTCCGGCGGTCTCCTGACGCCCGTAGCCGCCCGCTATGTCGCAATTCTGACGGACCGACGTTCGCGCCTCTCCTAGACTCGGATCGGGGCCATTACTCCGACATCCGAGGATACGATGAAGACCCACGAGCACCACGACGACTTCGACGAATCGCGCGTGCACGACTCCCGGGTCGGCGCGAAGCTCGGCATGGCACGCCACGGCATCGTCAGCGCGATCTTCCGCGACTCCGACGATGCGGAGAGCGCCTACCGGGAGACGCGCGACCACGGCTACAGTCAGGACGAGATCACGGTGCTGATGTCCGAGCAGGCGCGGGACGAATTCTTCCCGACCGAGGACGTCGTCATCGAAAAGGAGCGCAAGACCCTCGAAGGCACGGGCGCCGGCGGCGCGATCGGCGCGGCGATCGGCGCCCTCGCGGGAGCGATCGCGGCGATCGGGACGACGATCCTGATTCCCGGCCTGGGCCTGGTCGTAGCCGGCCCGCTGGCCGCGGCGATCGCGGGGGCGGGAGCGGGCGGTGTGACCGGCGGGCTGATCGGTGCGCTGGTCGGTACGGGAATGAGCGAGGAGCGGGCGAGCGTCTACCGGACCGCGATCGAAGAGGGCGGGATCGTGATGACGGTCACGCCGCACAGCGCGGAGGACGCCGAGCGGATCGCGGACGCCTGGAAGGACTGCGGCGCCGAGGACGTGTACCGGAGCGCCTGAGCCGCGGCGAATTCGCGAGACGGGTCCTGCGCCTGATCTGCGGCGAAACCGCGGGACGGATGCAGCGATTCAGGGACGGAACGACACCGACAGCCATCCGCGCGTCTCGTGGCGGAGGGGCTCGTCGAGGATGCGCGCGGCCCCCGCCTCGATTCGCGAGGCGGGGAGGCCGAGGTAGGGAATGGCGTCGCGCGTCAGCCGCCACTCGATCCCCCACACGCGCTTCCAGTCCCCCAGCTCGTCGCCGGCGGTTCCCGCCCACCAGAACGGAGTGACGCCGGCGCTCGTCCGGCCCTCGATCCGAACCGTCCAGATCCGCTCGCCGGCTACATACCCCAGCGGCACGGCGGGAAGCGGCAGGCGCTGCGGCAGGAGCGACGGGTCGACGAGCGGCGAGAGCACGCCGCCGGCCGCGAACGTCTCCCACTCGGGCGCATCGTCGCTGATCCATCCATGGACCGTTTCGACCCGCAGCGCTGCGCGCGTCCTGCCGGCACTGAACGACAGGCCCGCGAGGGCGCGCTTCCAGTCCTCCCCGCCCGGCGTCGACCCCGCGCTGGCGTGGAGCTCCGCTCCACCCACCAGGCGCCAGTTCCCCGGAGTCGCCAGCGCGCGCGCGGAGGCCTCCGCGTACGCGAGCGCGCGCGTGCCGTCCGGAGCGAGACCCGCGTCCAGCCGACCACCCGAGGCGCCGATCTCGATTCGCGCGGCGCGCGAGAGCAGGTCGCGCTCGAGCGCGACCGCGAGGCCGATGCCCGCGTACTCGGCGTCGAGCCCGGGGGGCCGCACGGCGTCCTGCTCCGAGGGCTCCTGCCTGGCGGCGAACGCGGTGGCCAGGACCTCCGGCGGGAACCTCCGCCACGCGGCGCTCGCCGCCGCGCCCCGCCATGCGTCCTCGGTGCCGGCGATGCCGTCCACAGTCCAGATGAGACGTCCGACCGGATCGGTCCCCGCGACCGTGACGCCGAGAGCAGTGCCGGACGACGCGATCGATCCGCGCGGCAGGATCGTGAGCTCGCGCGGACCGAGGCCGTAGGCGCGCGCGGCCGGTAGAGGCGCGACCGCGAACGACTCTCCGGGTGGCGGCGTGTCCGGCGCGGCCGGGGCGAGCCCGGGGTCGAGCGCCGGCGCGGAGTCGAGCGGCGCGGCGTCGGCCGCGATCCGGCGCACGTCGTTGCCTCGGCTCTGCAAGGTGAGGAACCAGATCCAGCGCCCCGCGGGGTCGGGCTCGGGCGCCATCGCCGCGCCGATGACGCGCGTGAGGGAACGCGCGGTTCCGGTCGCGAGGTCGATCCGCTCGACGTCATGCACGCCGCCCGCGTCCGACACCGCGACGAGCGCCTCGCCCCCCGGAAGCCACGCGGCGGAGAAGCGGCTCGCGCCGTCGTCGGGCCCGACGAATCGGAGTGCCGGATTGTCGGCCGCGAGATCGACGACCGCGGTCCGCCAGCCGTTCGGCCGCTGGACGCTCACCGCGACGCGGGTGCCGTCCGGGGAGACCCGGGGTCGGAAGAAGGGCGCGTCCGGAGCGCCGGCCGCGACGAGCTCGACGGCGCCGCTCTCGAGGTCGACCCGCACCAGATCGCAGATCCCGTTC
>DASSBK010000091.1:0-3216 GCA_035698825.1 Gemmatimonadota bacterium
CAGCGAAGAGCAGGATCAGCGGCCGAACAGCTCGGATACCTTGCACCGGAAACCGGGAAGGACGTCCCCGCCGTCGATCTCGCCATCCGCCGCGATCAGGCGGATTTCCTCGCGCGAGCGATAGATGGTGACCGTCCGGGACTGAGGGTCGACTACCCAGACGAGCGACGAACCCGCGTCCAGATAGTCCAGGACCTTGTCGTGGATCTCGGACATCGTGTTCGAGGGAGACAGAACCTCGACGGCGAGATCGGGCGCCAGCGGAGCGAATCGGGTGCGATCGAAGTCGAGACGATTCTCGCGCACGAATGCGATGTCGGGGGCCCTCACTGTCGGCGGATCGTCGAACAGGACGAATCCGGAGTCAGTCCCCACGACCTTCCCCAACCCGTGCTCCTTGACGAAACCCCGCAGGAGCAGGCCGATTTCGAAGGCGACGTCGCCGTGCTCGAACCCCGCCGGCGGTTCCCGAACCACCTGCCCGCGCACGAGTTCCATGCGCCAGCCGTCGTCGGGCAGCCGCTCGAACTCCTCGATCGTGAGGAGTCGCGTGTCGAGGTCCGGGGTGCGGGTCGTCATGCCATCCGAGTGTAGGAGGCCGGCAAGCGGCGCGCCACGCTTCCTCGGGCAGGCGTCCTCCTGATGGGGCGTGCGTCAGGTGTAGGTCTGTCGCGGCCCGCCGCCTCCCTCGGGCGGCACCCAGTAGATGATCTCGTAGGGATCGCGGATGTCGCAGGTCTTGCAGTGGACGCAGTTCGACGGATTGAGCTTCAAGTCCCCGTCCACCCACTCGTACACGTTGGCCGGGCAGAACTCCACGCACGGGTTCCCGTACTCCGCCGTGCAGCGATCGCGGCAGATGTTCGTGTCGAGGACGACGAGGTGGCTGGGCTGGTCCTCGGAGTGGGCGGCGCCCGAGTTGTAGACGTCGGTCAGCTTGTCGAAGGTCAGCTCGCCGTCGTACCCGCGCGGATCCGGACGCGGCGGGTCCTGCGTGCCGTAGTGCTCGGCCAGCGTCTCGTATCCCTCGTAGTCGGCCTTCCCCGGCAGATCGTCGGCCCAGTCGCGGCCGCCCGTCAGCCATTGGATCCCGACCCGCGCCATCCCCATCCAGCGTCCGTGCGCCATCACCTGGTGCACGTTCCGCGTCTTCCGGAGATCGTCGCCGATGTAGGACGAGCGGACGGCGGACTCGTAGGGGGCAAGCGTCGCCGCGGAGACGTCATCCTTCGCGAGCGCGTCCAGCGCGGTCTCGGCGGCCAGCATTCCGCTCTTCATCGCCAGGTGGATCCCCTTGAGCTTCTGGCCGTTGAGGAGCCCGCCCGCGTCGCCGACGAGGAGCGCGCCGTCGACCGTGAGCCGCGGGATCGAGTACCAGCCGCCTTCGGGGATCGCCTTGGCGCCGTACTCGACGAGCTCGCCTCCCTCCAGCACCGCACGCACCGCGGGATGCGTCTTGAACTCCTGGAACTTCCGGTGCGGGTCGAGGAGCGGATCCGCGGCGTCGAGTCCCACCACATGGCCGACCGAGACGAGTCGATCAGGGAGATGGTAGATCCAGCCGCCGCCGAACTGGGATGCGTCGAGCGGCCAGCCCACCGTGTGGATGACGGTCCCCTCCTCGTGGCGGTCTTCGGGCACCCGCCAGATCTCCTTGACGCCCGTCGCGTAGACCTGCGGGTTCGTCCCCTCGAGGTCCAGACGCTGCACAAGTTCCTTTGTGAGATTTCCGCGCACGCCGTCGCCGATGATCGTGACCTTCGCGCGGATGTCGTAGCCGGGCTCGTAGTTCGGCTTGGCCTTCCCGCCCTTGTCGACGCCCTGGTCGCGCGTCTGGACGCCGACCACGCGGTTCCCCTCGTAGAGGAGGTGATCCGCGGCGAACCCCGCGAAGATGTCAACGCCTCCGAGTGCCTCGAGCCGCTCCGCCATCCAGCGGCAAACCTGGGACAGCGAGACGATCCGCTTCCCCTTGTTGACGAACATCGGCGGGACGATCGGAGCGCGAAGCGCGCGCCCCTTCGTCAGGTACCAGAAGCCGTCCTTCGTCGCCGGCGTCGAGACCGGGATCGCGCCCAGGTCCGCGTCCGGCAGGAGCTCCGCCAGCGCGCGCGGGTCCATGACGCCGCCCGAGACCTGGTGCGCGCCGAAGGCGTGCGCCTTTTCGAGGAGGAGCACCGACGGCGTCTCGCCGCGCTCGGCCGCGAGCTGGGCGATCCGGATCGCGCATGCGAGCCCCGCGGGGCCGCCGCCCACGATTAGGACGTCGACCTCCATCGTCTCGCGCTCGACATCGGGAAGATTCAGCGTGACGAGGGGGAGGTCGATGCGCGCCGCGGAGGGCCGCGGATCGGGATTCGCCGTGCGCTCCGTCATGCGGCCGTCAGCCTAACCCCGCGCCGGAGGTGCGGCAATCGCGCTAGCGCGCGGCGGCGCGCAGGGAATCGAGGTCGATCGCCTGCTCGGCGCGGCCGGGAATGTGCCAGGCAACCGGGCCCGAGACGCGTTCGGCGAGGAGCCGGAGCGGCGCGCCCTCGCGCGCGCGCGCGACGAGGAGGTCCTGGTTGGAATCCCGGACCAGGATCCACTCGCCGTCCGGCGACCAGCGCGCCTCCCAGAAGGCGTACGTGGGCGGGCCGGAGACGCGCGCGACCTCGCGGGGGGATGCGTCGACGGGGGCGAACCCCAGAGCGGTATCCCCCCCGAAGCGGCGGACGATGAGCTTCGCGCCGTCGCTCCGGACGTCGTCGGTCCCGGGCAGCGGCTGCTCGGCGAGCGGCTCGGCGACGGAGACGCGCTCGAGCAGGCGGCCCGTCTCGGGATCGAGCACGATCGCCTCGGAGCCCGCCGGGCCGAACGCCTGGACGACGATCCGGCCGTCGCGCGTCCAGCGGATCGGGCCGCCGAACCACGCGACCTGGCCTCGCCCCCAGCTCCCCTCGTCCGAGCAGAGGAGCCTGCGCGCGGCGCCCCCGCCCGCCGCGACGACGTGGACGCAGGGCCGCTCCCCGAACCGCACGAAGGCGATCCGGCCGGGGACCGAGGAATCGGGGTGGTCGGCGAGCGACGGATAATCCGGAAGCGGGGCGATCCCGAAGGCCCAGATCGCGGCGGGGACCGCCAGCGCGACGACCGCCGCCGCGAGCCCGGCGCGCTTCCCGTGCGCACTCACCCCCGGCTGCCGGGAAAGTCCGCCATCTCCGCGCACCTTGCCGG
>DASSBK010000092.1:0-4999 GCA_035698825.1 Gemmatimonadota bacterium
GAGGTCGAGAACGCCAAGGTCGACGAGATCGCCGAGAACCTGGAGCGAACCGAGCGGGCCTACGCCCAGATCCGCGACATGGCCGGTCTCCCTCCCGCGGGCGTCGGGGAAGAGCCCGGTCCCGTGGCTGCAGGCTCCGCCGTCGGGGAGCCGGCCCCCCCGGCGGCCGCCGAAGCCCCGGACAGCGTTCCGTCCGGCTGGCCGCTCTCCCTCAAGGGGTTCCAGACCGCCGCATTCGAGGGAGGGGAGGGGCACCCGGGCGTGGACATCGCGGTCCCCGTCCACACGCCCGTTCTTGCGACCGCCCGGGGGACCGTGACGGCCGCCGACAGCGATCCCGTCTACGGCCACTACGTGGTCGTCGCGCACGGGAACGGGATCGAGACAATGTACGGGCACAACGCGGTGCTGCTCGTGGAGAGGGGGGAGCGGGTGACGAGAGGCCAGCCGATCGCCTACAGCGGCAACAGCGGGCGGTCGACCGCTCCCCACCTCCACTACGAGATCCGCAGGGACGGCCGGGCGATCGACCCGGCGCCCTATCTGCGATGAACCTTCAGCCTGGAGACCGGATGGCCCGAAGGGAAGGACATTCGAACGGACTGGACTCCCTGCTCGGTGCGGGGGTCGACTGTCAGGGAACCGCGCGCGTGGAGGGGACGCTCCGCCTCGACGGCGCGTTCCAGGGGACGCTCGAGGTGGGGGATACGCTGATCATCGGGCAGAGCGGCTCGTTCACCGGCCGCGCCCGGGGCCGGCAGGTGGTCGTCATCGGCAAGTTCGAGGGCGAGCTGATCGGGACCGAGCGGGTCGAGCTCCAGAAGGGGGCCCGGATGGACGGCGACGTCCTCACCCGCTCGTTCGTGATCGAGCCGGGGGTGTGGTTCCAGGGGCAGTGCCGGATGGAGCTGACGGAGGCGGACGAGGCGTTGCTCCTTGTCGAGCCGGGTGCGGTGGCCGCGGATCGGAACGACGACGCGATGGTGCGGTCCCTCGCGAAGCAGGGCTGACGCCGCGCGCGAAAATGTGCATGGCCGTTTGCGCGTGCTTTCGGAGGCCATGAGACGCAAGTCGTTCTACTGCAATACGTTATATAATATCGAGGAGAACGCCGCGGGATTTGTCCACAGTTGTCCACATCCCGGGATCCGTGCTCCGGATATCGCAGGCAGATGCCCGAAACGCGGCGCCGGTCGGGACGCGGAGCTCGTTGTGGGAAGAATGTGGACGGCGGTGGAGGAGCGGCGGGGGGTTTCAGCGAGCCTTGGCGGCCACCCGCTCCCGGAGCTTCGCCAGGCGCTTCCGCTGCTCCTCGCCCAGGATCGTCCCCTGGAGGAGGGGGTTCTCGGCGGCGGTGATCTCCAGCCGCCGCGCGGCCTCGACATCGACCTCGCGGGCGGCTTCCGCGAACGGCGTCAGCACGGTGACGACGTCGTCGGCCACGTGCAGGAACCCCTCGCCGATCGCGAACCATTCGAAGCGATCCCCCACCCGCACCCGGAGCTCCCCGATCCCGAGGACGACCATCATCGGCGCGTGGCCCGGCAGGATGCCGAGCTCGCCGTCGTAGGCGGTGGCGACGACGGCGTCGACCTTCTGCTGGAAGGCGATCCGCTCGGGCGTGATGATCCGGACCTCGAGCTGCCTGTCGCCGGTACGGGTGGGGCTCGCCATCGCTACTCCTCGCCCGAGATCCGCTTGGCCTTCTCGGCCGCTTCCTCGATCGTCCCGACCATGTAGAACGCCTGCTCGGGCAGGTGGTCCCACTTCCCCTCGGCCACCTCGCGGAAGGAGCGGATCGTCTCCTCGAGCTTGACGTACTTGCCGGCCATGCCGGTGAACTGCTCGGCCACGTGGAACGGCTGCGACAGGAAACGCTGGATCCGCCGCGCGCGCGCGACCAGCTCCTTGTCCTCTTCCGACAGCTCGTCCATCCCCAGGATCGCGATGATGTCCTGGAGGTCCTTGTACCGCTGGAGGATCCGCTGGACGAGGCGGGCGACCTGGTAGTGCTCCTCGCCGATGTAGTTGGGGTCGAGGATCCGGCTCGTCGAGTCGAGCGGATCGACCGCGGGGTAGATGCCGAGCTCGGCGATCTGCCGCGAGAGCACGGTCGTGGCGTCCAGGTGGCTGAAGGCCGTCGCCGGCGCGGGGTCGGTCAGGTCGTCGGCCGGCACGTAGATCGCCTGCACCGACGTGATCGAGCCGCGCTTGGTCGAGGTGATCCGCTCCTGGAGCTCGCCCATCTCGGTGCCGAGGGTCGGCTGGTAGCCGACCGCGCTCGGCATGCGGCCGAGGAGCGCCGACACCTCCGAGCCCGCCTGCGTGAAGCGGAAGATGTTGTCGATGAAGTAGAGGACGTCGGTCCCCGTCTGATCGCGGAAGTACTCGCACATCGTGAGGCCGGACAGCCCCACGCGGAGGCGCGCGCCCGGCGGCTCGTTCATCTGGCCGTAGCAGAGGACCGCGCGCTCGAGCACGCCCGACTCCTTCATCTCGAGCCACAGGTCGTTCCCCTCGCGCGTCCGCTCGCCGATCCCCGAGAACACGGAGTAGCCGCCGTGCTCGGTCGCGATGTTGTGGATGAGCTCCATGATGATGACGGTCTTCCCGACTCCGGCGCCGCCGAAGAGGCCGGTCTTGCCGCCCTTGACGTAGGGCGCGAGGAGATCCACGACCTTGATCCCGGTCTCGAAGATCTCGGTCTTCGGCTCGAGGTCGGGGAAGGCCGGCGGCTCCTGGTGGATCGCGCGGCGCTCGCTCGTCTTCACCGGTCCCAGCTCGTCGATCGGCTCCCCGAGCACGTTGAAGATCCGGCCCAGCGTCTCGTTCCCGACCGGCACCGAGATCGGCGCGCCGGTGTCGACGACTTCCATGCCGCGGACGACGCCATCGGTCGACGACATCGCGACCGCGCGCACCTGGTTCCTGCCGAGGTGCTGCTGGATCTCGGCGGTCAGGTGGACGGACTCGCCCTCCTCGCCCTCGGCGGGATCGTAATCCAGCCTTAGCGCCGTGTAGATCTCGGGCAACTCCTCGGCCTCGAACTCCACGTCGAGCACGGGTCCGATCACCTGCACGACCTTGCCGGGGCGCTTCGCCCCCGGCTGCGCGCCGCTTCTCCCGGGTACCGGGGCGGCCGCCGTGGCGCCGCTCGCCTGTCTCTCGTCGTTCATTTGTTTCCCTCGTTCCGTTAAACGTTAGTCGTCACATCACCGCTGCGGCGCTGTTCAAGACGTACGAGGAGAGGCGGGAATGCTCCAGGGTATCCGTCACAGCGACTTCTCCCTCCCTGAGGCCCCCCCATGTAACCCAGATCGAGTCACCCGGTTCTCGTTGTCTAACGGAAGAGATGGCGAACCTTGCGACACCCTCGCACCCGATACACCCTTCTGAAGGATCGTCTGCCCCCCTGAAAAGATGAACTCCCCATCGAGTAGCATCCCTCAACTCGATGGTCAGATCACCGTCTGCAATCGTTTCGCCTCCCTCGGACAGCTCGATTCCGATGACTGCCTCTCCCGAGTTGGGTACTTCCAAGACCTCGCTCAGTGCGACGCCGGACAGTTCAGAGAAACTGTCGCCCGTCAACGTCACACGTCCGTTACCAGTCTGCAGATCGATCCGTACGCCGGCGTAGCCCTCCGGCTCGAACGATGGGGAGTCCACCCTGAACGTCATGAACGAGCTGGCGTCCTCGCAGGCCCCAACCACGAGCACGGCACAGAAAGCGATTCCACCGAGCCTGCTTGCCATGAATGACCTTCCAGTGCAACCTCCGAAGGTTTATCCCTTCAGCGCCTCCGCGCCGCCCACCAGCTCCGCGATCTCCTGCGTGATCTGCGCCTGACGCGCGCGGTTGTACGAGCGGGTCAGGCTGCGGATCAGCTCCTTGGCGTTGTCGGTCGCGTTCTTCATCGCGGTCCGCCGCGCGCCATGCTCGCTGGCCGCGCTCTCGGCCACCGCGCGGTAGATTCCGTAACGCAGGAACAGCGGCAGGAGCTGCGACAGGATCGCGGCCGGCGACGGCAGGAACTCGTAGATGGGCTCGTAGCCGTGCTCCTCTCCCGCCTCCTCGCGCCGCCGCGCATCCGCCTCCCGCAGAGAAGCGCCGGCCCCGAATCCTTCCTCGATCTCGCCGCGCTCGGGAAGCGGCAGCAGCTGCGCCACGACCGGCCGCTGCTCGACGGGACTCTTGAACAGCGAATAGACGAGATAGACCGCGTCGAGCTTCTCCGTCAGGAAGGCCTCGATCAGGGGCTCGGCCACCGCGCCCGCGTCCTCGTACGACGGCCGGTCGGGGAGATCGACGATCGTGCGCTCGGGCGTATCGCCGAGATAGCGGAGCATCGACGCGCCTTTCTTGCCGATCACGTGGAGCTCGATCTCCTTCCCTTCCGCGCGAAGCGCCTTCATGTGCGCGCGCGCCGCCTTGACGAGGTTCGCGTTGAAGGCGCCGGCCAGGCCGCGGTTCGAGGTCACGACGAGGACGCCGACGCGGTTGGTGATCGCCGAGCTCCTCAGGAGCGGGAAGTCCACCAGCTCCTCCGCCGCTCCCTCCCGCACGTGCATGATCACCTGGCGCATGAACTCGTCGAAGGGGCGCGCGGCGACGACCCGGTCCTGGGCGCGCTTGAGCTTCGACGCCGCGACCATCTCCATCGTCTTGGTGATCTGCCGCGTGTTGTCGATCGAGCGGATCCGCCGCTTGATCTCGCGTGCCTTCGCCATCGGTTCCTCGCGCTCTCCCGGCTCCTGCGGTCGCGGGCGGCTTACGCCGCCGCTTCCCCTTCAGCCGCGGGCAGGAAGTCCTTCTTGAACGTCTCGACCGCGTCGACGAGCGCGGCGCTGACCTCGTCCGTCAGCTCCTTCTGGGCGCGGATCTTCTCCAGCACCTCGGGCCGCGAGTTGCGCGCGAACTCGAGGAACGACTGCTCGAACGCGCGCACGTTCTCGAGCGGCACGTCGTCCAGGTAGCCCTTCGTGACCGCGAAGATGA
>DASSBK010000093.1:0-12594 GCA_035698825.1 Gemmatimonadota bacterium
CGCGCGGGCCACGTCGGCCATCTCACGCAGGACCACCGCGACCTGCGCCTCCTGCCCGGTCTTCCGCGCCCGATACAGGGCTTCGTAGAGCGCGGATTTCGCCGCCGGGAGCCGACCCTCGATTCGCGCCAGAGTGCCGAGACCGGTGAGGGAGAAACCTGCGTTCACGTCGTCCCCCAGCTCGTCGGCGAGCGTCAGGCTCTCGGTCATCGACGCGCGCGCGGCCTCCAGCAGGCCTGCCTCCATCTGCGTCACTCCGAGATTGTGAAGCGCGGCCGGCATCGCCTTTTGATCGCCCGCCGACCGCCGGCAGGCGACGACTTCCTCGTTGAGCGCGATCGCCTCGGCCCACAGTCCCTGGTGCATGCGCAGGTGCGCGGCGGCAGCCAGCACCCGCATCCGCAGCGGATGCGAGAGACCGTCCTGCGCGGCGAGGATGCGGTCTAGCCAGCTCAGGCCCTCCGCGAGGCGCCCCCGCACGCACCAGAAGTGCGCGACGGAAGCGGCGATCCGCACGGCGCATTCGACGTCTTTCCCGTCGAGCGACCACTGCATCGCGGCAACCAGGTTCTCGTGCTCCTCGGTCACCCTGTCGAACCAGCCGGCCTCGCCCGGCGTGCAGTAGTGGGTTCGGCATCCCGCATCGACCCAGGCGGCGTAGTGGCGGGCGTGCGCCGCTTGCCAGATCTCCGCGCGACCACCGCGCTCGAGCTCCGCGGTGCCGTACTCGCGGATCGATTCCAGCATCGTGAAGCGGCTCTCGCCGTCCGCCGCTTCGGTCCGCCGTAGCAGGCTCGTGTCGATCAGCGCCGTCAGCAGTCCGAATGCATCGCCGTCCGGCCTCGCCACGGTCTCGACCACGCTCTCGACGGCTGACAGATCGCATCCGCCCGCGAAGACCGCCAGTCCGAACAGGAGCTCGCGCTCCGCCGGGTCCAGCAGGTCGACGCTCCAGCGGATCGCGTCGTAGAGCGTGCGCTGACGCTCGGGAAGATCGCGTGGCCCGGAGGTCAGCAGCGGCAGTTGTTTCTCGAGGCGTCTCGCCAGCGCGGCGGAGGACATGATCTTGGTTCGCGGCGCAGCCAGCTCGATGGCGAGCGGAATCCCTTCCAGTCGACGGCAGATCTCGATGACGGCGTCCGCGTTGTCGTCCGTCAGTCGGAACGACGGCGACAGCGCGCGAACGCGGTCGACGAACAGCGCCACCGCTTCGGAGTCGAACGGGAGCTCCTGGCCGGGGCGCCGGGAGGGATCGGGAAGGGTGAGAGGCGGCACGTCGAGCTCCTGCTCCCCGCGCAGCTTGAGGGGCGAGCGGCTCGTGACGAGCACCGATAGGCCGGGACACGTCCGCAGCAGCTGAGCGACGAAGGGGGCCGCCTCGATCAGGTGCTCGAAATTGTCGAGGACCAGGAGCAGCCTCCGGCCCGAGAGCCAGGACATGAGGTGCGCCTCGTCGAACCCCGCCGGACGCGGCTCCAGTCCGACCGCCTCGGCCACCGCGTCGGGAAGACGGGAGGGGTCGCGGAGCGGCGCCAGCGAGGCCCACGCAACCCCGCCCTCGAACGAGCGCTGGGCCGCGCGCGCCAACTCGATCGCGAGCCGTGTCTTCCCCACGCCGCCCGTGCCGGTCAGCGTCAGCAGCCGGACGCCGGACTCCATATGGCCGAGCCCTTCGTCGACCCAGCGGCGGCGGCCGATCAACGCACCGGGCATCGTGGGCGGGGGGACCATCCGGCTGGACCATCCGCGCTCGGCCTCCGCCTGAAGCTCCAGCGCCAGGGCTTCGAGCTCTTCCGACCCCGGGTATCCGCTCTGCGCGACGAACGTGCGGTACGCTTCGAGGGCGCTCTCGCGCCTTCCCGCCTCGTTCAACAGGCGCATCAGCGCCAGCAGCGCCCCTTCGTCCGCCGGCTGGGCCGCTCGCCTCGCAGTGGCCCACCGGACGGCCGCTTCGACATCCCCGCCCGCACGCGCGGACTCGGACAGCAGGCGGTTGGCCTCGCCCGCGATTTCCTGAAGGCGGAACCGCTCGCGCTCCAGCCAGAACTCGAACTCGTTGCCCGCGCCGCTAGCGTGGAACCCCTCGAGGAGGCTGCCGCGATACAGCTCGGCGACCCTCTCCAGGTCGCCCCGTTTCCAAGCTCGATCGAGCTCGTTGACGTCGCACCACAGACGCTCGCGGTCGACGGCGATCTCTTCCCCCCGGACGAGGAACAGCGATTCACCGAGGTGGTTGCGCAGGTAATAGATGGACTGCCGCAGCGCGTGACGGGCGCGGGACTGATCGCTCTCCGGCCACAGGAGAGCGACGAGCGTGTCTCGGCGCAAGCTCCCATTCGCTCCCAGCGCAAGCAGCGCGAACAGAGAGAGGCGTTTGGGCTGGGCCAGCACGTCCGCGGCCTCGACGCCGTTCACGCGCAGATCGATCGACCCCAGCGCGCGGAACTCCACAGTTCGCTCCACCCGCGACGATTCCTTTCCGGGATGACGATCAGGATACGATCGGGTGACTCGCTCGCGAGATCGATTCTAGGCCCACGCTCGGACGGCAACGACGTCCGAGCCTCCACAGAGCCTGGAACGAGGAGGTGCCCCGATGCGAGCGGCTTCCCAGCTTTACGTTTTGGCCTGTATGCTAACGCTTCTGTTCGTCGGCTGCAGCGCGGCGGACCCGGTCGGGCCCGGGCCCGCACAGCGGGAGGCGGTTCCCGCCGGGGACCCCTGCTACCCCAACGCGTCTCCGTGCTAGCGGAAGTCGACGGGATGCAGACGGCACGCGCCGCCGGCACCGACCGGCAACGCGCACCGCCTGCATGGAATGGAGGGTGGATCCGGAGCGGGCCGCGCCCGCTCCGCGATCAATCGACGAAGGCGAGCACCTGCCCGACCACGGCACTCCAGAACGCCTGATCGGCGTCGTACCTCCGGTCGCGCAGGACGATCACGCGCGTGCGGTCGCGGAGGAACACGTCGTCGCCCCACAGGAAGACCGCGCCCGGGCGGCCGATCCCGTAGCCCTTCTGGAGGCACCACTGGATGCCGAAGACCGGGTGCCCGGCACCGCTGCGGCAGAAGCTCGGTCCGCTGTTGTTCCGGACCGGGTACCAGAAGAAGTCGTCGTCGTCGAGGACGATCGTCCTGCCGCCGTTGCGCAGCACGAACCGGTCGCGGTCTCGGCGGTCGCGGTCCCGCTGGTCCACGACGATCCAGTCGCGGTCCCGACGGTCCACGCGAATGCGTTCCCGGTTGCGCTCCCGCACGCGGACGCGACCGTCGTCGTCGTCGCGATCGATCACCACGACGCGTCGGTTTTCGTGCTTGTCCTTGTGCTTGTTGCCGTTCGCGTTGCCGCGCCCCTGCGCCCAGGCGGTCGTCGGAATCGCGACGGCGAGCGCGAGCGCGAGCGGAAGAGTCGAGCGCAGAAGCTTCATTCGTCACCTCCGGGTGGCGCGGCCCCGGGGACTGGTCTCCCCGGGAGTACCCCCCGGAGAGCCGTCGGGGTTCCACGCCGAAACGGGTCACGGGGCCGGACCCCTACCGGCCCGCCCTCCGCGCGCGATCGATCGCCTCGTCGATCGCGTCGAGCTCCCGCTCGTCCAGCCTGGCCGCCTCTCGGGCCTCGTCGATCGCCGCGACCGCGGCGACCCAGCGAAGGACCGCGGCGCGAACTCGACGCTCGAATTCGGACAGTCGGAGGCAGGCATCCAGGCGGGTGCGCACGGGACCAAGGTACGGTCTCCGGACGGCAAGTGCTAGTTTTCCAGCATACCGGTGGAGGCGGCCAGTCCGAGCGAAAGGACGAGAGTCGGGGTGAGCGAATCCGGATCCCTGGGAACCCCTACCACGAAGCGGTCCCTGTGGCTGTCGGCGATCAAACACGTACGTATGAGGGCCGCGCTGCCCCCGGGGCGTCCGCCCCTCGCCCGAGCCGCCTTCCGCCGGGTATCGTCCGGTTGGCGCGACCGCCTTCGAGAGCTTCCGGCTTCGCGGCGCGCCGGGGCCGCGCATCGAGCTGCGGGACGTGAGCTCGGATTCCGCGATCCTCGCGCTCCACGGGCCGGACGAGACGATCGAGGCGCGCCGCCAGTGAGGGACCATGCCGCTACCCAATCTGATCATCATCGGCGCGATGAAGTGCGGAACGACGAGTCTCCACTTCCAGCTCCGCCGTCACCCCCAGATCGCCATGTCGCGCAGCAAGGAGCTCAACTTCTTCGTGGAGGAACGGAACTGGAAGCGAGGCGTGGAGTGGTACGCAGCGAGATTTCGGGACGGAACGCCCATTCGAGGCGAGAGCTCGCCGAGCTACAGCTGGGCGGCCCGATTCCCAGGCGTCCCGGTCCGGATGCACGCGGTGGTGCCCGACGCGCGGCTCGTGTACATGGTGCGGGATCCCATCGAGCGCCTGATCTCGCACTGGGTCCATACCGTCGCGGACGGCACCGAACGGCGGCCCCTCGCCGAGGTGTCGGCTGACGATCTGTACATCGATCGCAGCAGCTACTGGCCCCAGATCTCCCTCTATCTCGATCACTACCCGTCGTCCCGGATCCTCATAGTCGCGATGGAGGATCTCTCCCGGGATCCGGCGTCGACGCTGAGAACGGTACTCGAATTCCTGGACGTCGATCCCGACGTCCGGCTGCCCGACCTGCGTCTACATCGCACGGAAAGCAAGCATCGCAGGACGCCCACCGGAGAATGGCTCTACCGATCGGCGTTCGGCCGGAGGGTGAACACGCTGCCCCCATGGGCGCGATGGCGGGTGATGCACCACGTGTTCCGCTACTGGCCGCTTTCGCGGCCGTTCGAGCGCCCGACGTTATCCTCGCGGGACCGCGCGGCGCTCGCCGAGCGGCTGCGCGAGGACACGAATCGCTTCCGCGAGTTCGCCGGCCGCGATTTCACGGAATGGAGCGTGTGAAAGCTTCTACTGAAGACCGATCCTAGAGATCAGCACGCCGAGCCGGGGATCGTCGCGCAGGGAATCGTACAGCGGATCGAGGTGCAGGTAGATCATTCCCGCGGAGCGCTGCTCGAACGCACGGTCGAGCTGCCGGAACGCCTCGTCCCGATCGCCCAGCATTCCATAGGCAGCGGCCAGGAACTCCGCCCGGACGTAGCTCGCGCCTCCCTCCGAGTGCAGTTCCGCGAGCACGCGGCGGGCCTCGTCTTGCTGTCGGGCAGCCGCCAGTCCATACGCGAGAAATGCCCGGAACGAAGGCGACCAGCTCACCTCGGCGCTGCGCGTCAGCGACTCGAGGCCCGCGTCCGGTCCCTCCGCCAGCATCCGGGCGAGGCCCAGGGTCATGTTTCCGCGGGCGTGCTGTGGGTCGAGTTCGAGGGTATGCAGCGATTCCTGAATCGCCTCCTCCGGCCGTCGCTGGTAGAGGAGGAAACGAGCAATCCATTGGCTTAACGTCGGCGACAATGGATCGAGTCGCTGGGCCGTCCGCATCTCCCGGATCGCCTCATCCAGTCGGCCGACGGCGGGCAACAGGGTACCGAGCGCCCAGTGCGCGTCCGTGTAATTGGGATTCGAGGCCACTGCCCGTCTCAGTGCGAGCTCGCCGCGCGCGAAATCCCAGTCGTACCAGGTGTGTACCTTCCCCAAGGCCGTGTTGGCTTCGGCCAGCTCAGGATCCAGTTCCAAGGCCTTTGCAGCCGCCACCTTTCCCGCCTCGTAAGCCGTTTGCGGAGCGACCCAGTCGTCGGCAAGGTTCATCCAGGAGTCAGCTATCCCGGCCCATGCCCTGGCGTAGTTCGGACTCTGCTCGAGTGCTTCCTCGTAATACTCCAGGCTCCGCCGCAGACCATCCTCGGTGAACTTGTTGAAGGCGAAGCGTCCCTTCAGATAGAGCGTGTAGGCTTCCAGGTTGTCGGTCGTCGCGGTGACGAGCTTCTCTCCCTCGTCGACCGCCAGCGTTGCTTTGAGAGCGGTGACGATCGCGCTGGCGATGTCGTCCTGGATCGCGAAGATGTCTTCGAGCTGCCGGTCGTAGGTCTCCGACCACAGATGGTAGCCGTCCGCGGCGCCGATCAGCTGGCCGGTGATGCGGACGCGGCTGCCCGCCTTCCGGACACTTCCCTCGAGCACCGTGGCGACCTTGAGCTTCTCCGCGATCTCCTGGACGTTACCGTGGTGCCCCTTGAAGGCGAACGACGACGTGCGGGAGGCGACCTTCAGGTCGCTGACCTTGACGAGCGCGTTCAGGATCTCCTCGGTGATGCCATCGCTGAAATACTCGTTCTCGGGGTCGGAGCTGAGATTGATGAACGGGAGAACGGCAATCGAGCGCTCGACGACCGGCCGGGATTCGGATGCGGCGCTCTGAGACGGCTCGGCCAGGACGGCCGTTCCGGAGTCGTTCGGCGTCTCGAGGACGAGGTAGAGCTCGAGCGCCTCGACTCCCTTAAGGCTCTGCTCCCCGAGCGGCTCGAACCGGTAGGACGGCCGGTTCCGGAGCTGTCGCCAGACATCTACGCTGACGACGATCTGGCCCGGTTCAGCGAGCGTCTGGATACGCTGGGCCGTATTCACTCCGTCGCCGTAGAGGTCTCCGTCCGGTGCGACGGCCACGTCCCCCAGATGAACGCCGGTGCGGATCGTCTCGCCCGCCTGCATCAGCCCGCGCAGCTCTCCGGCGGCCTTCACCGCCGCCTCCGCGCTCGTGGACTCCACCAGCGCGGCGTCGCCGATGAACTTGACAACCCGACCCTTGTCGCCCGCGACCACCGCGCGCACCGCTGCCTGGAAGCGCCGCACGAGCGAGATCGCGTGGTCCTCGTTCTCAGCCGTCAGGCTGCTCCATCCTACCAGGTCACTGAACCAGACGACGGAAACGCGATGGGGAAGCTGACTGGACGGCCGGCTGCTCACTGGAGGCCGATCCGCTGCACCATCTCGTCCATGCGGGGATCTTCACGCAGCGCATCGTAGAGCGGATCGAGGTGGAGGTAGATCAGTCCCGCGGACCGGTCCGCGTACGCGCGTTCGAGCTCCCGGAACGCCTCGTCCGTCTGGCCGAGCGCCCCATGTACCGCGGCCAGGAGCTCGCTTCGGACGTAGTCGGAGCCTTCCCCGTGGCGGATCGCTTCGAGGATCTCCCGGGCCTCCGCGTCGCGACCCGCCGACGCCAGACCGTAGGCGAGATAGGCTCGGAACGTGTTGGAGCGCGCGAGCTCGACACACCGCCGGAACGAATGGATCGCGGCTTCATTCTCTCCCTTGAGCAGCTCCGCACGGCCGAGAATCGCCACTCCGTATACGTACTCGGGATCCAGCCCGAGCGCCCTCTGTCCCTCCTCGATCGCCTCCTCGATGCGCCGCGCGTAGAGCAGGTAGCGCGCATGCCAGTAGGCGGTGACGGGGGAGAGCGGGTCCAGCATCTGGGCGGTGCGGATCTCCTGCAGGGCTTCCTTCATGTGGCCGGTGGTCGGAAGGAGGCTCCCCAACGCCCAGTGCGCGTCCGCGTAGTTCGGATTCGCGCCCACGGCGCGCCGTAGCGCGAGCTCTCCCTCGGCGAACTTCCACTCGTACCAGCCCAGCACTTTCCCGCGCGCGGTGTGGGCTTCGGCCAGCTCGGGTTCCAGCTCCAGCGCTCTCTCGGCCGCCTCCTTCGCCGCCGCGTACCCCTCATCGGGCGGCACGTAGTCGTCGGCCAGATGCATCCAGGAATCGGCGATCCCGGCCCATGCCCTGGCGTAATCGGGGCTGTGCTCGAGGGCCCGCCGATAGAATTCCAGGCTCTGGCGCAGGCCCGCCTCCGTGTCCTGGTTGTAGTGGAATCGCCCCTTCAGGTACAGGGTGTACGCCTCGAGGTTGTCGGTCGTGGGGACGACCAGTTTCTCGCCTTCGTCACCCGCGAGCGTGGCCTTCAAGGCTTCGACGATCGAGTGCGCGATGTCGTCCTGGATCGCGAAGATGTCTTCGAGCTGGCGGTCGTACGTCTCGGACCACAGGTGGTATCCGTCCGCGGCGCCGATCAGCTGTCCGGTGATGCGGACGCGGCTGCCCGCCTTGCGGACGCTTCCCTCCAGCACCGTCGCGACGCCGAGCTTCTCGGCGATCTCCCGAACGTCCCCCTGATGCCCCTTGAATGCGAACGCCGATGTGCGGGAGGCGACCTTGAGATCGCTGACCTTGACGAGGGCGTTGAGGATCTCTTCGGTGATCCCGTCGCTGAAGTACTCGTTCTCGGGATCGGAGCTCAGGTTCATGAACGGCAGGACGGCGATCGAGCGCTCGGTCGCCGCGGCCGCCGCCGCCGGCTGGGGCGAGGTCGGGCGGTCCGCTTCGGCCGTCGTGGGACGGGACCTGGCGACCTCGGTGACCACGTAGAGATCGAGCGCCTCGACACCTTTGAGCTCGCGCTCGCCCAGCGGCTCGAAGCGGAACGTGGACCGGTTCCGGAGCTGCCGCCAGACGTCGCCGCTCACCACGATCTGTCCCGCCTCGGCCACGGTCTGGATCCGCTGCGCGGTGTTCACCCCGTCCCCGTACAGGTCTCCGTCCGGTCCGACGGCTACGTCGCCGAGATGGATGCCTGTGCGGATCGACTCGCCCGCCCGCATGAGCCCCCGCACCTCGTCCGCGGCCATCACGGCGGCTTCCGCGCTGGGAGATTCGACCAGCGCGGCGTCGCCGATGAACTTGACGATGCGCCCCTTGTCGTCGGACACGACCGCGCGAACGGCGGCCTGGAACCGCCGCATGAGCGCGATCGCCTTGTCCTCGTCCTCGGCTGTGAGACTGCTCCAGCCGACGAGGTCGCTGAACCATACGACCGACAGGCGATGGGGGAGCCGACTCGAGGCGGTCTTATTCACGATGGGATGGCGGTCCCGGCGCCCGTGGCAGCGATGTCGATGATGTCGTGTCCTGGGGATGCGGCAACCAGATGAATATGCGCCTGGCCGCCTCCCTGGCCAAGACGTCCGCCGGGCCCGTCATGCCCCGCCTTGATCCGCCGACCGTCCCGGCCCTATCGTGGAGGTACTACCTCCCGAGTCCGGCCGCGGACTCTTCCTCCGACTCGCACCCCGGAGGTCCCATGCGAAACCTCGCGTTTGCGCTCCTTCTACTTCTCGGCCTTCCCTGCTTCGCCCTTGCCCAGACCGGGACGATCCAAGGCCGGATCACAGATCAGGACGGCCAGCCGATCGCCGGCGCGACCGTGAGCCTCGAGGGCACCGGCCTCGGGACCCAGACAGACTCGCAGGGCGACTTCGTCCTGCGCGCCGTTCCGGTCGGATCGTACACCCTTCGTGTCGAGGCCGTCGGCCACGCCATCGAGTCCGAGTCCGTGAGCGTGGCCGAGGGCGCCGAGGTGCGCCGGGACTACGCGCTTCGCTCCGAGGCGATCCAGGTCGAGACCCTCAGGGTCTTCGTCGGCTCGCGCGCCCAGCACAGCGCGGCCGACGAGCTGGCGGTCCCCGTCGACGTGTACACGTCCGAAGAGATCGCCAGCCATGCGACGCCCGAGACGAGCGCGATCCTCGAGGAGCTCTCGCCGTCCGTCAACTTCCCCCGCCAGAGCGTGACCGACGCGACCGACATCGTGCGGCCCTTCACCCTGCGCGGCCTCTCGCCCGACCACACGCTGGTCCTCGTCAACGGCAAGCGACGCCATCACTCGGCGCTCGTCCACATCTTCGGCGCCGGGATGGGCGCGGGGTCCAGCGGTGTGGACCTGAACGCCCTTCCCGCCAGCATGATCGATCGGATCGAGGTCCTCCGGGACGGAGCCGCGGCGCAGTACGGCTCCGACGCGATCGCCGGCGTCGTAAACATGGTCACGAAGTCCGGCGCGTTCCCGTTGACGATCGGGGCGACCACGGGCCGCTACTACCCGGGAGACTTCGACGCCGACGGGACGATCCGCGATATCAACGGCGCGATCGGGCTGCCCCTCGGCAACGGCTCGGTCAGCCTCTTCGTCGAGTGGCGCGACCGGAACGCGACCAACCGCGCCGGCGCCGACCCCGAGGACCAGATCGTCGAGGGCGACGCCGACCTGGTGGACGACGAGGGCAACGTGATCGAGAAGAACAACCCCGTCGACCAGCCCAACCACCACTGGGGGGACGGCAACCAGGAGGACATCCTCACCTTCGCCGACCTCCAGATCCCCGTGTCGGCCGACGAGCTGACGCAGGTGTACGCCTTCGGCGGCTACAGCTTCCGCGAGGGCGACGGGCAGGGGTTCCGCCGGCAGGGGATCAGCGACCGCAACTGGCCCGAGATCTACCCGCTGGGGTTCCTCCCCACCTTCGACGCCGACGTCGTCGACGCTTCGGCGGCGGGCGGCGTGCGCGGAGCGGCGGCCGGCTGGCTCTGGGACGCGGGCCTGACGTGGGGGCACAACGCGTTCGAGTACAACCTGACGAACACGCTGAACGTCTCCCTGGGGCCGTGCCTGGACACGCCGTGCGCACCGGGTCTCGACGGGATCCTCGGAAACGCGGACGACCCCGGAATCCCCAACCAGACCGAGTTCTTCGCGGGAGAGCTCAGCCTGAACGAAGTGACCGCCGGCATCGACCTGGCGCGCGAATGGAACGCGGGGTTCCTGGCCTCGCCCCTCCACCTCGCTCTGGGCGCCGCCTGGCGCCACGAGAACTACCAGATCGAACCGGGCGAGGAGGCGTCGTTCCTCCAGGGCGGCCATCCGAACCGCAACGGGGACCCCGCTCCTCCCGGCTCCCAGGTCTTCACGGGCTTCTCGGTACCCGTCGACGAGGGGCGCAGCAACGTCGGGGTCTACGCCGACCTCGAGGGGAGCTTGACCACGCAGCTCCTCGCCAACGTGGCGGCGCGCTTCGAGTCCTACAGCGACTTCGGCGAGAAGCTGACAGGCAAGCTCGCGCTCCGCTTCCAGCCGACGCGCCAGTTCGTCCTTCGCGGGGCCGTGAGCACGGGGTTCCGCGCGCCGGCGCTGTCTCAGCAGTTCTACCAGAGCACGGTCACGAACTTCATGCAGGGCGAGGGCGGGGAACCCGTAGCGTTCGAGGCGGGGATCTTTCCCGTCGATCACCCCGCCGCGGTCGCCCTCGGCGCCGAACCCCTCGACGAGGAGACCTCGGTCAACGTCAGCGGCGGCCTGGCGGTCACGCCGGTTGACCGGCTCACCTTCACCGCCGACTTCTTCTACATCACGATCGACGACCGGATCATCCTGACGAGCGAAGTGAGCGGTCCGGAAATCGAGGAGATCCTCGACGAGGCCGGCGTGCCGGACGTCCAGGCGGCGCGCTTCTTCACCAACGGCCTCGACACCGAGACCCGCGGGCTCGACCTGACCGCGCGCTACGTGGTCCCAGCCGGACCCGGCACGCTCGATCTATCGGCGGTCTACAACTGGACCGAGAATGAGGTGACGCAGACCCGGACGCCGCCCGAGCTGGAAGGCACCGGGGCCGAGCTCTTCAGCCCGTTCCTCGAAGGCGGCCTGATCGAGCTCGAGCGCGGCCGTCCGGAGTGGCGGAGCACCCTCGAGGGGCTGTGGTCGGACGAGCGGCTGAGCCTCCTCGGCCGCGTGTCGTTCTGGGGACCCTTCACCTCGGTGCTGCTCGGGATCTGCGGCGAGGTGTGCGTTCAGGAATACGACTCGAAGACCCTGGTCGACGCCGAGGCGGGATATCGCTTCGGCGACTCGTTCCTGGTGGCGCTCGGGGCGCGGAACCTCTTCGACGAGTTCCCCGACCGCGCGATCTTCGACAACAGCTTCGGGATCTTCAACTTCCCGTCGGCCTCGCCGTTCGGGTTCAACGGCCGTTATCTGTACGTGCGGACGGAGATCGAAGCCCCATGGTGACGCGGCGGGCTCAGACCTGGCGCCCCTCCGGATAGAGCCGCTCGAGCATCGCCGCCCAGTCCTCGCGAATGGCCGGCAGCTCCTTGCGCGCGTCGCCCCAGGCCGACAGCCAGAGCGTGACGTCGCGCTCGCCGGTCTCCGAGACGGCGCACGGATCGCTTCCCGCGCGCAGGAGCGCTCCATCCAGCTTCTCGACGAGCGCGGCCCACTGGCGCGGCGGGGCCTCGAAGATCGGCTCCGCGCCGAGGGGTTTGGAGCCCAGCGCGCCGGGCGCGGCCATCCGCGCCCAGATCTCCTCGGCGTCGAGCGGTACCCTCCGGCGCAGATAGACCACGTCGCGGTCCTGGCCCCGATGGCGCTCCAGGTACTCCTTCAGCGACCGGAGCTCGAAGGCCCAGCCGTCGATCGTCCCCTGGACCCAGTCGTCCCACGCCGCGTCCGTCGGGAATCCCGACGTGACGACGCGGACGATCGACCGTCCGCCCTTCGAGTCCAGACGGTAGTCGGTGACCTGCGGCGGCTGGTCGCCCTCGTGCATTTCCCACGTGGTCCTGAGATGCCGCGGCGGGTCCCACGCGAGGATCTTCGATTCGCCTTCGTACTCGTTCCGCCAGCTCATCCAGACCGCGCCGCCCTCCCCCGGCTTGACCCGAGCCTCCAGCGGAAACCAGCGCTCGAGCTCGCGCGCGTCGGTGAGCGCCTTCCACACGACCTCGACCGGAGCGTCGATCGCGATCTCGCCCTTCGCCGCGCGGGTCGCGGGCCGCTCCTTCACGGC
>DASSBK010000094.1:0-11142 GCA_035698825.1 Gemmatimonadota bacterium
AAGGCGCAACTCCCCACTTCAGCTCAGAGGATGGTCAAAACGGCTCAGGTGCAAGGCGCGCGAGGAGGTTCTTCCGAGGCGTGGTGAATCCCACGCCGCAGGAAGAACGACGAGCGCAACGACGCAGACGAGCCGTTTTCAGCGACCGACCTAATAATTCTCGGTGCCGTGGACCTGGTATCGGCCGTTCCCCCACACGTACATCGCGCTCGACCGGCCCGGAAACACCAGCTCGAGCGACGGAGCGGTCGTCTCCAGCGCCCCCGCGGCCCCCAGGACGCGGTGCCGCCCGGGCGGAACGACGCGCAGCTCGACGGGACCCGACGGCAGGGACGCATAGAGTGCGTACGGGCGGTACCCGCCCGCCGTCCGGTTGAAGATCACGAGCGCGGATTTCCCGCCACCCTCGAGGATGGCGGCTACGTCCTCACGCCCGTCGCCGTTGAAATCGGCGTTCTGCGTGCTTCCCACGCTCGCGGCGGGGTCGTAGGCGCGGATCGCCTCGGCGAGCCCGGCGTCGGGCTGCGCGGTGGCTCGAACGGCCGCCATGGCTACGGCCGCGATCGCGATTCCGAGTGTGCGTCGGTAGAACATGCTCCTGCTCCAATCTGAGGCCCGCCGTGCTTGCGGACAACCGACCGGAGGGGTCGGCGTCGACTCGGGATTTTGACGGGCTGCCTCCATCATACCCCGGATTTTCGGCGCGGTTTCCGGGCCGCCGGCGCGGCTGCGCCCCGCTCCCGGCCGTTGGCCGACCCCCCCGCGTCCACGTATGTTTTTGCGCATGTTGAACTTCTTGAAGGAGCGCCTGGAGGACGACCGGGAGTACCAGATCCTCCTCGAGCAGGAGGAGGACGGGACCTTCGTCGCCACCTCCCCCACCCTGCCGGGATTCGTGGCCTACGGCCCCACCGAGAGCAGCGCGGCACGGAAGCTCAAGCGCGCCATCCAGCGGAACCTGGAGGGGTTCGCAGAGGACTACGTGAGCTCTTCCGTGGCGACGGGGGAGCACGTGAGCCGGCACAAGCACAGCCTGCACTTCGGGCTGCCCCTGACGACCACGGCCAAGATCGTCCTCTCCTCCCTGGCTCTCGCGACCGCCGCCGGCCTCGTCAAGCTTTCGCTCCGCCTCCGCCGCCGCTAGCCCCCGACAGCGTACTTCCCGGTCCCGCTTTGAGATTGCCTGATGTTTTCGAGGCCGCTCAAGGTGGCCGAGATGCAAGGCGCGCGACGAGTGGATTCCGAGGGGTAGTGTCTCCTACGCCGCAGGAAGACACGAGGGGCGCAACGCGGCAGATCGGCCGCCTTCAGCGGCCTATTCAGCGGCCGACTTCCCGTTCCAGCAGGGGGGACCATCTGGAGGAAAACGACGCCAGCGCCTCCGCCACGGCGTCCTCCAGCGCGATCGACGCGGCCTTTCCCCCCGGCATCCCGTTGGTGATCACCGAGAAGGCGACCAGCTCGCCGTCGCGCGTCGTCGCGTAGCCCGAGAGGGCGGAGACCCCCCGCAGGGTGCCGGTCTTGGTGTGGACGTTCCCCCGTGCCGCGGCGGAGCGGAGCCGCCGGGGATCCCCGTCGAGACCTGCGATCAGCAGCGAGTCGTAGTAGTCGTCGAACAGCGGATGCGACCGCATGGCGACCAGCAGCTCGGCCGTCGTGCGCGCCGTCACGACGTTGCTCCGGCTGAGACCCGACCCGTCGCGAACGACCACGGAGCGGCTCGAGACCCCGAACTCTCTCAGCAGATCCCGCACCACGTCGGCCCCTTCGCTGAACGAGCCCTCGCCCTCCACCATCGCGCCCAGGGTCTTGAGGATCTGATCGGCGAAGAAGTTCTGACTGCGCTTGTTCACCACGCGCACGAGGTCGACGAGCCGCGGGCTGACGTGACTGGCGACGAGCCGTCGCGAGCGCGGGGGCAGCAGGTCCCGGTCGTACACCACCTCGTCCCGGCCGGTCACCGAGATCCCCGCTCTCTCTAGCCGGTCGCGCATCACCGAGAGCGCGAACGCGGCGGGATCCTCGACGGCCACCACGTACCGCACGGGACTTCCACCCTGCGGGATGCGACCCCAGATCTCGTACCCGTTCAGGTCGGGCCGGCGCGCGATTCCGATCGATCGCCCGCCCCTGCGCGAGCTGGTCGTCGCGCGGTTGTCGACACGCAGCCCGTCCGCATGCGGATCGAAGGAGACCAGAACTGTATCGCCGATGGCGTCGCCGGGCCGGATCTCCAGTGTCACGACGTTGTCATTGAACGAGAGCGCGTTCGATCGCGCGCCGTACCACCACAGGAGGTTCCCCGGCTCCCAGCCCGGCGCCACGAACTGGTCGTCGAAGTACGACGCGTCGCCGATCAGGCGTCCCGTGATCCGGCGGACGCCCGCCCGGCGGAGCTCGCTGGCGAACCGGTCGAACACGTAGGTCGAGCTGTCCCCGAAGAACCTGCCGGACAGCGTCGGGTCGCCACGGCCCACCAGAATAAGGTTGCCGTCCAGGATCCCGCCGGGGAGCACGGGACCATCGGCATAGAGGGAGGTCGTGTACTGGAAGTCCGGACCCAGGCGGTCGAGCGCGGCGGCCGTGGTGTAGAGCTTCATGTTCGAGGCGGGCAGCAGCGATTGATCGGCGGAGCGCAGGTAGAGGGGGGCGGAGCGGTCGACGGAATACACCGCGATCCCGATGGAGCCGCGATTTCCGCCCAGGACGGGATCGAGGACGCTGGCGATGGCGGCCGGGCTCGCCGGCGCGTCGAACCCCGCTTCGGGCCCATCCGCTCGCGGCGTCTGCGCGGCGGCGGAGACCGCGAGCGCTCCGAGCAGCGCCGGAGTCAGTATGCGCTTTCGAACCTTCACGCGTCGATGGTCTCCAGCGAATGCCGGCCCCGGCGCATGGCCGTCACCAGCGCGATCATGGACACACCGGCGACCGCGGCGAGTCCGCCTGCTACTCCTGCCCATTCTCCGGCGCCGGGGCTCCATCCAAGCCACCGTGCACGGAAGCTATGATACACCGGCCACGCGAGGACTGTCACCGAGAACAGCACCAGTACCGCGCTCAACATCATGAACAGGATGCCGGCATATCCCGCGGCAACCTCCGTACCATCCGCGGCGTCGAACCGCGGATGCACGGCGCCCAATCCCACCGCCAGTCCCACGATCGCCGCCGACAGGCAGAGCACCGACCCGATCGACAGCACCGCGAGAAGGGTGGTGGAATGGAGCATCCGATTCGACACGACTACGAGCGTCTCGGCCACCACGAGCAGCGGCACGAACCCGCCCCAGAACTTCGCCCAGAGGAGCTCGCGCGGAGTCAATGGACTCGACCGCAGCATCCAGAGCGTTCCTCCCTCCAGGCTGATCCCCGGCAGCACGAAGCGCGCGGCGAGCGCGGCGACGACGAGCCCTACGAGACCAACGTTCAGGAACGCCAGGAGGTTGCGCATGAAGTATCCGGTGCCGCCGGCCGCGTCGAGTGGCAGCACCTTGAAGTTGTAGAGGTAGATCGCGATCACGGCCAGCAGCAGGAACAGCTGCGACCACTGCCCCGGATCGCGGAAGAACGTTGCCGCGTCCTTCACCATGACCGCCCGCACGCCGCGGGGGAACGGCCGACTCAACCAGCCGCACGCGCCGCGCCACCAAGCCTGACGAGTCCAGCGCACCTCACGGGACTCCTGAGCGCGGCTGTATCCCGACCGGAAACCTTCCCGGAACACGAGCGCCGCGAGCGTCGCCGCCGTTCCCGCTGCGACGACGAGCGCGCCGCCGTACCACGCGACCGCACCCCAGCTCGGAGCGGTCCCGTACAGACCGAGCACCTCGCCAAGCACGCGTGCCCCCCAGTACGACGGAAGCCACGGCAGGGTCGGACTCGACAGCTCGACCAGATACTCGGCCCACGTCCCGAACTCCTCGGGCCGCGTGAAGCGCTCCGGCCGGACGACGCGCGCCATCATGACGGCTCCGATGATGAACAGGAGCGCGACCAGCGACAGCAGATCGCGCGCGCGCCGCGCCGGAAACAGGTTGACGAGCGCGACCGAGATCAGCATGCCGACGGCGGCGGTGATCGTCACCATGAGACCCATGACCGCCACGAGCGCGAGATAGTAGCCGGCGCCGGCATCGAACACGTGCGCGTACGCGAGCCAGATCGGAAGGGCGAGGAAGATCGCCGTCCATGACGCGAACGTGCCGACTTCCAGCAGCTTCGCGCGGAACAGGCGCCGCAGCGGCACCGGCGCGGCGGCGATCAGCTGGAGGTCGTTCGCCAGGAAGCATTGGCTGAGGGCCGTGATGAGCGCCGAGAAGAGGAGGAACGAGAGGAGCACGAGGAGCAGGAAGGCCATCAGCTTGACGCCGAGGATGCGGCCCAGGTCCGGATCGACCAGGATGAAGTGCTCGAGGATTCGCGCGCTGATCCGGTAGCCGGCCGTGAGGAACAGCGCCCCCACGCCGGCGAGAACGAGCGGCCTGCCCACGCCCCCTTCCCTCCACTGTCGACGGGCCGCTTGCAGTCGGGGTGTGAGAAGCGTCGTCACCGGGCCGCCCTCGCGGGATGCCCGACGGGGTTCTCTTCGGCCGCGGTCGACTCGCCCTCGGTTAGCCGCAGGAACACGGCTTCCAGCGAGCCCTCGGTCATGGCCTGGATCCGGAGCTCCTCCAGCGTGCCGTTCGCGACGACCAGTCCTTTCTGCACGATGGCCACGCGCGAGCACAGCTGCTCGGCGATCTCCAGCGTGTGCGTGGACAGGAATACCGTTCGCCCCGCCGCGACGAGCTCGGCGAGGAGCGTCTTCATGACGCGCGCGCTGCGCGGATCGAGGCCCACCATGGGCTCGTCGATTACGAGGATCTCGGGCTCGTGGATCATGGCCGTGGTCAACGCGAGCTTCTGGCGCATTCCGTGGCTGTAGGACTCGATCAACTCGTCGGTCCACTCGGAGAGATCGAACCGCTCGAGCAGGGGCGCGGCGACCCGCGCGACGTCCCCGGGATCCTGTTCGTAGAGGTGGCCGACGAACTCGAGGAACTCACGGCCGGTGAGCTTGGGATACAGGAACGCGCGGTCGGGCACGTAGCCGACGCGGCGCTTGACTTCGCGGGGACTCTTCACGACGTCGTGACCGGCGATCGTCACGGTCCCGGCGGAGGGCTGGAGGATCCCCGCCAGCACGCGGATCGTGGTCGTCTTGCCGGCGCCGTTCGGACCGAGGAATCCGAACAGCTCGCCGGGCTCGACCTCCAGGTCGATGCCCTTCAGAACTTCGAAGTCCCCGAACGACTTCCTGAGCCCGCGACAGGAGATCGCGTTCATAGGATGGCCTCGCGCTCAGAGTGCTCGCGAATCGCCCGGCAGGCGATCGATTCGCCCTCCGACACGATCCAGTCGACCGGCTCGTCGTGGGACTCGACGGGCAGAGGATCCAGTATTTGCAAGGAAAATGCCAACGCCACGCGAGGGGCGTCCACCCTGGCGAGAAAACGATCGTAGAGACCGGCGCCGAAGCCGATCCGCCAGCCGCGCCGATCGAACGCGATCCCCGGCACGAGCACGAGGTCGAGGGTCGCCTCGTCCACCGGAGTGGCGCGCGCGGGGTCGGGCTCCCAGAGCCCGCGCGCGCTCTCGACGAGATCCTCGAGCGATCCAATCGCGAAGGAGTCGAGCCCGCGGGGGTTCCACCGGACGCGGGGACAGACGACGGTCTTCCCTTCGCGGAGCGCGCGCTGGACGATCCCGCGCGTGGCGACCTCGCCCTGCACCGCTCCGACGTAGGTGTGTACGACCGCGGCGTCGCGCCAGACCTCGAGGCCCGCGAGGCGCTCCTCGATCCGCTTCGACCACGCCTCGCGGTCGGCGGGATCGAGCGAAGCACGCTCGGCGAGGATGCGCGCGCGGATGGCCGCCTTGGTCCCGGAATCGCTCAGGATCGCCGGACTTCGACCGTCAGGCCGTCCACCGAAAGGACCTCCACGGGGTCGCCCGGCTCCAGGACTTCGCCCGCCCGCGCCCGCCAGAGCTCTCCGTGGACCAGCACCTGTCCCTCGGGATCGAGCCGGCGGCGGACCACGCCGCGCTCGCCGACCAGGCCCTCCCGCCCCGTCGTCGGCTTGCTCCTCCACACGCGCCAGGCGAGCCCCATCGCGAACGCGAAGAATCCGGCGGTCAGCAGGGCCGCGGGGATGATCACGCTCCAGCTCACGCGCAGGAGCGATCCCGGGCTGTCGAACAGCATCGTGGCGCCGAGGACGAACGCGATGACTCCGCCCACCGTCAGGAGCCCATGGCTCACGACCTTCACCTCCGCGATGAAGAGGATGAGCGAGAACAGGATGAGCAGGACCCCCGCGTAGTTCACGGGCAGGGCCTGGAGGGCGAAGAAGGCCAGGAGGAGCGAGATCCCACCCACGACGCCGGGCAGGATCGCCCCCGGATTCATGAGCTCGAAGAAGATCCCGTAGATCCCGATCA
The DNA here is from genome assembly GCA_035698825.1 of Gemmatimonadota bacterium. GTDB lineage: Bacteria > Gemmatimonadota > Gemmatimonadetes > JACCXV01 > JAHWKZ01 > JAICNR01. The sequence continues at coordinate 6,481 of DASSBK010000094.1, forward strand.
TCATGAGGATGAATGCGATGTTCGGGTTGGCGATCGTGTCGAGGATGCGGAAGCGGAGGCCCGGCTCGAGCGTCCGCACGTCGGCCCCGGCGGTGTGCAGGGTCGCCGTGCGGTCGAACAGCTCGACCTCGCGCCCGTCGATCCGCGCCAGGAGCTCCGGGAGGCTCGCCGCCACGAGGTCGACGACGTTCTGCTCGAGCGCGGCCGTCTCGGTCACCGAGGCGCCTTCCGTCACCGCCGTCTCGGCCCAGTCGGCGTTCCGGCCGCGCCGCTCCGCGATCGTGCGGATGAAGGCCACGGTGTCGTTGAGGATCTTCCGCTCGAGCGGATCCTGGCCCGGGCGCTCGATCGCGCTGTCCGCCGGTGCGGGCCCGCCGGGCAGCCCGCCCCCGCCCATGGAAACCGGTGTGGCTGCGCCGATGTTCGTCCCCGGAGCCATGGCGGCGACGTGGGCCGCCAGCGTCAGGAACACGCCGGCCGACCCCGCGCGTGCCCCCGAAGGGGCGACGTAGACGACGATCGGGATCCGGCTAGCCATCATCGCCTGGACGATCTCGCGGGTCGACTCCACCAGGCCGCCCGGCGTGTCCAGGAGGATCACGAGGGCCTCGGCCCCGCTCTCGTCGGCCTCCTCGATGGCGTCCTGGATGAACTCGGCCGATGCGGGCGAGATGGCACCGTCCACGACGACTCGCACGACCTGTCCGGCACCGCGCTGCGCGCTCGTATCCGGCGCGGGCGCGGAGTGTTCGCCCGTGTCCTGCGCGGGCGCGGAGAGCGCTGCCAGAAGCCCCGCTCCGGCCAGCGCGGGGCCGAGGGCTCGTGGGATATGCACGGGAATCAGTATAGCGCGCGGGGGGAGCGGTTGCCGTGGCCCGGAATGCGCCCGATATTCGCCTCCCCCCATGAGACATCTCCTTCTCATCGGCACCCTCTGCCTGCTCCTGGCCGCGCCGGCATCCGCGCAGCAGGCGCGGTGGTGGGGTCCGGCGGTCGCCGACAGCGCGATGGTCGTGAGCGCGAAGGCCGAGGCGACGAGGGTCGGCCTCGACGTCCTGCGTCGCGGCGGGAACGCCGTCGACGCGGCGATCGCCGTCCATTTCGCCCTCGCGGTAACGCTTCCCTCGGCCGGCAACATCGGCGGGGGCGGCTTCATGGTCGTCCGGGAAACCGACGGCGAGGTCCACACCTACGACTACCGCGAGCGCGCGCCGCTCGCCGCGACCGAGGACATGTACCTCGACCCGGAGGGGAACCCGATCGAGGGGCTGTCGTGGTACGGCTGGAAGGCGGTCGGTACTCCGGGATCCGTGGCCGGCATGGCGCTGGTGCACGAGCGGCACGGGACGCTTCCGTGGAAGGACCTCGTCGAGCCGGCCGTGCGGCTGGCGGAAGAGGGGTTCGTCGTCGACCCCCATACCTGGCTCAGCCTCGTCGGCGACGAGGAGGACATCCGGAGGTTCCCCGGCGCCGCCGCGATCCTCTATCCCGGGGGACATCCGCCGGCCATCGGCGACACGCTGCGCCAGCCGGCCCTCGCGCGAACCCTGCGCCTCATCGCCGACGGCGGTGCGGACGTCTTCTACCGGGGGGAGATCGCCGATTCGATCGCCAACGCGATGGCGGCCAACGGCGGGCTCGTCACGAAGGAGGACCTGGCGGCCTACGAGGCGAAGGAACGCCCCCCGGTCACGTTCGACTACCGGGGGTACACGATCCACTCGATGGGACCGCCTTCCTCGGGCGGTCTCACGATGATGTGGCTCCTCGAGGAGCTCGAGACGTTCGACATGTCGAAGTACCCCTTCCACTCGGCGGCCTCGGTCCACCGGATCGTCGAGGCGATGCGGCGGGCGTACGGGGAACGGAACGTCCTCCTGGGGGATCCGGATTTCGCCGACATCCCGGACGAGGCCTGGCAGGAAGGCTACGGGACGGCCCTCGCCGCCTCCATCGACACGCTGCGGGCGACGCCCTCGGCGGAGATCCGGCCCGAGCTGTTCGCGACCGTCCTGCCCGAAGAATCGACCGAGACGACCCATTTCTCGATCGTCGCCCCCGACGGATCGGCGGTCGCCTCCACGACGACGATCAACGGAGGGTTCGGCTCCTACATGACGGTCGCCGGATTCTTCCTCAACAACGAGATGGACGATGCGACGATCAAGCCCGGAGTGGCGAACGCCTATGGGCTCGTCCAGGGGCGCGCCAACGCGATCGAACCCGGCAAGAGGCCGCTCTCCGCGATGACTCCCACGATCGTCGAGAAGGACGGGCGGGTGAAGTTCGTGGTGGGCACTCCGGGGGGCTCGACGATCATCACGAGCGTCGCACAGGTCCTGATCGACGCGATCGACTATGGGATGACGCTGGCCGAAGCGAACGACGCGAGGCGGATCCACCACCAGCACCTTCCCGACCGGATCTACGTCGAGCCGTTCGGCCTGTCGCAGGACACGGTCGACCGCCTGACGGCCATGGGCCACGAGATCCAGTTCCGCGGCGGCTACTCGGGCCGCGTCGAGACGATCGAGGTCGACTTCGAGAACGGGTTCCTGTTCGGCCGCAGCGACCTCCGCGGAGGCGGGCTCGCCGACGGATTCTGATCGGCGGGAACGGGTGAGCTCCCACCCCCTCTCGCCCCTCATCCCCTTCCTGGGACCGTATCGCCGGACGATCGCGCTGGGTGCCGCGGCGATCGTCGTCAGCGCCGTGCTGGGCGCGCTCGAGCCCTACATCGTCAAGCTGGCCGTCGACGCCCTGCGCGAACACGTGACCTGGCGCCTCATAGCTTCGTTCTCGGGACTCATCGTGGGGATCGCGCTCGTCCAGGGCGTCTTCCGCTTCGCGCAGAGGCGCTTGATCTTCACCGCCTCGCGCACCGTCGAGGCCGACCTGCGCGAAGCGCTCTATGAGCGCCTGGTCCTACAGCCCCCCTCCTGGTTCGACGGCTTCCCCACGGGAGACGTCATGAGCCGCTTCACCAATGACCTCGGGGCGATCCGTCTGATGCTGGGGTCGGGCATCGTGTTCGGCATCAACACCGTCATCACGATCTCCGTGTCGATCGCGTTCATGGCCTGGATGGATCCCTGGCTCACCCTGTGGGCATTGCTGCCCCTGCCGGGAGTCTCCCTCAGCGTCAAGCTCCTCGGCAGCCGCATCCATCGGCGGAGCGAGACCGCCCAGGCCGCGCTGGCCGACGTGTCCACCGCCACGCAGGAGAACCTCGCCGGCCTCAGAGTCGTGCGCGCGCATGGTCGCGAGGAGTCGGAGCGGGAGCGATTCCGCGCGCGCAGCGAGTCCTACGTGCACGCGAACATGCGGCTCGCGCGCCTGCAGGCGACGCTGGGCCCGCTTCTCGGGTTCCTGCTCGGAGTCAGCCTGCTGCTCCTGATCTGGATCGGCGGAACGAGGGTGGCCGAGGGCTCGCTGACGCTGGGCGACTTCGTCGCGTTCGTCATGTATCTGGCGATGATCGCCTGGCCGCTCATCGCGATCGGCTGGATCGTCAACCAGTTCCAGCGCGGATCGGCGGCCATGGTGCGGCTGAACCGGATCCTGCTGTCGAAGCCGGCCATCGATGACAGCCGGGCGGTCGACGGGACGCGGCCTTCCTCGGGCAGCATCCGGTTCCACGACGTGTCGTTCCGCTATTCGACCGGGCGGCCTCTGGTGCTGAAGTCCTTCGACCTCGAAGTGCCCGCGGGCACGACGCTCGGGATCACCGGTCCGACCGGATCGGGGAAGACCACGGTCGTGCAGCTCGTTCCGCGGCTGTACGAGCCCGTCACCGGCGCGGTCGAGGTCGACGGCCGCGAGCTCGCGAGCTACCCGCTGGCAGGCCTGCGCGGGGCCATCGGATTCGCGCCCCAGGAGCCGTTCCTGTTCAGCGACACGATCCGCGCGAACCTCGAGTTCGGCCGCAGCGCGGAGAGCCGGTTGTCCCTCGAGGAAGCGGCGGACATCGCCGGGCTGTCCGCGGACCTGGAGCTGTTCCCGAACGGCTACGACACGATCGTCGGCGAGCGCGGGATCACGCTTTCGGGGGGCCAGAAGCAGCGCGCCGCACTGGCCCGGGCGCTCCTCGCCGATCCCCGGATCCTGATCCTCGACGACGCGTTCTCTTCGGTCGACACCGAGACCGAGGAGCGGATCCTGCGGCGGCTGCGGACGTTCATGGCCGAGCGCACGACCCTACTCGTCAGCCACCGCGTCTCGACCCTGCGCGCCGCCGATCGGATCATCGTGCTCGAGGGCGGGCGGGTCGTCGAGAGCGGGACGCACGACGAGCTGGTCGCCGCCGACGGCGCGTATGCGGCGCTCGACCGGCGCCAGCGCCTGGAGGAAGAGGTCGAGCGCGCCTGAGCGGCGTCAGGCCTCGCGCGCTTCCAGGACCTGACGCAGCGTGGCGTTCCGCGGGTGGGCCGCGAACGCCTCGGCCATGTCCTTCGACAGGCCGGCCTCGATCGCGGCCATGGCGCGCGCGGCGCGCTCGGTCGCGGCGGCCGCCGCCGCTTCGTCGCCGCGGATCCGCCACACCTGCGCCGATCGCGCGGCCGCGGCTCGCTCCAGTCCCGGATCCCCCAGCCGCGCAGCTTCCTCCGCCACCCGCTCCAGCGAGGCCGCGATCGCGGCCGTGGGGGCACGCTCGGCGTCGGC
>DASSBK010000095.1:0-3266 GCA_035698825.1 Gemmatimonadota bacterium
GGATCGTGAAGTTCCTGGGCGACGGCGTGATCGTGGAATTCCCCAGCACGGGCAACGCGATCGGCGCCGCCGCCGGACTGATGGAGACGTTCGCGCGCGACTCCGCTCTCTCGCCCCCGGAGGCCCCGGCGCTGCGGATCGGCGTTCACGTCGGCGACGTGGCGATCACCGAGGACGGCGACGTGTTCGGGGACGGCGTCAACGTGACGGCGCGCCTCTGCGAGGAGGCGTCTCCCGGAAGGATCCTGGCCAGCGAAGACGTCTACCGGCAGCTCAAGCAGCGCAGGGAGTTCGCCTTCGCCCCGCGAGCGGATCGGGAGCTCCAGGGCGTGGGTTCGGTCGGCACCTACGAGGTCTCCGTGACCGGCCTCGTCGAGCCGGACCGGAGAGCCTTTCGCTTCGCCTATCCCGGCAGCGGGCTCGCGTGGCTGCGCACGCCGCGCGCTCGGATCGCCGCGGGCGTCGGCGTCCTCGTGCTGGGCGCGGGACTGTGGACTACGCGCGGGACGTGGAGCGCATGGCTCTCCGCGGACTCCGCCGAGAGCGCGGAGCTCGATCCCTCGCGGCTCGCGGTCCTCTACTTCCGCGATCAGAGCCCGGCGCAGGATCTCGGACATCTCGCCGACGGCTTCACCGAGACCCTGATCCACGAGCTCGGCGGAGTCGATGGTCTCAAGGTCATCTCCCAGTACGGCGTCCGCCGGTTCGAGGGCACCGAGACGCCGATCGACAGCGTGGCGCGGGCCCTCGAGGCGGGCACGATCATCGATGGCACCGTGTCGCGCTCGGGCGACAGCCTGCGCGTCCAGGTCCAGCTCCTGGATGCCACCGACATGACGCAGATCGCGAGCTTCACGGAGGTGCGGCCGTGGAGCGAGATCTTCTCGCTCCAGGACGAGATCACGGCCGACGACTCGACCGCGCTGCGCCAGCGGCTGGGGCACGAGTTCGCCCTGCAGGAGCGGCGCCGGGCCACCGAGAGCGTCGAGGCCTGGGAGCTGGTCCAGCGGGCCGAGCGGATGAAGGCGCAGGCGGAGGCCGGGGAGGACGCGGCCGTCGCGTCCGCGATCCAGGGCGACGCCGACTCCCTTCTCGCGGTGGCCGCCGCCCTGGATCCCGGGTGGGAAGAGCCGGCGCTCGTCCGCGCCCGCATCAGCCTCGACGTCGGAGACGAGGCTTCCCTCCTCGCCGGTCTCGATCACGTGGCAGAGGCGCTGCGGCGCGAGCCGGCCAGCCCGGCGGCGCTCACGTTGCGGGGGGCGATCCAGGATTCGCTCGCGCGCGGAGCGTTGGACTCCGTTCGCGCCGCCGGCCTCCTGGCGGCCGCGGAGCGCGATCTCCGGACCGCCGTGGCGAACGACCCTGCCTACGCCAACGGGTGGATCACCCTCGCGGACCTGCTCTACAACGACAAGTGGGAGCTGGCCGATGCACGCGAGGCGGCACGGCACGCGTACGATGCGGACGTCTTCCTGCTGGAGGACGACCACTTCGTCTGGTTGTGCGAGATCTCGCTGCAGCTCCAGGACTACGATCAGGCCCAGCGCTGGTGCAACGAGGGTCGGCGGCGTTTCCCAGATCGCGAGCGGCTCCTGTCCGCGGAGCTCGTGCGGCTGGCCTCGCCGGGCGTCGAGCCGGATCCCGCCGCGGCCTGGTCGCTAGTGCGCGAGCTGGGACGGCACGCCTTCCCGGAATACAACGTGCCCGCTGCCAAGGTCTACACGGCCGCCGTTCTCGTGCGCGCGGGGCTCCCCGACAGCGCGGCGGCGGTGGTCCGGGACGCACGCCGGGGGGCGCCGGAGGAGGTCACGCCGTTCCTCGACTACCTGGAAGCCTACGTCCGACTGCTGGACGGGGAACGCTCCACGAGCATCCGGCTCCTGCGCGATTTCCTGATTGCGCTGCCGGAGTACCGCGCGATCGTCGCGCGGGACCACTGGTTCGACGAGCTCCGGGGGGATCGCCGCTTCGAAGCCATCGTGGACCGGGTGCATCTGCCCGTCTTCTGCAGGATCCTCTGCCAGCCGCCCGACTGACGTCGGGCGTGGCAACCGTAGCGGATCTCAGCGCTTCGGGATGATGTCGTACTCCGCGGAGGGAATGTCCTCGTCGCCGAGCTCGATCTGGTAAGCGCCGTCGACGGCGCGCGCAGGCACGCCCTGCAACAGCGCGGTGTCCCCAATCACGTCCCTGAGATGCGTGTCGAGCTCGAGGTGCTGGATCTCCTTCGACGCCCTGTCGTACCAGGCGATCTGGACGCTCAACGTGCCGCCCTCGACCTGCTCCGCGCCTACGCTGCTCCGCTTCTCCTTGACGACCACGATCGGAAACATCGCCATCGCTGCCTCCTGGTTGTACGGATTCGCCCCCACCCACGAACGTGTTCAATCTCGACGCTGCGCGTATTTTCCGAAAGGACGTCATGGCCCCGTCCCCGAGAGAGAGTCCCCTGACCCGACAGACCCGCAGTCTGAGCCCCAGAGCCCGCCGGACCGCGGCGGTGGTGGGTACCCTGCTCATCGTGGGGGTCGGTGCGTGGGTGGTGACGCTGCCGATGCGACAGACCCGGTTCCAGGTGGTCGAGCACCGGCTCGAGAGCTCCGGGCGGGGGGCCGAGGTGCGTGGGCTGCTGAGGAATCGCGGACCGGAGGCAAGGCAGGTCCTCGTCGAGATGTACCTCTACGACGGGGAGAATCGCTGGCTGGGGACCGCGCGCACGACGCTGGACGTGGCGCCGGCCGACTCGGTGGTGGCGTTCAGCGTGCCGATCGAGGCGCGGCTCGCTGGGCCGCTCGAGCGCTATTCCCTCTACGCGGGACTCGAGCCCAACCCGCTCGCGCCCGGGATGTAGCGAACTCCGCTCAGGCCCCCCGCACCGCCTCCAGCACCTCGTCCGCGTGCCCGTCGACCTTGACCTTGGGGAAGACCTTCGCGATCCGGCCGTTCTCGTCGATCACGAACGTGGTGCGCTCGATCCCCATGTTCGTCCGCCCGTACATCGACTTCTCCTTCCAGACCCCGTACCTCTCGCTGACGTCCGATTCCTCGTCGGACAAGAGGTGGAAGGTCAGTCCTTCCTTCTCGCGGAACTGGTGATGGCTCGCGACAGAGTCCTTCGAGATCCCCAGGATCACCGTGTTCTCCGCCTCGAAGTCGGGCAGCGACTCCTGGAACGCGCACGACTCGGCGGTGCAGCCCGATGTCATGTCCTTGGGGTAGAAGTAGAGAACGACTTTCCTGCCGGCGAGATCGGCGAGCCGGGTGTT
>DASSBK010000096.1:0-5749 GCA_035698825.1 Gemmatimonadota bacterium
ACGAACGCGACCGCAGCGATCACCAACAGGGGGTTCTCGAGGAGGTAGGTGGGATCGAGGAGCATGCCGGCCGAGGCGAAGAAGAGGAGGCCGAAGATGTCGCGGAGCGGGATGATCTCTCCCAGGGCCTGATGGCTGAACTCGGACTCGCCGAGGACCATGCCGGCGACGAACGATCCGAACGCGAAGGACAGCCCGAACAGATAGGTGCCGTAGCCGATTCCCACACCGAGCGCTACCACGGAGATCAGGAACAGCTCCCTGGAGCCCCAGCGAACGATCCGCGTCAGCAGAAACGGCATCAGCCGCGTGCCGACGAAGAACATGGCGGCAAGGAACAGGGTGGCCTGGAGGAGGGCGAGGCCGAGCGCCGGCAGGGCCCGATCGATGTCGCCCAGCCGGGGCAGCGCGATCAGCATCGGCACGACCGCGAGATCCTGCACGATCAGGAGTCCGATCATCGCCCGGCCCGACAGCGACGACGTGCGCCCCTGCGCCATGAGCGTCTTGAGCACGACCATCGTGCTCGACAGCGAGATCATCGCACCCATCCACAGCGAGGGAACCCGTTCCCACCCGAGCAACGCCTCGAAGAAGGCGAATCCGACCGCCGTGGTCACGAGCACCTGGATGGGGCCGCCCAGGAGCGCCAGCCTGCGGACCGGCTTGAGGTCGGCGAACCGCAGCTCGAGGCCGAGCGCGAAGAGCAGCAGCGCGACGCCGATCTCCGCCAGCAGCTCCACGTTGTGGATGTCGCTGACGGTCGGTCCGGGGAGGTGCGGTCCCACGGCGAGGCCGCCCAGGATGTAGCCGACGAGCAGGGGCTGGCCGAGGCGGTGGGCGATCAGCCCGCCGGCCAGGCCTGCCAGCACGACCAGAACGAGATCCGCGGCTATTCCCATGGGAGGGCGCAAGATCGGCGGCACCGGGCCGGGCGAGCAAGCATGCTTGCGGCGGTTGACGCGCTTTCGGAGCGCCGCTTACCTTCTTGGGCCGCTGATCGGGCGTTTCTCTCTATCGGGATCAATACCGACAAGCATACGGGGGCACGAGAGGTTGGGCGCCAACCACGAACTCCGGTTGCTGACCGGAAGCGCGAACCCCGATCTGGCACTGGAGATCGCCGATCACATGGGTACGCGGCTGACGGACGTCGAGGTCAGTCGGTTCGCGGACGGGGAGATCTTCGTCAAGATCAACGAGAATGTCCGTGGGCGGGACGTGTTCATCATCCAGGCCACGAACCCTCCCGCCGACAATCTCATAGAGCTATTGCTCCTGATCGACGCGGCGCGCAGAGCGTCCGCGCACAGAATCGCTGCGGTGCTTCCGTATTACGGATACGCGCGCGCGGATCGCAAGGACCAGCCGCGGGTCGCCATCAGCGGCAAGCTGTTCGCGAACGTGCTGGTCCATGCAGGCGCCGATCGCCTGATCACGATCGATCTGCACTCGCACCAGCTGCAGGGATTCTTCGACATCCCGGTGGATCACCTCTACGCGTCGCCCGTGTTCCTGGACTATTTCCGCGCCAAGGACCTGGGAGACGTGGTTGTCGTGGCTCCGGACGTCGGCGCCGCGAAGATGGCGCGAGGCTTCGCGCGCAGGATGGACGCGTCGATGGCGCTCATCGACAAGCGCCGGCCCAAGCCGAACGAGGCCGAAGTGGTCCACCTGGTGGGCGAGGTCGCGGGCAAGACCGCGATCCTGATCGACGACATGATCGATACGGGCGGGACGTTCGCGCAGGCGGCGCACGCGTTGAAGAAGAACGGAGCGATCGCGGTCTATGGATGCGCCACGCACGCGTTGCTCTCGGGTGACGCGAGCCGCAAGCTGCAGGAAGCGCCGTTCACGGAGGTCTGTGTCGCCAACACCCTGCACGTACCGGAAGCGCGGCGATTCCCGAACCTGAAGGTGCTGTCGATCGCCGGTCTGCTGAGCAAGGCGATCAAATACAACCACGAGTTTCAATCCGTCTCGTCCCTGTTTCCGGAATGAGTCGCGCGATACCCGCGAGGCCTACGCCCGCGATCTACATGACCCGTTAGGAGGAGCACGAACATGGCTACCACAGCGACCATCAGCGCCCGCTCGAGGGAAAGCCGCGGAAAAGGCGCCGCGCGTCAGACGCGAAGACAGGGCAGGATTCCGGGAGTTCTCTACGGCCACGGGGAGGACTCCGTGGCTCTGAGCGTGGACGCCAACGATCTCCACCGGCTGGTGCACACGATCTCGATCGAGAACACGATCGTGGATCTCGACCTCGGCTCCGGCGAGCCGTACAAGGTCCTGATCCGCGAGCTTCAGCGACATCCCTTTCGCGACGAGTTCGTGCACATCGATTTCTTCCATGTCGCAATGGACGAGAAGATCCAGGTGGAGGTCCCCATCGTCCTGGTCGGCACTCCAACGGGTGTGAAGAACAAGGGCGGAGTGCTCGACCACCAGCTGCGCGAGCTGGAAGTATTCTGTCTCCCGGGGAGCATACCGGAGAAGATCGAGCTGGAGGTCTCCAACCTCGACATCGGCGACTCGATTCACGTGAGCGACATCCAGCTGCCGGACGTCGAGATCCTCACCGAGCTCGACCGTGCTGTCGTGGCGGTCCTCGCTCCGACGGTCATGGAGGTCGAGGAGGTCGCCGAAGAGGCGCTGGCCGAGCCCGAGGTCATCGGCCGCGGCAAGGAAGCCGAGGGAGAGGAAGAAGCGGGCGGGACCAGGCGCGAACGCGAGGAAGGGAAAGAGTAAGGCCCTGGCGCTGCGCGCTATCGTCGGGCTCGGCAACCCGGGCCCGGAGTACGCGGAGACCCGTCACAACCTGGGGTTCTGGATCGTCGACGGCCTGGCGGCCCGCTGGAAGGCAGGCCGCTGGCTTCGCGCCGGGGCGCGCTCGGAGTCGCATGCCGTCGTGGAAGGCCGGGAAGTCGCGCTCATGAAGCCCATGACGTGGATGAACCGGTCGGGGATCGCGGTGGCGGCGCTCCGCGACAGCCTCGCATGCGAGGCCGACGAGATCCTGGTCTGCTACGACGATCTGGCCCTTCCGCTCGGCCGGATCCGGCTGCGTCCCCGCGGCTCTCATGGCGGGCACAACGGCATGCGGTCGATCATCGACCGCCTCGGGACCACCGAGTTTCCACGCCTGAGAGTCGGCATCGCCCCGGAGACCGGGATCGTGGACGACGGCTCGGAGTTCGTCCTCTCGACGTTCACCCGCGAAGAGCGTCCGATCGCAGAAGAGGCGGCAGTCCGTGCGGCCGACGCGGTGCATTGCGCCGTGACGGAGGATCTGCTGGCTGCCATGAACCGCTTCAACCCCGAACCTTCGTAGAGGAGACGCCGTGGAGAGTTTCGCATCGTCCGCCTCCCTCTGGGGCTTGCTGGGACTGTTCGTGGCCTGGGCCATCTACGTGTACCTGAAGCGTCAGTCACCGGGAAACGATACGATGCGCGATCTGGGCGATCAGATCCGCTCGGGCGCCATGGCGTTCCTGAGGCGCGAGTACTCGGTCCTGGTGCCGTTCATCGTCGTGGTCGCGGGGCTGCTGGCGATCGCGGTGGGATGGCGGACCGCCGTCGCCTACGTGGCGGGCGCCATGTGCTCGATCCTGGCGGGGTTCTTCGGAATGAGCGCCGCCACGGAGGCGAACGTGCGGACGTCGGAAGCGGCGCGCTCGCAGGGGCAGGGCCCCGCGCTCCGGATCGCGTTCTTCGGCGGCGGAGTGATGGGACTGTCGGTGGCTTCGCTCGGTCTGCTGGGGATCGGGCTCGTGTTCCTGTGGGTCGGCCGCGTGGCGGCAACCGAGCTCGCCTTCCGGTTCTTCTCCGAGATCGTCTCCGGCTTCGCCATGGGCGCTTCCTCGATCGCGCTCTTCGCTCGCGTGGGGGGCGGGATCTATACCAAGGCCGCGGATATCGGCGCCGATCTGGTGGGGAAGGTCGAGGCGGGGATCCCGGAAGACGATCCGCGCAATCCGGCCACGATCGCCGACAACGTGGGCGACAACGTGGGGGACGTGGCGGGGATGGGCGCCGACATCTTCGAGTCGTACGTGGGCGCGGTGGTGGCGGCGATCGCCATCGGCGCCACGGGCTCGCTGATCCTGCCCGGGCAGCGCATGGCGGCGGTCGCGCTTCCGATCGTGCTGATCATCGTGGGCCTGATCGCGTCGCTGATCGGGGTGGGAGCCATGAAGCTGCTCGAGCGTTCGAACCCGGCCTCCGCTCTGCGCAACACCACGTTCATTGCGGCCGGGCTGTTCCTGGTGGCCTCGTACTTCGTGACCGTGCGAATGGACGTGTTCGCCGGAAATCCCGAGGACAGCGCCGCGGGACCGTTCGGGGCGCTGCTGGCGGGGACCCTGGTCGGCATCATGATCGGCCTGGCGACGGAGTACTACACCGGCTCCAGGCCCGTGAAGCGGATCGCGGCAGCCTCCGAGACCGGGTCGGCGACGAACATCATCGCCGGCCTGGCCGTGGGAATGGAATCGGTCGTGGTGCCGGTTCTCCTGATCTGCGCAGCGATTTGGGTATCGTTCGAGACCGCCGGTCTCTACGGGATCGGCATATCGGCGGTCGGGATGCTGGCCACCGTGGGGGTCACGATGTCGGTCGACGCGTACGGTCCCATCGCCGACAACGCGGGAGGCATCACCGAGATGAGCGGCCTCGGCAAGGAGGTTCGCGCGATCACCGATGGGCTCGACTCCCTCGGCAACACGACCGCTGCGATCGGAAAGGGATTCGCGATCGGATCGGCGGCGCTGACGGCGCTGGCGCTGTTCTCGGCCTACGCGTCGGCGGTGGGTCTACGGGAGACGGGGATCGACATCATCGATCCCGGGGTCGTGATCGGGCTGTTCGTCGGCGGTCTGCTTCCGTTCCTGATCGCTTCGCTGACGATGACGGCCGTGGGACGCGCCGCGGAGGGGATGGTCGCCGAAGTCCGGCGGCAGTTCCGCGAGATCAAGGGGCTCATGGAGGGGACCGCGAAGCCCGATAGCGCTCGCTGCGTCGACATCTCGACCCGCGCGGCGCTGCGCGAGATGATCGCCCCCGGGATCGTGGCCGTCCTGGCGCCGGTCGTCGTGGGCAAGGTCCTGGGAGTGGCCGCGCTGGGCGGAATGCTGGCCGGGGCCACGCTCTCCGGCGTCCTGCTCGCGCTGTTCATGGCCAACGCCGGCGGGGCGTGGGACAACGCCAAGAAGTACATCGAGGGCGGCGCCATGGGGGGAAAGGGGTCGGCGGCCCACAAGGCGGCAGTCGTCGGCGACACCGTGGGCGATCCGTTCAAGGACACCGCCGGACCGTCGATGAACATCCTGATCAAGCTGATGAGCGTGGTATCCCTAGTCCTCGCCCCTTGGTTCGTCGGGTAGGTCGGCGGCTGAGGGCGGCCCATCTGCTTCGTTGCGCTTCGTAGCCTTTCCTGCGGCGTGGGAATCACCACGCCTCGGAAAGGCTCCTCGCGCGCTTTGCATCTGGGCCACCCTGAGCCGCCTCCGCGGTGGGTCGGCGGCGAAGGCTCGGACGACATCCGACGCTGGGGTGGTTCCTCCGCCGGTTGCGGGGAAGGTCCGGGATACGTACCTTGTGCGTGGTCACGGAGGTGCGCATGATCGACGGAGCGGGAGGAGCGGCCCCGCGAGGCGACGGTGACGAGCTCGAGGGCTGGCTCAGCGCTGCCCTGGCGGTCGGAAGGGATCGCCTCGGGCTATCGCTCAAGGCGGCCTGCCGCGAGCTG
>DASSBK010000097.1:0-3328 GCA_035698825.1 Gemmatimonadota bacterium
GGGGACGCTCGAGGCCTCGATGTGGGTGAACGCGGCCTGGCTCGCCGTGTTCACTCTGGCCGTGTTCTGGCTCTCGGTGCGGCTGATACGCAGGCGGCTGATCCGTTGAGGATCCCCGGGCCCTCGAGTCGTCCGCGGAAGCGCGCTGCGAAGGGCAGGTCGAAGCCCTCGGTCCGGGCGGGCGCGTGGGAGGCGCTCGAGGCGGTCGCGGGCGACGTGTCGGGCGGCGCCTCGGAGGTCGCGCGAGCGCTGCTGGCGTGGGGCGAGAGCTGGTCCGGAGGCGCTCCCGGCACCGCGCGCGAGGCGCTCGTCGGGCTGGAAAGGGTGGCCCGCCGGCAGGCGGCGCTGGCACCCGTTCTCAGGATCGCCAACGACATGCTCGTCGAGTTCGACCGATTCGAGGCCGAGGACGAAGCGGCCATGCGGGCCGCGATCGGCCGGTCGGCCGGGGGCTGGCGCGCGCGCCTCGACGAAGCGGAGGGCACGCTGCGCCTCCACCTGCGCCGCGCGCTCGGCTCGGCGCCCGCCATCTACACGTACTCCGCGTCCAGCACGGTTCAGGGAGCGATCGAGGACCACTTCGCGGGCGGCGCCTGGTTCCGCGTGGTGATCTCGGAGTCGCGCCCCGGCTGCGAGGGCACTCGACTCGCGGCGGCGCTCTCGGCGCGCGGGATCCCCGTATCGCTGGGAACGGACGCCTGGCTGTGGGGGGCGATCGAGGACGAGGGTCTGCTCGTCCTGGGAGCCGACACGCTGCTTCCCACGGGGTGGGTCAACAAGCGCGGATCTCGCGCACTCGCGATGCGTGCGAGAGAGCGAGGAGTGGCGGTCGTCTGCGCGGCCGACACCGCCAAGTTCCTGCCGCCGGCCCTGGCGTCGATGCCGCGCTCCTACGAGCGCGACCCGATCGAGATCCTCGCCGACCCACCGGCTTCGCTGACGATCGCCAATCCGTACTTCGAGGAGATCGAGTGGGAGGCGCTCGATATCCTCGTGACCGAGCGTGGGCCGACTAGGCCGCGCGATCTGCGCTCGGGCGACATCCCGGTGGCCCGCCTGCTGCGGGACCCCAGGCTCCCGCACGCGTGAATCAGAGGTCTCCGACCGTGGCCATCGCCCGGGGCACCTCGCTCGCGGCGTCGGCAGCGGCGTGCGGCAGGCGCGCGAACGCAGCGTCGAGCTCGGACTCGAGCGTGCGCAGGTCGGCGGCGCTCCAGCGGAGCTCGCGCCGCTCGTCCTGGTCGACGTACCAGAGCCGTCCGCCGATCTCTTCGAGTCCCAGCACGATGCTCGCGGCAAGCGCGTAGATCGCCAGCTGAGCCTCGTGCCTCGCGGCCGAGTCGGGATCGGCTTCCCCGAACTTGTAGTCGCCGACCCACCACCCGCCCGCCGCGTCCCGCCAGAGCACGTCGATCGTGCCGATCACGATGCCGCCGCCGGGAGCGCGCAGGCGGAAGGGATGTTCCCGCGCCACCGAGATCGCCGCGCGCAGATCGGGGAGGACGCGCCGCTCGAGGTAGGCTGCGAGGCCCCGCGCTTCCGGCTCCGGCAGGGCGCCGGGCCCGGCGAGCCAGGCCGCGACTTGGACCGCGGTGACCGCGAGCGGTATGTGCTCGAGCGCCCTGTGGCCCCGTTCGCCGCGCCGCATCGCCTCCTCGGCGGCTGCCCGCGCGCCCGGCCAGTCGGCTGCCGGAGCGGCGCTCCCCGCGAGGAGCGCGGCGAGCTCGCGCGCGGTCGCCTCGCCCGGCGCCGCCGACACCGGCTCCAGGACCGCGATGCCGGACCCGGCCAGCGGAGGCGACTGGCCCAGCGCGGCGGTGTAGCGAGGCAGCCACGCGTCGTGCGTCGTGGCTCGGACCAGCTCCGCACCCGCCTCCGACGCCACGAACTCCCGCACGCGCGAGAACCACCAGTGATCGACCGCGCCCGCCGACAGGATCAGGTGCTCCCTCGCGCGGGTGGCGGCGACATAGAGCAGCCGGCCCTCCTCGGCCCGCTCCCGCCGGGCGGCGGCCTCCTTCGCCGCGCGGTACCCCAGCGTGGCCTCGCCGTCACCCCCGGCGTCCTCCCACCACTTCGAGACGACGCCGAGATCGGGATCGAAGGCCACGCCGCCAAGGCCCTCGGGCATCTTTCCCCCGATGTCCGCCAGAGCGACGATCGGAAACTCGAGCCCCTTGGACTGGTGGATCGTCATCACGCGAACGCGATCTCCCGCTTCCGGCAGCGACGCGTCGCGCTCCCGCGGCGGGCGCTCGACGCGCCTCTTGAGGAGGGCGACCCAGTCGGAGAGGAGGACCGCGCCCTCGGACGGGGCGCGCTCGGCGAGCGTCAGGAGCCGGTCCAGGTTCGCGCGTCGCTGGACGCGATCGGGGAGCGCGTCGAGCACCGCCGCGTATCCTGTCCGGTCGACGAGCCAGCCGACGACGTCGGCGGGCGGCTCGCGATCGGCGCGCAGGCGAAGCTCGGCGAGGACCTCGAGCCCGTCGGCGAGCGCGGCCGACTCGGCGGCATCGAGGCCCGCGCCTGACGCCGTCATCGCCTCGAGTCGCGGAAGAAGCGGACCGTCTCTGTGGGACCAGCCCGAGAGGAGCGCCCAGATCGCGTCGTCGGGAAGGCCGACCATGGGCGAGCGAAGGAAGCCGACGAGCGGAATGGGATCGCCGGGGAGGAGCGCCGCCTGGAGAGCCGCGAGCACGTCGTACACCTCCTGGCGGTTGTAGAACCCGCTTCCGCCGACCACGATCGATTCCACGCCGACCCCCTCGAGAGCCCGGCGATAGGGCTCCACCTGGGTCAATCTTCTGAGGAGCACGACGACGTCGCCCGGCCTGGCCATCCGCTTCTCGCCCGTCCTCCGATCCTCGACCAGAACCGATTCCGGACCGTCCGGCTCGCATGCGGCGACGATGCGCGCGGCGAGGGCGCGCGCTTCGATCTCACGGGCCTGCGCGGCGGCCGGAGGGGAGTCGCCGGCATGGAGGAGCTCCACGCAAGTCCCGCCACGCTCCCCGCGGGAGGGATGCTGCGCCAGGTAGGCGATCTCGTCCTCCCGCTCCCCTCCCGTCAGCACCGTGGGGAAGAAGGCGTTGAGGAAATCGATCAGCTCGGGGCGCGCCCTGTAGTTCGTCGCCAGCGGGCGGCGCGCCCCGCGTTCCGCCGCGGCGCGCGCCAGGCGCTCGAAGGCCTCCACCGTGGCGCCGCGAAAACCGTAGATCGACTGCTGCGAGTCGCCGACCACGCACCAGCGGATCCCTCCCGGTCGAGCTCGTCCGGCAAGCGCCTCGTCGCCGACGACGAGGCGCAGGATGTCGTGCTGGACGGGGTC
>DASSBK010000098.1:0-7152 GCA_035698825.1 Gemmatimonadota bacterium
TCCGGCGTCGTTCTCCTCGGCGTGGGCGCCACTCCGGGAAAGGCGTACGAGCTGCGATGAGTCGGGCGCGGGCCGTCCTCGGCGCGCTGCTCGTGCCGATCGCCTGCGGGCTCGCCCGCGCGCAGGAGGCGCCCATCGACCTGGGGGAGGCCCGGCGCGCGTTCGCCGCGGCCGAGAACGCGAGCACAGTGGATGCCGGCACGCTTTGGGGCGCCGCGCTCTACGGACCGCTGTTTTTGGTCGATCCCGGTTCCCGCTCCGTGGTCGCCAACCGGCCCGATCCCCAGGGTCTTCTCCGGGAACAGGACGGTGTCTGGGTGGGGACCCTCTCCGAGGAGATCAATCCGGCGAACACGGCGGTCGATTGGGCGGGTCTGCGCTGGACGATGGTCCTGTGGCCTCCGCCGACGATCCCCCACGCCAGGAACCGGCTCCTCCTCCACGAGCTCTTCCACCGGATCCAGGAGGATGTGGGGCTGGCCGCGGAGAATCCGACCAACGGCCACCTGGACACGCGCGACGGCAGGATCTGGATGCGGCTGGAGATGCGCGCGCTGGCGGAGGCGCTGGCGTCGCGAGGCAGTGGCAGGGTCGCATCGATCCGGGACGCCCTCGACTTCCGCGCGCACCGCCGGTCGCTGTTCCCGGACGCCGCGGCCGAGGAGGACGCGCTCGAGCGGAACGAGGGCATGGCCGAGTACACGGGGCTCGTCCTGAGCGGTTTGCCGGGCGAGGTGCTGGCCGACCGCGCGGCGGTCGATCTCGAGCGGCGCGAGGCGAGCGACAGCTTCTCGCGGAGCTTCGCGTACGGGACCGGCCCGGCGTACGGGGTGCTCCTCGACGAGTCCGGCCGCCCGTGGCGCGAAGAGCTGGTCCGCGGCGCGACGCTCGGCGAGCTCCTCGCATCCGCCTACGCCATCGAAGCCTCTCGCGCCCCCGCCGAGGGCCGCGTCGCCTGGTACAACGGCGAGCGCGTCATCGCCATCGAGGCGGCGCGCGAGGTGGAGCGGCTGGCGCGCGAAGCGGAGCTCCGTGCCCGGTTCGTCGACGGACCCGTTCTGCAGCTCGCTCCGGGGGCGGAGTTCTCGTTCTCGTTCGACCCCAACGACGCGGTCAACCTCGAGGGTCTGGGAACGGTCTACGGGTCGTCACGGGTGACCGACGTCTGGGGGATCCTCGAGGTCGACTCCGGTGGCGCCCTGTTCCTGCGAAACGAGCAGGGCTGGTTCACGGGCGTGGTAGTGCCCGTACCGGCGGGCGCAACGACGGCACCCGTCGCGGGGGAGGGGTGGAGTCTCGATCTCGCGAACGGCTGGGAGCTCGCGCCCGGCGAGCGCGCCGGCGACTGGGTCGTGCGGGAAGTGTCGGCGGGGAGCTAGGTGACGTCACCCCTCATTGTACGGGGACGCTGACCGCGGGGTTCGATTCCAGGTAGGACACGACCTCGTCCACGTCGTCCAGCAGAACGATCATCGACGCCATCCGGCTGTCTCCCGCGAGCTTCCGCAGCAGCTCGTGGGCCGGGAGGGTCTCGCGCCAGTAGGCGGAGTCGAAGAGCACCATCGGGCTGATCAGCCCTTCGGTGGCGTAGTAATTCTGGTTCGCGTCCATGAAAATCTCCTGGACGGTCCCCGCGTGGCCGGGGGCGAAGACGAGTCCCCGCGTAGCGACCGTGACGAGGCCGCTTTCGCGCAGAGAATTCGCGAAGTACTTCGCGATGTGCGTGGCGAACTGATTGGCGGGCTCGTGGCCGTAGTACCAGGTCGGCACCGCGAGGCTCTCGCCTCCGCGGCCATCGGCGGGAGAGCGCGGATCGAGCGAAAGCTCTTCCAGGACCTTGTAGCCATAGGCCATGTACCGTTCGTGATCGCCGTTGAACGCGGGTGAGGGCGCGAGGATTCCGAGCGCGCGGTCGAGGGCGTCGTCGGGGAGCGACGCTAGCCAGGCGCCCAGGTTCGCCGCCTCCATCGCACCCGGCCCGCCGCCGGTGACCACGCGCCAGCCCTTCCGCGCGAGCGCGCGCCCGAGCCGCGCGATCTCCGGATAGACCTTGCTCGCGCGATGGAGCGCGTGTCCACCCATGATCCCCACGATGTCCGACGGCCCTGCGGCCAGGAACTCGAGGGCAGCGTCCTCGATCGCGTGGTCGTGGAGGCGCTCTGCCAGGGCCTCGAGGACTCCGGGTTGCGCTTCGGCGCGTTGCTCGCGGTACCAGCGGAAGATCCGCCCGTCGAGGGTGTCGCGGAACAGACTGCCCGGCCGCTCGACGTCGAGCCCCTCCATCAGCTCGGGCAGGCTGTACAGCCGATCGCGATAGGCGGAGAACGGGAGCCCCAGCAGCTCGACGAGCCGCGGGAACACGACTCCGCCGGTATCGACGACGTGATCGAAGGCCTCGGATTCCATCCGGCACCCGAGGAAGACCGCGCACCGGGCGTCGATCGAGAGCAGGAAGGCGGTCTCGTCGCGCAGGTCGAGGCCCTTGGCCACGACGTGTCGAAGCGACCCGTGGGCGGCCCAGTGCGCCTTGAGCTCGGCGGTGGTCTCGACGGCGACGTACACGGCGCCGGAACTTAGTCGCCGGAGCCGGGAGCGCGATGCGCGAGCGCGGCCTCCTCGATCGCATCGCAGGCGGCGCCGACGCCATCCTCCGCCTGGATGATGGCACCGATCCCCCGCGCGCGCGCCGCGAATGCGGGCTCGTGCATCAGTTCCTCCAGCGCGCGGGCCGCGCGGGCCGCGCGATAGCGGCGTGGAGAGAGGATCGATGCGACCCCCAGCCGCTCTGCCCGCCGGGCGTTGTCGGGCTGATCGTGGGACCAGGGCACGATGAGCATCGGCCGGCCGGCGCGAAGGGCCTGCCCCAGGGTTCCGATCCCTCCGTGATGGACGACGGCCGCGGCGAGCGGAAAGACCGCCGCGTGCGGCGCGTGCTCGACCGCGATGGCGTCGGCGCCGAGCGCGGCCCGGGGCAGGTTTCCGGGATCGCCTCCCACCATCAACACCGCGCGCATCCCGAGGCGGCGCGCCGCGGCCAGGCTCTCCTCGTAGAACGACCCCGCGACCGCCACGGCGGAGGTGCCCAGGGTGAACACGATCGGCGGAGGTCCGGCCGTGAGAAATGCCGCGAGGTCGGCATCGAGGCCCTCGCCCGACGATGGGACGTGGAACGGGAACCCCGTGACCCGCGTGCTCGGCGGCCAGTCCGGCTGGGGCGCCGCCAGGACGGGGGAGAAGAGCGCGAGGGTCAGTAGCGGCGAGTGCTGTCCCTCGTAGAGAGGATCGCCCCTCGGCGGCAATCCGCGCTCCGCGCGAAGCGCGCGGACCGGAGCGGTCCAGGAGCGGGTGAGCGCGCGGAAGAGCCGGATCAGGACGGGCGGCACTCCGGGGATCCCGTAGAGCCGCCAGGCGTTGGGGAACGGCGGGACGACGGGGAAGTCGTAGCGGGAGAAGAGGGACAGGGGCGCCAGGATCGTCGAGACCCAGGGAAGCCCGGCCTCCTCGGCCACGATCCCCCCAGCAAACGTCAACGGATGGGTGACCACGATCTCCGCGCCGCGCGCCGCCTGGGCGGTGTCCTCCCAGGAAGCGCGCAAATGGGGGATCACGAGCTCGCGCAGGACGTACTTCGAGCCGAAGCGCGGGCTCATCGCGCGCGCAAAGGCCTCGCGGTCCTCGGGGTGCGCGTCCGGCCGGACCGGATGGAAGTCGAGGCGCTCGTCCTCGATCATCTCCCGGTAGAACTCGTGCGTGGCGATGGTGGGCTCGTGTCCGCGCTCGGCGAGCCCGCGCCCCAGCGCGAGGTAGGGATCGATGTCGCCGAGCGTGCCGAAGGTCGTGATGAGCACTCGCATCGGGAGCCCGCCGGGGCGGGTGGTTCAGGCGCCTCTGGTCAGGCCCGCGACCAGCCGGGGCGATGCCCAGCGGCAGAGGGGCAGACCGTGCGGACACTGGACATATTCCATCGGCACCTGACGGATTCGTGCGAGCCCCGTTCGGCTCGAGGGGTCGAGCTTCGGCTGGCCCGTCAATTGTGCGAGAAACCCGTCGGGAAAGGAAGTAACTCGTGAATCTGGGCAGCGTGGATCGCGAAGAGGGACCATAGGGGACACCGAGACCGATACCGCTCGAGCGCCGGCCCTCTGGCGCTGCGCGCTCCTGCCGGACATTCATGGCAACCTGCCCGCGCTCGAGGCGGTCCTCGAGGACGCCGACCGGCAAGCCGTCGACGCGGCGTACCACCTCGGAGATCTGATCGGATACGCACCGTGGCCGGACGAGGTCGTCGCGCGGCTGGTGTCCAGGGGAATCACCGGCGTGGCCGGCAACTACGACTCCACGGTGGCGGTGGGGGCCGAGCATTGCGGCTGCCGCGCCGAGAGCCCGGCACAGGAGGCGCTCGCCCACGAGAGCTACGCATGGACGCTTGCCCACGTCAGCGCGGAGACGAAGGCGTGGTTGCGGGCGCTTCCCTTCCGCATCGACGTGCGGCCCGGAGGGGGCCATCGCTCGGGCCCGACACTGCGCCTCATCCACGGCGCACCGACGCTCAACACGCTCTACTGGGAGCAGGGCCGCCCCGACGAATTCGTCCGAAAGATGGCAGCGAAGCTCGGAGCAGCCCCCGGAGACGCGATCGCATTCGGCCACACGCACATTCCCTGGAAGCGGATCGTGGACGAAGCGCTCTACGTGAACGCAGGTTCCATCGGCCGGCCGAAGGACGGCGACCCACGCGCATCCTGGGCGATCGCTTCCTGGGACGGCGCTCGACTCGAAATCGACGTTGTGCGAACCGCGTACGACGTGGAGCGCGCCGCCGCGGCCATTCTGGCGAGCGATCTGCCCGACGAATTCGCGGAAGATCTGCGGCGAGGCTCGACCAGCTGGGAATGAGGGGCGACGCGGCGACATCCCCGCGACCGCTGTACGGGATCCTCCTGGCGTGGGGTGGGGCGGCGCTCGCGACCGGAGCGGTGGAGGCCCTTCTCCGCACTCTCGTCCCGGTTCCGCTCATCCTCGCATCGCTGGTGGCGGCCGGTCTCCTCGCCTGGCGCCTGTCGGCGAAGGTCCGGGGGTGGGTGCGCGCCGTTCCGCCCCGCGCGCTGGTGGCCCTCCATCTGGTCCGATTCGTGGGCGCCTGGTTCATCGTGCTCTACCGGCGGGGCGAGCTGCCGTTCGCGTTCGCCGTGCCGGGAGGCTGGGGAGACATCGCCGCCGCCGCGGGAGCCGCGGGCCTCCTCTTCGGCGCTTTCCCCGTCCGCACGCGAGGCCGGAGAGCGGTCCTCCGTGCCTGGAACGCGCTCGGTCTGCTCGACATCCTGTTCGCTGTCGCGACCGCGGCCCGGATCTTCCTCGCCGATCCGGATGCGCTCGCTCCGCTCACCCGCCTCCCGCTGTCGCTCCTGCCGACGTACTTCGTCCCCCTCATCGTCCTCTCCCATCTGCGGATCTTCGGATGGCTCAGGGAGACGCGCAGCGAGGCCTGAGCTACTTCACGATCACCCATCCGTACATGTTCGCCACCGTGAAGTGCACGAAGGTCGTGCAGGTCACGAGGTACTTGCCCGGCTCGTCGAACGTCCCGGGGGGCGTCGTCCACTCCTTCTCCTCGAGCGTCTGATCGGGCGCCAGCGCGATCAGGCCAGGATCGTCGCTGACGACGATCCGATCGAGGGCGGGGAACACCGGGATCGGCTCGGTATCCGAGGTGTCGATGTCCTCGGGCCGCGTGCCGGGCGCCCATACGGCAGGCTGATGGAGCGGATAGATCTCGTACGTCACGCTGCCGCCCCGCGCGATCGTGACCGTGTGGGGCCGGACCTTGTCGAACGCGTGGAACGACCCGTCGTGGGATCCAGGTGGGAAGTTCGTCCCCACCTTGCCCTCGTCGATGCCGAACTCGACCTCGGCCTCGCTCTCCAGCGCGGCCGCCTCGAGGGCGGATTCGTTGTCCAAAGCCCGTTCTGTTTCCGTAGGCATGTTCGAATCATCGGAGCAGGCCGCGAGGGCCGCGACCAGGGCGAGAGCCAGGACAGATCGCATGGGAGCATCCTCCCGTAGGGTTCGAGGCCGGTTACGGCCGGCCTGACCGGGCCCGATGTTCAGCGTACGTTATTTCCTGGTCCCGCGTCGGTCAGCGAAATGACCGGAGCGGCGCTCGCGTCTACGAGGGATACCCTCGATCAAGTCGGACCCGATCCTGTCGTCGAGCTCGTCAGTGGAACACCGTCGACGTGGTCGGGTGATAGGCGTAGCCTTGGGAGCCCGGGAGGTGGCAGCGGGTCGCGATATCGAGGACAGGGAGGGAAAAAGTGCCGCCGCAGGATGCGGCTCCGGCCTGCAGGATCGCGGCGCGTTCAAAAGAGTCCCTCGGGATGCCTGTCGGGTTCGCAGATCGCCTGTCATGAAGATGAACAGCCAATCCACGCATGGCTCCACGAGTTCGTCGTCGCGTAAGCAATCGTACGGCGTCGAGCATCGAAATCATCGATAATGACATGTTTCCTCGGGGGTCCAGGACGGTGCACAAGATCCTTCGCTCGATAATCGCGCTTGCGCTTCTGTTCGAGGCCGCCGCGTTCTTCGCGGGGGCCATGCTCCATCTCGGCATATCGCTGCCGCTCCCGTACGTCGAAACCGAGTCGTTGCGCTTCGCGGTCCTCGAGGCGGGAGCCGGCGGGCTCCTCGTCATCGCGTTCGGTGCCGCGCTGCTCCGAAAGCGGAGCGCCTGGAAGATCGCGGTCATCGCCAACGTCGTGGGTGTGGCCAGCATCGCGTTCGTCACCGCCCGAGGGGGTCCGTCGGTGCAGGCCAGCCATCACCAGCCGATGCTCCTTCTGCTGATCATCGTGCTCGTGGGTCTCTCGATCCCGCGGTGCCGGCACGCGCTCGAGAACGGCCACGTCCGGCGCCGCCGGAGACTCATCCAGGCGCTCTAGTCCCGCCCCGGGGGCTCGTGCGATGACGGACATCCGTCCGGCCACTCCGCGAGACGCTCCCGCCATCCACGCGATCTACGCCCCGATCGTCAGCAGCACGCACATCTCGTTCGAGGTCGAGCCGCCCTCCGTGGAGGATCTGCGACGGCGGATGGATGCAGCCCCGATCCCCTGGCTCGTTCGAGAGTCATCGGACGGGATCGCGGGCTTC
>DASSBK010000099.1:0-15222 GCA_035698825.1 Gemmatimonadota bacterium
GTGGCGTGCAACACCGCCACCGCCCGGGCGCTCCCGGTGCTGCGCGAGGAGTTCGATCTGCCGATCGTCGGGGTGGTGGGCCCCGGTGCGCGCGCGGCCGTCGCGCGCACGACGACGGGGCGGATCGGGGTCATCGGCACGTACGGGACGATCGAGAGCGGTGCATATCGCGACCACCTGCTCGCGATCGACGCCGATCTCGAGGTCGTCTCTCGCCCCTGCCCGCTCTTCGTGCCGCTGGCGGAGGAGGGATGGACCGACCACCCGGTGGCGCGGCAGATCGCCGAGGAGTACCTGGCGCCCTTCCGCGAAGACCGGATCGACACGCTCATCCTGGGGTGCACCCACTATCCGCTGCTGGCGCCCGTGATCGCCGAGGCGCTCGGGCCCGGCGTGACGCTGATCGATTCGGCGGAGGAGACCGCGCGCGAGGTAGCCACCCTGCTCGCGGAGCGAAACCTCGCGGCGGACGGCAGCGAGCCGGCACATCGCTTCCTGGTCAGCGATCTGCCGGAACTGTTCCTGCGGGTGGGGCAGCGGTTCCTGGGGGGCCGGATCGGCGGGGTCGAGGTGGTGGCCGCCGGCTCGGCGTGAGGCGCTTCGTGACGCTCATCTCCCCGCCGCCATCTCACCGGGTGCGCGATCCCCGGCGCCGAACCGCTCGAGCGAGAGCCTGCCGTCGGCGAGCCGGCCGTACGTGCGATGGACCGTCCAGTCGCCGAGATTGAGGTAGACGCCGCCGGGATGCTCGCTGAGCTCGGGCGCATGCACGTGACCGGCGACGACCGCGTCGACGTCGTCCCGCGCGAGCTCCCGCGCGGCGCTGGCGCGAAGCCGGTCGCGATAGAGCGCGAGCGCGGCGTCGCTGTGGCTGTCGCGACTCGCGGCGGAGGTGCGGTCGGCGAGCCAGTGGCCGACGCCCGGGCGCAGGAGCCGGAACGCGAAGATCGCGACCGGGTTCCGGAGCAGCGCGCGCACGGCGCGGTACCCCCCGCGCGCCCCGCCCAGCGCGTCGCCGTGCGTGAGGAGGAGCGCCAGGCCGTCGTGGCGCGCCAGGTGGGGATCGTCGAGGACCCGGATCCCGAGCTCGCGCTCGAGCCATCCCGGCCCGCGCCCGGCCCGCACCCAGTAGTCGTGGTTGCCGCCCATGAAGGCGATCTCGATTGCGCGCGCCCGCGCCCGCTGGAGGGCGCGGAGGACCTGGCCGTGCTTCCGCGGCGGCTCCGCGTAGTCGAACCAGAAGTCGAACACGTCGCCGAGGAGGTAGAGCGTCGACCCCGCCTCGAGCCGATCGACGAGCGCGATCAGATCGCGCTCCTTGGCGGCCTCCACGGCGGGCGCGTGCGCGCCGAGATGAACGTCGGACAGGAACGTGACGGACGACATGGGCCACGAAGCTAGCAGGCGGGAGCGAAGGGCGTGAACCAGCGGATCGAGAAGCGGGAGGAGGACCGCGCGTTCGCGCCGAAGCGCGGGCTCTGGCAGCGGATCAAGGACGTCGCCCTCATGGACGTCGCGGTCCTCGTCAAAGGGGTCGACGCGGCCGCCATCGAGACCCTGGAGGAGCGACTCCTGGCGGCCGACTTCGGCGTCCCCGCGACGCTCCACCTCACCGAAGCCGTCGAGACCGAGGCGAAGAAGGGCAAGCTCCGGACCGAGAAGGAGCTCAAGGAGTTTCTGAAGGAGCGCCTCGTCGAGCTCCTCGACCCGGACGGAGCCTCGGTCGAGCTCGCGCGCGCCGCCGAGCCGCCCACCGTCGTCCTCCTGGTCGGCGTCAACGGCGTGGGCAAGACGACGACGCTGGCCCGCCTCGCGCATCACCTCCAGGAGCGCGGCGAGTCCGTGCTCCTGGCGGCCGCCGACACCTTCCGCGCCGGCGCGATCGAGCAGGTGAAGGCGTGGGCGGCGCGGCTGGAGGTCCCCGTCGTGGCCGGGCAGGCCGGCGGCGACCCGGCCGCCGTGGTCTTCGACGCCGTCGACGCGGCGATCGGCCGTGGCGCGACGTACGTCCTCGCCGACACCGCCGGCCGGCTCCACACGCAGGCCGATCTCATGGCCGAGGTCGCGAAGGTCGCGAGGGTGGCCGGCAAGCGTCTCGACGGCGCGCCCCACGAGACCCTTCTCGTCCTCGACGCCACAACGGGCCAGAACGCGATCGCCCAGGCGCGCACGTTCGGCGCGGCGCTGCCGATTACCGGCATCGTCGTCTGCAAGCTGGACGGCACCGCGCGGGGCGGTGTCGTCGTCGCCGTGCGGAGGGAGCTCGGCGTGCCCGTCAAGTTCGTCGGGCTCGGCGAGGGTCCGGACGACCTGGCGCCTTTCGACGCGGGCGCGTTCGCGGAGGGCCTCCTCCGCTGAGCGGCGCGCTCGGGCTCGACGCCGAAGTCCGGTTCCTGCCGGGCGTGGGCCCGCGCCGGGTCGAGGACCTGGCGCGGCTCGGGATCCGGACGGTCGGCAATCTCCTCCTCCACTATCCGCGGGATTACTTCGACGCGCGGCACGTGAAGCCGATCGGCGACCTCCGCGCCGGGGAGGCGGCGACGGTCGTGGGCACGGTGCGGACGATCGGCGAGCGGAAGCTCCGCGGGCGGAAGAGCATGGTGTCGGCGCTGCTCGAGGACGAGACCGGCGGCATCGCGCTCGTCTGGTTCAATCAGCCGTGGGTCAAAGGCAAGATCGCGCGCGGCGACCGGCTGCGCGCGATCGGAGTGGTGACGCGTTTCCAGGGGCGGCTCCAGCTCTCGCCGTCCGAGTTCGACGTCACGCAGGACGACGGCGACGGCGGGCATGCCACGATGCTGCCGATCTATCCCCTGACCGAGAACGTCACCCAGAAGGCGCTCCGGTCGTGGACCCGGGCCGCGCTCGACCGCCTCGGCCCGGTCGAGGATCCCCTGCCCGCGGACATGCGCGAGCGGCAGGGACTTCCCACGCTCGCCACCGCGCTCGCGGATCTCCACTGGCCCGAGACCCCGATCGATCGCGACCGCGCGCGGCGGCGATTCGCCTGGGAGGAGCTCTTCTGGTGGGAGCTGCGCCTGGCGCTGAAGGCGGTCGAGCGCCGGCGTCCCGAGAGCGGGATCGCGATGGCGACGGAGGGAGAGATCGTGCCGCGCGTCGGCAAGGCGCTGCCGTTCACATTGACGCGCGCGCAGCGCCGAACGCTGTCCGAGATCTACCGCGACATGCGCTCGACCCGCCCGATGAACCGCCTCATCCAGGGCGACGTGGGATCGGGGAAGACGGTCGTCGCGCTGCTCGCGCTCTTGAGAGCGATCGAGAGCGGCTACCAGGGCGCGCTGATGGCCCCGACCGAGATCCTGGCCGAGCAGCACGCGCGCACGATCGGCCGGCTCCTCGGTGACGCGCCGGTCGAGGCCGCGCTCCTGACGGGGAGCGTCGGCGGGAAGACGCGCGCGCGGATCGCCGCCGGCCTCGCGGAGGGTGCGATCGATATCGCGATCGGCACGCACGCGCTGATCCAGGAGGGCGTGGCGTTCCGGAAGCTGGGCCTCGCGATCATCGACGAGCAGCACCGCTTCGGCGTCGCGCAGCGTCTGGCTCTGACCAGGAAGGGCGCAATCCCCGACGTCCTCGTCATGACCGCGACCCCGATCCCGCGCTCGCTCGCGCTCACGTTCTACGGAGACCTCGACGTGTCACGGATCGACGAGATGCCGCCCGGCCGGAAGCCCGTCTCGACGCGCGTCCTGGGCGAGCGGCAGCGGGAGCGGCTCTATGCGTTCCTGGGCGAGCGGCTCGCCGCGGGGGAGCAAGGATATGTGGTCTATCCATTGATCGAGGAGTCCGAGGCGATCGACCTGAAGGACGCGACCTCGGGCTTCGAGGCTCTGGCGACGCGGTTCCCGAAGGCCCGTGTCGCGCTCCTCCATGGCCGCGTGGCGTCCGACGAGAAGGACCGCGTCATGCGGGCGTTCGCCGCCGGCGAGATCGACGTGCTGGTGGCGACGACGGTCATCGAGGTCGGCGTCGACGTGGCGAACGCGACGTTCATGGTGGTCGAGCACGCCGAGCGCTTCGGCCTCTCACAGCTCCATCAGCTCCGCGGGCGGGTCGGGCGCGGGGAGAAAGCGGCCTACTGCTTCCTGGTGATCTCCGACGGCGCCGGAGCGCATGCCCGCGAGCGGGCGCGGGTCCTGGCCGCGACCCACGACGGGTTCGTGATCGCCGAGGAGGATTTCCGGCTGCGCGGGCAGGGCGACGTGTTCGGCACGCGCCAGCACGGCACCCCCGACTTCCGGATCGCCGATCTCGAGCGCGACGTCGATCTCCTGGCCGCGGCACGCGACGCCGCCTTCGACCTGGTCGACGCCGACCCGGCCCTGGAGCGCCCCGAGCACGCGCCGATCCGCCACTGGCTGGAGCGCCTGGAAACCCGCGACGCCGATCTCGCGCGCCAGGGCTAGTCGCAACATCGCTTGACCCGCTCGCCGCGCGCGGGCTACGTTGGCGCGCGTGAACCACGCGGTCATCCTCGCGGGCGGCGTGGGGGAGCGGTTCTGGCCCGCCTCGACGCCCGATCGACCCAAGCAGCTACTACCCCTAATCTCCGACCGCACGATGGTGCGCGAGACGGCGGACCGGCTGGAAGGCCTAATTCCGCCGGATCGCTGGCTCGTCCTCACGGGCGCGGCGATCGCCGACCGAATCGCGGCCGAGCTCCCAGAGGTGCCGCGCGCGCAAGTCATCGGCGAGCCGGAGCCCAAGAACACGGCGGCGGCGATCGGCCTGGCGGCGGGCCTCCTGGCGGCGCGGGACCCCGAGGCGATCCTCCTCGTCCTCCCCGCCGATCATGCGATCGGGGACCCGAAGTCGTTCCGCGCCACCGTCGAGGAAGGGCTCCATCTGGCGGCAGAGGAGCCGGTCATCGTCCTGTTCGGGGTCGTTCCGGACCGCCCCGAGACGGGCTACGGCTACGTGCGGCGCGGCGATCCGATCCGGACGCGGACGATCGAGGCGTTCGAGGTCGAGGCGTTCGAGGAGAAGCCCGACGCGCCGACCGCGAGGGCGCTCGTACAGGACGGCCTCCACACCTGGAACAGCGGGCTCTTCTGCGGGCGCGCCTCGGTCTTCCTCGAAGAGTACGCCCAGCACCTTCCGCTCATGCGCCGGACGATCGACTCGGCGGTCGCGGCGTGGCGCGACGATCCCGCCACCGCCCTCCAGGGCTACTACGCGGCGGTCGAGTCGACGTCGATCGATTACGGGATCATGCAGCAGACCGCGCATGCCGTCGTCATGCCGGCGCGCGGTTGGGAATGGGACGACGTCGGGTCGTGGGAGGCGCTCGCGCGCTGGCTGGAGCCGGATGCCGACGGGAACGTGGGCGTCGGCGACATCGTGCTCGAGGAGTGCCGGAACGTGATCGCGTGGTGCCCGCAGGGGCGCCTGTCCGCGCTGGGGATCGAGGAGTGCGTGATCGTCCGGAGCGGCGAGGAGACCCTGGTCGTGCCGCGCGACCGCCTGGACGACCTCAAGCCCTTCGTTCAGTCGCTCTCCGAGGCGCGCGTCCGCCGGTGAGCGTTCGGATCCTGGGAATCGCGGCGCTCTTCGCGGTTTCCTGCATGCCCGCGCGCTACCGCGAGGAGCTCCCTCCCGGGACGCGCGACTCGACGGGCCGAGCCGGAGCAGCCGGCGCCGCGCCGCGCGATGTCGCCGGCGCGTCCGTCGAGGACCGCGATGCGTCCGGCGCCACGGTCGTCGGCCGCGTGACGCCCGACGGCACGCTGATCGCGGACACGCTCTCCGGCCCCGTTCCCGACACCACGCGCGTCGAGCGGGAGACCGTCGTGACCGGCGAGGTCCGCCCGGCGGCCGCGCTCGAGACCGCGCCCCCGACCGTCGCGGCGCCGGAGGGCGAGGCGCTCGCCACGGGGTGGCGCGTCCAGATCTTCGCCTCGCGCTCCCAGGCCGAGGCCACTGCCGCCGCCACACGAGTCCGGGACGCGCTCGGAGATCGCGTCCCGGTATACGTCGAGCGCGACGACCCCTGGTTCAAGGTGCGGGCCGGCGATTTCGCCGAGCGCGCCGGCGCCGAGGGCCTGCGCGTCGAGCTCGCCGGCCTCGGCTGGCCGGACGCATGGGCGGTCCGCTCCACGATCCGCACGCTGCCTTGAGCGTTCCACTCCTTCTCGTCGACCCGCCGCGGGAGCCCTTCTGGCCGCTGGCGGCGACGCGTCCGGCCGGCGACCTGCTGGCCGGCACGCGCACGTTTCGCGCCCGGTGGAGCGATCGGTACGGCCCGCTGGCGGCGCTTCTCTGCGACGAGGACGTCGCGGGCAGCGCGTTCCGCTCGGGGGATCCGCCGCCCGTCAACGAACTGCCCGGCGCGGGCTCGGGCTGGCGCGTGGCGGTCGCGACCTGGGTCCCGCCGCGAGGCTGGTCCTTCGGCGACGAGCCGGCCGAGTACCGCTCGGGCGGCGAGGCGGTCGCCTGGCGGCTCGACGCCTCGCGTGCCAGGGAGATCGCCGAACGGATCGGCGGGCCGCTCTGGGGCGGCTCCTGCTACGACGCGGCGACCGATCTCGGTCTGCCCCACGTCGAGGCCGGCGGCGCGCTCTGCGATTCGATCTGGGGAACGATGGCCGCCAACCCCGCGCTGGTCGCCTACGACGCCGAGGACTTCGACGGCGCGCGGTCCTTCTCCGCGGTCGATCCCTTCGTGGTCCTCGGGGACGATCCGCTCATGGGACCGGAGGTGGCGATCGGTCCCTTCGTCGTCCTCGACGCGCGCGAGGGCCCGATCGTCCTCGACCGCGGAGCGAGCGTCGAGCCGCACGCGATCCTGCGGGGCCCCGTGTACGTGGGGCGGGAGAGCAGGGTCCTCGGTGGCGAGGTGGGGCACGGGACCTCGATCGGCCCCCGCTGCAAGGTGCGGGGCGAGGTCGAGCAGACCGTGTTCCAGGGCTTCTGCAACAAGGCCCACGACGGGTTCGTCGGCCACTCGTTCATCGGCGAGTGGGCGAACATCGGCGCGTCGACGGTGACGAGCGATCTCAAGAACACCTACGGTCCCGTGCGCGTCGGCGGGCCCGAGGGTCGGGTCGACACCGGGCTCCTCAAGGTCGGGGCGTTCCTGGGCGACCACGTCAAGACGGGGATCGGGACGCGGCTGACGACCGGCGCCCGGATCGGTGCCGGAAGTCACCTCTTCGGCGGCGGAGTGTCGCCCGCCTGGCTCCCCGACTTCACCTGGGACGACGGCGCGGAGCGGGTGCGCGTGCGGCTCGATGCGTTCCTCTCGACGGCCGAGACGGCGATGCGCCGACGCGGTCAATCGCCCAGCGAGGGCGAGCGGGCGCTGTGGCGCCGGCTCCAGTATCTTGAACGCCCATCGTCGTCCTGACAGGTCGTCGAAGCGCTGAACGGCCCGGTGGGGCCGGCGCCGTCACGACCCGCGACCCAACGCTCAAATGCGCATCTTCCTGACCGGCATCGACGGGTTCGCGGGCCGGCACCTAGCGGCCCTGCTGGCGGCGGAGGGCCACGCCGTCCTCGGCTCCTCGCTGGAGCCGGTTCCGATCGCGGGCGTGGAGCGGATCTGGGTCTGCGACGTGCGCGACCAGGACCGCGTCGAGTCCGCGATCGCCGAGGCCGCGCCCGACGCCCTCGTCCATCTCGCCGGACAGACCAGCGTGGCGGCCGCGTTCCGCCGGCCGGGCGAGACGGTCGCGGTCAACGCGCTCGGCACGCTGCACGTTTTGGAGGCGTGCCGCAGGACGGAGGTCGGGCGCGCGCTCGTCGTCACCTCGAGCGAGGCCTACGGGCGGCGGTCGGCGGAGGAGGGCCCCGTGCCCGAGAGCGCGCCGCTGGAGCCGGTCAGCCCGTACGGGACGAGCAAGGCGGCGCAGGACCTGATCGGCGCCCAGTACTGGCGCGGTTACGGGCTCGAGGTCGTCCGCGTCCGGGCCTTTCCGCACACGGGCCCCGGCCAGGACGCGCGCTTCGTCTTCCCGTCGGTGGCGCGGCGGATCGCGCGCGCGGAAGCCGCTCTGGGACCCCCGGTGATCGAGATCGGGAACCTCGATCCCACGCGCGACGTATCGGACGTCCGCGACGTCGTCGAGGCGTACGCGATGCTCCTCCGCCAGGGGGCGCCCGGCGGGGTCTACAACGTCTGCAGCGGCGTCGGGCGGACGATCGGTGAGGCGCTCGAGGTCCTGGCTGCGTTGTCGAAGGTGGAGATCGAGTTCGCGGTCGACCCCTCGCGCCTGCGACCGGCCGAGGTGCCGTGGATGGTCGGTGACCCCCGCCTGGCGCGGGAGACGATCGGATGGGTCGCCACGCGGGGCTGGGAAGAGACGGCCCGCGACCTGCTCGAGGATTGGCGTGGGCGCGTGGAGAACGAACCGGAGATTCCGGCCACACAGGAGAGCGAACGCGGATCATGAGAATCGATCGATACACCGTGGGACGGCTGCTCGTGCTGGGCGCGATCCTGCTCTCGGCCTGCGACGACGAGAACCCGTTCCGGAACACCACTCCGCAGGTCGTCGAGGGCGAGGCTCAGCTCTGGGAGCTCGGCCTGCCGGCCTTCCCGTCGGGATGGGACTTCGCGTCGGCGCAGCGGCTCTTCGTCGGGACGGACGAGATCGGCGGGTCCACGGGGACGTTCCTCCTCGACGCGCGATCGAGCGGGACGCTCGTCTTCCGCGCCTTCTCGACGTTCCTGGCCCCGGGGCTGTCGAGCGTG
Organism: Gemmatimonadota bacterium; assembly: GCA_035698825.1. Lineage (GTDB taxonomy): Bacteria > Gemmatimonadota > Gemmatimonadetes > JACCXV01 > JAHWKZ01 > JAICNR01. The sequence continues at coordinate 8,714 of DASSBK010000099.1, forward strand.
CGCACCGGAATCCAGGACCTGGGATCGGTGCCGTTCGAGTCGGTGGAGGAGGTCCCCGAGGACGGCTACAGCGACGTCGACGACGCGGCGGGCGTGGCGGTCGAGACCGGCCACGTCTACGCCTTCCGCATCTCCCGGTCCCAGGGCGGCATCGTGCCGATCAACTACGCCAAGCTCGCCGTGCTCGAGGTGGGCACCGAGTTCCCCGGCCAGCCCGCGTCGCGCTTCGCCCGCTTCCGCTGGGCGTACCAAGTCCAGCCGCTGAACCGCCGCGTCGTCGATTGATGCTGGACGTCCGCATCCTGCGCGAGGATCGCGACCGGCTGCGCGAGGGGCTCGCCAGGCGCGGCGACTCGGCCGACGTCGATCGGCTCGTGCGCCTCGACGAGGAGTACCGGCGGCTCTTGGCGGAGAGCGAGCGGCTCAAGGCCGAGCGGAACGCGCGCTCGAAGGACATCGGAGCCATGGTGCAGGGCGGTCGCGCCGACGAAGCCGAGGAGCTCAAGTCCGAGATGCGCGTAGTCTCCGACCGGATCAAGTCGCTGGATGATCAGTCCAGCGCCCACAAGGAAACGCTCGACTCGCTGCTCCTCGAGCTGCCGAACCTGCCGCACGCCTCGGTCCCCGCCGGAGGCGCGGAAGCCAACGTGCAGGTGCGGGAGTGGGGGCGCCCGCGCGCGTTCGACTTCGAGCCGAAGCCCCACTGGGAACTCGGCGAACGCCTGGGGATCCTCGACCTCGAGCGGGCGACCAAGATCGCGGGCTCCGGGTTCGTCGGCCTGACGGGAGCGGGAGCGGCGCTCTCGCGCGCGCTGATCGCCTTCATGCTCGACCGGCATCTCGCGAACGGCTACCGGGAGATCGCGCCGCCGTACCTCGTGAACTCGGCGACAGCCACGGCCACCGGCCACCTGCCGAAGTTCGAGGAGCAGCTCTACGCCTGCGATCGCGACGAGCTGTATCTGATCCCGACCGCCGAGGTGCCGATCATGGGCTGGCACCGCGAGGAGATCCTGGACGCCGACGCTCTGCCGCTTCGCTACTGCGCGCACACGCCGTGCTTCCGCCGCGAGGCGGGGGCGGCCGGGCGGGAGACCCGCGGCATGATCCGCGTCCACCAGTTCGACAAGGTCGAGATGGTCGCGATCACGACGCCGGAGACGTCCTACGACTTGCTCGAGACGCTGACCGCGGACGCCGAGGCCGTGCTCCAGGCGCTCGAGCTCCCGTACCGCGTGCTCCTCCTCGCGGCCGGCGACATGGGGAACGCCGCCGCCAAGACGTTCGACATCGAGGCCTGGGCGCCGGGCGTCGGGATGTGGCTCGAGGTGTCGTCGTGCTCGAACTGCGAGTCGTACCAGGCCCGGCGGGCCGACCTGCGCATGCGCGCGGAGGGCGCGAGCGGAACGCGCCACCCGCACACGCTCAACGGCTCGGGAGTCGCCCTCCCGCGGACGATGATCGCGCTGCTCGAGAACGGCCAGAACGCCGACGGCACGGTCACGCTCCCCGCGGCGCTGCGCCCGTACATGGGAGGCCGCGAAGTCCTGGAGCCGGGCGCGGCCTGAGAGGAGGCGGCACGACGCGGAATTCGATCACGCCGCCGCACGCCTGGCCGCGCGTCTGGCCGATCGTCGCGGTGGTGGCGTACCTGGCGCTGTTCATCGGGTACGCGTGGTTCACGCGCGCGCTGGTGGGGGACATCCGCGAGGACACCGAGCGGCTGGCGACGCTCTACGCGCGAGCGCTCCGCGTCAGCTCGGCCGAGGACGCGCAGCTGCTCCTCTTCGAAGAGGTCATCCAGAGCTTCCCCTATCCGGTCATCCTCACCGACGAGCTCGGCAACCCGACCGCCTTCAAGAACCTGGACCTCGATATCGAGAACGAGACCGGGCCGTGGAGCCCTGCCGACCGGCTGGCGCTCCGGCAGGAGGCCGCGCGCATGGACCGGATCGCCGATCCCTATCCGGTGCTCGACGAGAGCGGCGCCGTGATCCAGCGGATCCACGTCGCTGAGGCGGGAACGATCACGCTGCTCCGGTATCTGCCGTACATCCAGGCCCTCGGGCTGGCGGCCATCGGCCTGATCGCGTTCTGGCTGATCCGCTACAACCTGCGCGTCCAGCGCGGTCAGATCTGGGTGGCGATGGCGCGCGAGAGCGCCCATCAGCTGGGGACGCCGATCTCGTCGCTGTACGGGTGGGTCGAGCTCCTGAAGGCCGAGCGCACGGTCGCCGTCCCGGCGGTGACCGGCTCGGACGACGACCGGCGCGAGGTCGATACCGACGCCGCGCTGGTGGCGATGGAGCAGGACCTCGACCGTCTGACGAAGGTCGCCAACCGGTTCGAGCTGATCGGCAGGAACCCCCAGCTCGGACCGCTGGATCTCCACGCGGTCGTGCATGACCTGGAGGAGTATTGCCGTGCCCGGCTTCCGCGCCGCGGCCGGACGATCCGCCTGAGCACCGTCTACGAGCCCGCGCCGGTCGTGGAGGCCAACCGGACGCTGCTCGAGTGGGCGCTCGAGAACCTGGTCAAGAACGCGGTCGACGCGCTCCAGGCGACGGGCGGCGAGATCTCGCTCCGGGTCGCGCGCGGCCCGGTCCCGGGGACGGCCATGGTCGAGATCTCCGACAACGGCCCGGGCGTTCCGTGGGCGCTCCGCAAGCGGATCTTCGAGACCGGGGTGTCGACCAAGCCCCAGGGCTGGGGCGTCGGCCTGTCGCTAGCCAGGCGGATCGTCGAGGAGAACCACGGCGGCTCGCTCGAGCTGGTCGCGTCGGAGCCGGGCACGGGCACGACGTTTCGCGTCACGCTGGCCGCCAGCGATCAGGACGAGGGGGCGCGCCCGTGAGCGGGCCTCTCCAGAACCTGAACCCCGCCCAGCGCGAGGCCGTGATGCACGGCCCCGGGCCGCTGCTCGTCCTGGCGGGGGCGGGCAGCGGGAAGACCCGGGTCCTAACCCACCGCATCGCGTGGATGATCCTCCATCACGACGTGGCGCCGCGGCACATCCTCGCGGTCACGTTCACGAACAAGGCCGCCGGAGAGATGAAGGAGCGCGTGCTGACGCTCCTGGCGGATCGTGTCGACGGGATCCAGGGCCTGTGGATCGGCACCTTCCACTCCGTCTGCGCGCGGATCCTGCGCCAGATCGCCGACCGCTTCGACTATCCGCGCTCGTTCACGATCTACGACGGGGACGACACGCTCCAGATCCTCAAGCAGGTGATGGACGCGATGAGCTGGTCGATCGGCTCGCTCGACGCCTACGGCGTGCGGGGGCGGATCTCGGACGCCAAGAACCGGCTCCTGTCGCCCGAGCAATACGCGGCGCTCCACCACGGCCACGTCGAAGAGGCCATCACCGAGGCGTATCGCCGCTACCAGGCCGTCCTTCGCTCCAATCGCGCGTTCGACTTCGACGACCTGCTCATGCAGACGGTCGTCAAGCTCCGCGAGGACGAGGCGCTGCTGGCGTCGTTCCGGCGCAAGTTCCGCCACGTCCTGGTCGACGAGTACCAGGACACCAATCACGCGCAGTACCAGTTCATCAAGATGCTCACCGAGCAGCACCGCTCGGTGACCGTGGTCGGCGACGACGATCAGTCGATCTACGGCTGGAGGGGCGCCGACATCCGGAACATCCTGTCGTTCGAAGACGATTTCCCAGAGGCGGTCTCGATCCGGCTCGAGCAGAACTACCGCTCGACGTCCCGGATCCTCGACGCCGCTCACGCCATCGTCGAGAAGAACCGCGAGCGCAAGCCGAAGAAGCTCTGGACCGAGCGCGAGGCGGGCGAGCCCCTGATCGTGCACGGGGCCGCCGACGCCGAGAGCGAGGCCGAGTGGGTGGCGCGGACGGTCCAGGCGCTCCAGCGCGAGGGGCGATCGGCGTCGGACGTGGCGGTTCTCTATCGCACGAACTCCCAGTCCCGCGCGCTCGAGGAAGGGATGCGTCGCCGGGGGCTGCCGTACGTGATCGTCGGCGGGACGCGGTTCTACGAGCGGCAGGAGGTGAAGGACGCGGTCGCGTACCTGCGGATCCTCGCCAATCCTCTCGACGACTGGTCGATGAACCGCGTGCTGGGGGTTCCCAAGCGCGGCATCGGGCCGGTGACGATCCAGGCGCTGGAGGCGGTCGCCGAGCAGCGGGGAACCGGGCTGTCGGGCGCGCTGGACGACCCGTCGATCTTCCTCCAGGTCAACGCGCCCACGCAGGCGGGGCTGAAGGAGCTCGCGGCGCTGCTCGAGCAGTTCCGGGCCCGGGCTGCGGTCGAGCCCGCGGGCGGATGGGTCACGGAGTACTTCGAGAAGGCCGGGCTCTTCGCGCACTACCGGGCGCTCAAGGACCCCCGGCGCGAGGACCGGCTCGAGAACCTGTACGAGCTCGTGGCGGGCGTGCAGACCTTCAGCGACGAGCGCCCGCCGGCACCCGGCGAGGGGGACCTGGCCGCGTTCCTCGAGGAGGTGAGCCTCCTCACCGATCTCGACACCGCCGCGCTCGGGGGCGGGGTCGTGACGCTCATGACGCTCCACAACGCCAAGGGCCTGGAGTTCCCGGTCGTCTTCCTGGCCGGATGCGAGGAGAACCTGTTCCCGCTTGCCCGGGCGCTGGAATCGCCGCGCGAGTACGAGGAGGAGCGGCGCCTGTTCTACGTGGGGCTGACCCGCGCCAAGGACAGGGTCTACCTGAGCTACGCCCACGAGCGGTACCGCTGGGGCCAGAACACGATCGCCGGACCGTCGCCGTTCCTGGCCGAGCTACCCGAAGACCTGGTCGAGTGGGAGGAAGAGCCGCTCAGCCGCTGGGGCGGCTGGCACGGCCGGCGCACCTCGTTCGGGTTCGGGGGCGGCTCGGGATCCGGCGAGACAGCCCGCGCCACGGCCTGGGACAACACGATCGCCGTCGACGACCCGGCGGGAGACTCGGTCGAGCCGGACGAGGTCTCGGACCTGGCGCCCGCCTACCGCCCGGGCGAGCGGGTCGCCCACCGGGAGTTCGGACCCGGCACGATCAAGGCCGTCAGCGGGACCGGCCGCGACCTCAAGGTGACGGTGCGGTTCGACCGGGCGGGGGAGAAGCGGCTGGTGGCCCGCTTCGCCCGCCTGGAGCGGGAATGGTAGGAGGCTTTCCGGGCGCGATTCTTGCCATTATCGTGCAGGACGCCCCATGACGATTCCCGAGAGAAATTCCGAAGCCGAGCCGCGGCTGAACCCCCAGATGGCGATCGAGCTGATCCTCGGCCGCCAGCTGATCAGCTACCTCGGCGTTCCCATGTTCCTGGTCGATCCCAGGGGGGACCTCCTCTACTACAACGAGGCGGCCGAGGCCGTCCTCGGGGTCCGTTTCGAGGAGACGGGGAGGATGACCCGCGAGGAGTGGTCCCACGTCTTCAGCCCTACCGACGCGCACGGGAAGCCGATCGAGCCCGAAGACCTGCCGCTCGTGATCGCCCTGGAGCGCGGACGGCCGGCATGGTCGGAGATGTACATCCACGGCCTCGACGAGACCAAACGGCACATCGAGGTGATCGGCCTCCCGCTCATCGGACTCGCGGGGAAGCACCTAGGCGGGCTCGCGATCTTCTGGGAGGTCGAATAGGCGTCACCGTCACTCCGTGGGGGACGCGCGGCTCGCTTCCAGCGCCCGGCCCCGAGAGCCGGCGCTACGGCGGCAACACGTCCTGCGTGGAGGTCCGCTGCGACTCCGGTGCCCTGCTCGTGCTCGATGCGGGGACGGGGATTCGCCGCCTGGGCGCCGCGCTCAAGAGCGGCTCGCCGTGCGAGAACGGCCTCGCGAACCGCATCGACATCCTCCTGACCCACCTCCACATGGACCACATCCAGGGTCTGGGGTTCTTCACCCCGCTCTACGACGCCGAGATGGAGATCCACATCTGGGGTCCGGCGAGCACCGCGCGCCCGTTGCGCCAGCGGCTCTCGCGCTACCTGTCGCCGCCGCTCTTCCCGGTGCACCTCCGGAGCCTGCCGAGCCGGATCCTCCTGCACGACGTTCCGCGGGAAGACCTCACGGTCGGGAACTTCTACGTGACCGCAGCCTTCGTCTGTCATCCGGGGGCCACCGTCGGGTTCCGGATCGAGAGCCCCGACGGGGTGATCGCCTATCTCCCCGACCACGAGCCCGCGCTCGGGGTGAAGGCCTTCCCCGGGGATCCGGAATGGACGTCTGGGTACTCGCTCGCGCGGGGCGCGGACATCCTCATCCACGATGCCCAGTACACGGCCAAGGAATACGCCACGCACGTGGGATGGGGGCACAGCTCGATCGACCAGGTGCTGGCATTCGCCGAGATGGCGGGCGCGAAGCACGTGGTGCTCTTCCATCACGACCCGGTGCGCGAGGACACGGAGCTGGAGCAGATCCTGGCGGAAGCGCTCGCCAAGCGGGACGGTTCGGCGGTGACGGTGTCGGTGGCGGCCGAGGAGCGGAGCTATCGGCTGGAGAAGGGCAAGCTTACCGTGGAGCCCATTCCTTCTCCCGCGTG
>DASSBK010000100.1:0-3232 GCA_035698825.1 Gemmatimonadota bacterium
TCCACGGGCGGCGCATCCAGCTACTTCGGGGGCTAGCCGGTGTTCGGGGATCGTCCGCAGGACCGTCCGAACGTCCAACTCGAGCGCGAGTTCGACCGTCCGCTGACCCCGCGCGAGCGCGCCGCTGTTCGCACGGCGGTGAAGATCGCGTCCCGTGGCGCGGCGGCGCGGCGTCGCAAGGAGGACGCAAGGCAGCGGCTCGCGGCGAAGATTCGTTCGGGAGAGTACGTCTCCCCCGCAGACTTGAAGAAGGCGCAGGCCGCAGGGGTCAACTTCGGTACGCGTGGGATCGTTGGCAAGGCCGTCCAGCACATCGTCGAGGACGTCGAGAACGCGCCGGGTGGGGTGTACCAGCTCGGCAAGGCGGCGGCGCTCGACACGCAGGACATCTCACGCGGTCTCGGTGGCCGCAAGGGCGGAGACCTCACGCCGAACCGCACCGCGAAGGTGGCGAGGGCTGTCGGAGAGGGCACCGTCGAGTCCTTCCGCCATCCACTCAGACGTCCCGGTGACACGCTGCTCAACCTGCTCGCCGGGTACGGCGCGATTGCAGGCGGTGTCTCACGGGTCGCGGCAGCGGCGAACGCCGCGAAGCTCGCCGAGAGGGGCGCGGCACGCGCGGCGCTCACCCGGCCCGGCTATGAGGGCGGCTCGCTGCTGCATCGCCCGACGCCCGGCCCGCGCGTCCATACGGTCGGCGGTCTTCCGGTCAGAGGCAAGTATTCGGCGTCCCCCGGCATCCGTTCGGTGCAGCGGGCGAAGGACAGGATCATCGAGGGGAGTGAACGTCCGCTCGCCGAGGCGTACACGGTCAGGCGCGCAGGGAAGGAACTCGGCCAAAACCGCCGTGTCGCGATTGCCGCGAAGCGCGGCCCGGCTGGGAGGCTCGCGGCGATGGGGAAGCGGCTCACGAAGCCGCAGCAGATGGCACTCCGCCTCTGGGGCAAGAACGTCACCGTCGACGAGCAGATCGCCAAGCACACGCGCGATCTCGCGAAGGCGACGTCCGAGAAGGCGAGGCGGAACCTCCGCCACCGGATCGCGCTCGCCGAGGCCGCCCGCCCATACATGGAGGGCAGCGATCTCTCCAAGTCCTTCCCGGTGCCGCGCAAGAAGAACGGCCGTCGGGGAGCGTCCCCGAAGGAGATGCGGAAGGTCGCGCTCCAGGCCGACCGGGTGGCGGGCAAGAAGCCCGGAGGACGCGAACGCGCGCTGTTGGAGGCGGGGCTCATCACCCCGGAGCAGATGGAGTTTCGGATCAACGCTCCGGGTCGCCTCGACCTGGGTGCGGAGTGGACGACCGCGGCAGAGCACGCCGTCCAGCGGCTCTCCGAGATCGAGGGGGAGCGCACCGCGATCCGCAAGGGTGCCGAGCAGACGATCCCGGCACGCACGGAGATCACTGCCCGCCCGAGGACGCGCGAGGAGGCGGAGGGGCTGCTCGCGAAGCTCGACGACGCGGTGAACCCGCTGATCGACCAGCTCGCGAACGCGATGCGGAACGACGTTCCGAAGCCCGGCAAGGTCCAGGACAACTTCACCTACTTCACGCAGACCTACGGCAAGAAGCTCGGCGCGTACCTCGCCGACCTGCCGCATGAGGATCGCATCAGGGAGGGGTTCGGCCGGGAGATCGCCGGGCGCGGGCAGAAGGCCCGCGAGCAGAACTTCGGCGACGTGGCCGCGCGCATGATCGCCGAGGCGACAGGGGCCGAGACCGACTACTCGTACCCGCTTGACACGCTGCTCGCGCTTCGCGACACGCTCAAGGAGTCCGGGGTCGACCCGGACGCGCTCGGCGCGGCGATCCGCAAGCAGGACGAGCTTCGCAAGGCGCTCGACCCGGACATCGAAGAGATTTTCGGTGGCGCGCAGCGCGAGCGCGACTTCGGGAACGTCGAGACCAAGACCACGATCCCGGAGCAGCGGGTCCCCGGAGAGATCGACGACGAGGGCGTGGCCCGGCTCGCTGAGCTCGACCGGCAAGAGCAGCAGGCGTTCGAGGAGCTGGACCGCGGCGACGAGCTGACCCTGACCGGGGCGGAGGAGCACAGGGGCCGCATCCGTGTCCCCGACGTCCCGACGAAGGAAGCGCGACCATCGTTCGTCGGCAGCGGCGTCTACCGGGGCGGGCAACCGCGGAAGCCCGGCTCGCTCTCCAAGAGCTACCGGGGGCAACTAGAGCAGTCCGGCGGCTACAAGGTCAACACGACCCGGAACATCGCGCTCTCCGCGCTCGAGGCGCACCGCTACACGAACGTCCTCGACCTCCGCCAGAAGGTGCTCGCCGCAGGGGTGAAGCAGCGCCCCGCCGACACGAAGGCGCTCCAGTGGGTGCCCGTCCGGGAGAAGGCGCTGACCGACAAGCAGCGCAGGCAGCTTCGCGAAGCCGGTCCCGTGGACGAGCACGAGGCGGCGCTCGAGGTGGCGGGGGGGGAGAAGGCCCGCGTCGAGCAGGAGAACGCGCGGTGGGCCGCATTCCTCGAGGACATCTTCCCCGAGGAGGAGATGTCCGGCACGCCGGTCGGTGCCGAGGTCAAGAACGTCGTGTGGGTGCCGCGGCAGCTTCTCGCGAACATGAACAAGCCTTTCGCGCGTTCCCCGTTCGCCGGGGCTATCGCCGCGCTCGACACCGCCCTCAACCTCGTCAAGTTCGGGGTCATCCCGCTCAAGGCCGCGTATGTCACCGCGAACGCGGTCGGCAACGCGCTTTTCAACGTGTTCCAGCAGGGCGTGTTCCTGCCCCGCAACTGGAAGCAGGCCGCAACGCTCGTCCGTGACAAACGCACGGGTCCGGTGCTCCGGGAGATCATGGAGTCCGGTGGCCTCCAGTCGCTCGTGGGGGGCAACCCGAAGGGTCTCGGGGTGCTCAACAAGGGGATGCACGCGTACGCGAACGTGCTCTCCGAGGCGATGCTCGAGCCGATGATGCGCGTCTCCTCGTTCGTCCATGAGGCGCGACGGTTCGGCTACAAGTCGAACGCCCAGATTTACCGGCTGCTCACCGATCCCGACAAGGCCGACGACCTCGCCGAGATCAGCCGTCGCGGCAAGGACGCGATCGTCGACTACGACCGGATGGGGCCGATGGAGAAGGCGGTCGCCCGGCGGGCGCTGTTCATCTACCCGTGGGTGAAGGGAGCCACCGTCTACGGCGGTCAGTTCCTCTTGGAGCATCCCGTCCAGTCCGGTGTCATCGGCGCGATCGGCAACGAGGGGCGCGTCCAGTCCG
>DASSBK010000101.1:0-2101 GCA_035698825.1 Gemmatimonadota bacterium
GCCCGGGCGGCCGGCTCATCGCGTGCCCTCCAGCGCCGGATCCAGGCCGCGCCACATCTGATCCATGACCCGCCGCGACTCCCGCAGCGCCTCCAGCCCGGCCGCCTCGATCTTCACGCACCGGCGTGCCTTGCCGCCCCGCTCCGGCGTCGGCTCGCTCATCCAGGAGGCGATCAGCCCCTTCTTCTCCAGACGACGCAGCGTGACGTAGACCGCCGCGCGCGCGACCGACCGCCCCGTGCGCCGCTCGATCTCGTCCACGATCGGAACGCCGTACACGTCGCCGGTGAGGTGAACGATGGCGAGCAGCACCATCTGCTCGAACTCGCCCAGACCCTGGTGTGGCATGTCGGTTTTCCTTGGTCTATGGTGTGCGTGGCGAGGCGCCGCCGGCCGCGTATGAATACGTTGTCATCATAATTGAGGAGGAGAGTCGGCGCAAGGCTCGAGGCCTTGACTCGATCGGGTCACCCCGATATTTTGGTGCCTGCGGTGTTACTAACAGTGCAGGCACTAACATGGCACAGATGAAAAAGCGCGGCCCGATGGGCGAGCGCGGGGCACGGAAACCGGCGGATATCCTCGATCGGGATGGCGAATGGGGAAGTCTGACGTCGCTCCTGCAGAGCGATCGACCGGAGCTCGCCTTCGTCCTCGGCCGCCGGCGGGTGGGCAAGAGCTTCCTGCTCGCGCGCTTCGCGCGGGAGGCGGGCGGCGTCTACTATCAGGCGACGAAGCGGACGGAATTGGAGCAGTTGGCGAACCTTACGCGGATCGTCGGCTCACATTATGGCGACGTGGCGATCGAGAGAGGGGCGGCGTTTCCGGATTGGGAGGCGTTGTTCGGCTACATCGCGCAGCGATCGGGCGGAGACCCGTTCCTGCTGGTGTTGGATGAGTTCCCGTACCTGGCCGATGCCGCGCCGGCACTCCCGTCGATTCTCCAATCGCTCTGGGATCACGCATGGCCGGGTACGCGGGCCAAGGTGATACTGAGCGGCTCGCACATCACGGCTATGAGGCGGTTGGAGCGAGCGGACCAGCCGTTGTACGGCAGGCGGACGGGGAAGATAGAGGTCCAGCCGTTCCCGTATGTGGATGCGGCGCGGTTCTTCCCGGGCTACGGCGCGGCGGACCGGCTGCTGGCGTACGGGATCTTCGGAGGGCTCCCCGGTCATCTTTCCTTGATCGACCCCGCGCTGGCGGTACACGAGAACGTTTCCCGCCAGCTCCTGGACTCTTCCGGCCGTCTGGTGGATGAGGCGCAGCACATGCTCGACGCGTTCCTGGGTGAGGCCGAGGTTCACTACTCGGTGATCGAGGCGATCGCGAACGGGGAGCGCACGTGGGGCCGGATCTCGAGCCGGGTGGGTCGCGCCGCGTCGTCGCTCAGCCGGCCACTGCGGTGGCTTTCGGATATGCGGATCGTGACCCGCGTGGTCCCGGTCACCGCCGGGAGAGCCCGGAAGTCGAAGCGAGCGATCTACCGGATCACGGATCCGTACGTCGCGTTCTGGCACAGGTTCGTCTCACCGCTCGTCGACAGCGGCGCGGTCGGTATGGTCGAGCCGGAGCGATTGTGGGAGGTACGCGTCCTCCCCGGTCTGGACGGTTACATGGGTGAGGTCTTCGAGGCGGCCTGCCGGGAGTTCGTCCGGCGCACGGACCGTCTCCCCTTCGAGCCTATCCGGGTCGGCGAATGGTGGGATGCCGCGTCCCGCAATCAGGTCGATGTCGTCGCGCTCGGGCCGGAGGGCGAGGTCCTGGTGGGCGAGTGTAAGTGGGGAACGGTGGACGCACACGATCTAACGCGGCTCGAGGCTCGGGCCATGTCGCTCGTCAAGGAGCTCGACGCCGTCCGCCATGTTCACCTCTGCCTCTTCTCGGGCCGGCGCCCGAAGGACCCGGCTCTCGTCGCCAGGGTGGAGCGGGGCGACGTGCTTCACTTCACGATCGACGACCTGTACGACGCCCCGTGACGCCGGCCAGCTCCGCCATGTGGTCGAGGAACGTGCGCTCGTTCGGCCGCAGCGCGTCGACGCCGACGGCTTCGACCTTGCCGAGCAGGCGCACGACCTCCTCGCGGTTGATCTCGTGGATG
>DASSBK010000102.1:0-12704 GCA_035698825.1 Gemmatimonadota bacterium
CGGCGACCCGGCTGAGGAGCGGCTGCGCTCGGAGGTGGCCCGGATCGTCAGCGAGTCGCTGGGTGGTGGGAGTTGACGCATCGGCCGCGGGGCGTCGCCCTCGTGACCGACAGCACCGCGGGGATCGAACGGCTCGCGCCGAAGTTCCCGTGCTCCGTGGTACCGCTGAGGCTGGAGATCGACGGGACGCTCTACAAGGAGGGCGCCGATCTCTCCGCGGCGGACTTCTACCGCCTCCTCGAGGTGGCCGGATCGCCACCGGGTACGCTTCCCCCCGACGTCGACGAGTTCGCCGACGTGTACGCGCCGCTCCTGGCGGAAAGCGAGAGCGTGCTCTCCCTCCACCTGTCGGGGGAGCTGAGCAGGACGGTGGAGCGGGCGCGCGAGGCCGCGATCCGCCTCGGCGCCGAAGACAGGATCGTCGTGCTCGATTCCCGGCTGGCCGGCGCGGCGCTCGGGCTCCTCTGCCTCGAAGCGGACGCCCGGCTCCGCCGCGGCGAGTCCCTCGCAGGAACGCGGGAGGCCATTGAGCGGATCATCGACGGAATCCGCGTCTACTTCTCGGTCTATTCGCTCGATTTCCTGTATCTGGGCGGAAGGCTCGACCGGGTCGGCGGATCGGGATCCCGGGAGGCCGAGGACCGGCCGATCCTGTCGCTGGAGGACGGGAGGCTGGTCCTGGTCGAGAGGGTCATCGGCGAGACGACGCGCGTCGACCGCACGGTCGAGCTGGTGGCGGAGGAGTTCGGCGACTCGGAGCCGCTGACGGGCGCGGTCACCCACGCGGGGCGCCGCGGCCAGGCGTCGGCGACGAGGCTGGAAGAGCTCCTGGGGGGCGATTCCGGGCGGGTCGACATCGCCTTCTCGCTCCCGCTGGGACCCGTGCTGTGCGCGCACACGGGATTCGACGTGTGCGGAATCGCGGTGTATCCGAGCCGTCTCTCGGCAATCTCGCTAAGGGGAAGGTAAAAGCAATCCGCCCTCAGTGGCTTCGAGGTCCATGATGACAAGGGGATACTTCTCGCTGCTCTTTCTGACGAAAGTTGTGCACTCACCGAATCCGTTGATAACCGGCAAGCCATAGCAGGAATAGGTGTCAAGGGAAGATCTTGGAATTTCGATTGGATGATCTGTGTACAACGCTCGTGAGTGCTCAGTTCCGCGCGACTCGCTTTGCGATCCTATCAGGTATCCGAGTAACCCACCTATCCCAGCCCCTATCAGACAATAGCCCCTGTAACACTCGGCTAGTGCGTAAGTCGCGGTAAATCCAATCGCGGCCCCCACGCCTGCATAGACAAGAGTCTTGGATTGACCCTGGGACTGGATCTCCTCGCTAGTCACGACGAAGCCCTGACTACTTACAGGCGCAATGCAACCAAGGACCAGAACGAGCGCGACGAGACCTATTACTAACTTAGTGCGCACTGTCCCACGGGTACTTAATAGAACTTGTTTCCTTGAATGGAAAAGAGCCTGAGCCAGGGCTTGTAGTGTTGTAGTCGTGATCCGATGCACTTCCCCATTCAAGGGGGTTCTTCGGCCCATCGCCTGGATAGCCGTCTGCTCCCCAGTGGCCGTAAAAGGCCTGCAATATGTCCTTCTCAATAGCCGAAGGTCCTGAGCGGTTGATCCAATGATCAGACATGAAGCGATAGACGAAAAGCGTAGAGGGGCCCTAACGTTCCAGGCCTTTCACGTGTGCGTGGAGGCGGGACTTCTGGCGCGCCGCCGTGTTGGCGTGGATGACGCCCTTGCCGGCCATGCGGTCGAGCAGGCTCTCCGCCCTGATCAGGGCGTCGCGGGCGGTCTCGGCGGACTCCGCCTGACGCACCTTCTTGATGGCGGTCCGCATGCGGGATCTGTCCCGGCGGTTGCGCTCGCGCCGCTTCTCGTTGGTGCGGACCCGCTTCTCGGCGGACTTGACGTTCGGCACGACTCTCTCCGTATGCTGGAATGGACGCCGGGCTGAGCCCCGGCCATGTCGGTATCGAGGGTCAGGAAGATAGGGGCCAAGCCCTTGCGGGGCAAACGATGGCGCGATTTCGAGCGGGGCCGCGCGGGGACGCGCCATTTTGACTTCGGAGAAGCGGCCGGGGTAGTTTGTCGCCTCGCTCGCCCAGGTTTCCTTGACCCGCCATCCCCAGCGAATCGCCGGCCATGAACGAGTCGCTCGTCTACGTGCTCCCGGTGCTCCTGTTCTCGGTGATCGTACACGAGTGCGCGCACGGGTACGTCGCCGAGTGGTGGGGCGATCCCACCGCGAGGATGCTCGGCCGGCTGACCCTCAACCCGTTGCCGCACATCGACCTGTTCGGGTCGATCCTGGTCCCCGGGATGCTGCTCCTGTCGGGGTCGGGAGTGCTGTTCGGGTGGGCCAAGCCCGTGCCCGTGACACCGGAGAACTTCCGGGACCGCCGGATGGGCGACATCACGGTCTCGCTCGCCGGGCCGGCCTCCAACGTGCTCCTGGCGCTCGGTCTCGCCGTGGTCCTCGGGCTGGCGCGGCTCTTCGCCGGGGCCGACGGGATCCCCGAGGCGGTTTTCGCGCTCTGCACGTACGGGATCCTGCTCAACCTCGTGCTGGCAGTGTTCAACCTCCTCCCGATCCCGCCGCTGGACGGGTCGCACGTGGTCGCGAACCTGCTGCCCCGTCCGGCGGCGTACGCCTACCGTTCCCTTGGACAGTACGGGCTGCTGATCGTCTTCCTGCTGATGTTCATTCCCGGGCTCCTCGGCACGATCTTCCTGCCGGCCCGCGTCGCGACCGAGCTGCTGGTCCGCGCCGCCATGGGAATCTCGTGAGCGACGCCCGAGCCCGGAGCCGGGTGCTCAGCGGGATCCAGCCTACGGGCGAGCTCCACATGGGCAACTACTTCGGGGCCGTCGAGAACTGGATCCGTCTGACCGAGGAGTTCGAGTGCTTCTATTCGATCGTCGATTACCACGCGATCACGGTGAGCTACAATCGCGCGGTGTTTCCGAAGCTGGTCGAGGGCATGGCGGTGTCCCTACTCGCGGCCGGCCTCGACCCGAACAAGTGCAGCCTGTTCCTGCAGTCGGAGGTCCCCGAGCATACCGAGCTGTGCTGGATCCTGACGTCGCTGGCGCCCCTCGGACAGCTGTACCGCATGACGCAGTTCAAGGACAAGTCCGGCGACCAGGGCGAGGCCGTGAACGCGGGGTTGCTGATGTACCCCGTGCTGCAGGCCGCCGACATCCTGTTGTACAAGGCGGACAGGGTGCCGGTGGGAGAGGACCAGGTCCAGCACCTCGAGCTCGCGAGGACGCTGGCGCGCCGCTTCAACAACGCCTTCGGCGAGACGTTCCCGGAGCCTCAGCCGCTCCTGACCGAGGCCAAGCGGATTCTGGGGCTCGACGGGCAATCCAAGATGTCCAAGTCGAAGGGCAATCACATCGGGATCCTCGACGACCCCGACACGATCCGCACGAAGATGGGCACGGCGTTCACCGATCCCCAGCGCCTGCGCCGCACCGATCCCGGCAGACCCTGGGTCTGTAACGTGTTCTCCTGGCACAAGCTCCTGTCGGACGAGGCCACGATCGAGCGCGTGGATCGCGAGTGCCGATCGGCGGAGCTGGGCTGCTTCGAGGACAAGATGATGATGGCCGACATCCTGATCGAGAGATTCCGGCCGATGCGGGAGCGGGCGGCCGAGCTGCGCTCGAGGCCCGAGACGATCCGCGAGATCCTGGCGGCGGGAGCCGATGCCGCGCGCCTGGTGGCGAAGGAGACGATGGAGGAGGTCCGCGAGGCGATGGGTCTATGGCAGACGAAGCGCGGTCGGGTCACAGCGTAAAGATCGAGTCCCTCGATTTCGAGGGGCCGCTCGATCTTCTCCTGTACCTCGTCCAGAAGAACGAGGTCGACATCTGGGACATCCCGATCGCGCTCATCACCGAGCAGTTCCTTGCCTACCTCCAGGGCATGACGGCCGAGCGGCTGGAGGCGGCCGGTGAGTTCCTCCTCATGGCGGCCACGTTACTCCGGATCAAGTCGCAGATGCTGCTGCCCCGTCCCGAGCCCGAGGACGACGAGGAAGTGGAGGACCCGCGGCGGGAGCTGGTGCTCAAGATCCTCGAGTACCAGCAGTTCCGCGAGATCGCCGACCAGCTGCGCGACCGCGAGGCGGCTGGTCGCATGGTCTTCCCCCGCGGGCTGCAGGATTGGAGCGACGACCTCGAGGTCGAATCCGGACACGGCCTCCCGGAACCCGAGGAGCGGGTTTCCCTCTCGGATCTGTTGCGATCCTTCACGCGGCTGATCGAAGAGGCCCAGCGCGACCGTGTGCACAGGCTCGAACCGCTGGGAGTCACCATCGAGGAGAAGGTGAACTTCGTGCGCGAGCGGCTGCGAAGAGACGGACAGACGAGCTTCCGCGATCTGTTCGTTCCCGGTGAGCCCCGATCGCACTGGATCGTGACGTTCGTGGCCCTGCTCGAGATGGTGCGCGAGGGGGAGGTCCGGCTGCGGCAGGGCGAGAGGTTCGGGGAGATCCGCGTCTACGGCGCGAACGTCGGGGAGGCCGGCGAATGAACGACTTCACCGCCAGCCCGAAGCAGATCCTCGAGGCCCTTCTCTTCGCGGCGGACGAGCCGCTCTCCGCGCGCCGCATCGCCGGCATGATCGACGAGGCGGCTCCCGGATCGGTGGCGGAGCTCGTGCGCGACCTGAACGCCGATTACCTGCGCGAGAACCGCGCCTTTCACGTGCAGGAAATCGCCGGAGGCTACCGGCTCGTGACGCGCCCCGAGTTCGCGACCTGGATCGCCGAGCTGCGAGCGTCGGACTCCTCGCCGCGGCTGTCCCAGGCGGCGCTCGAGACGCTATCCATCGTGGCGTACAAGCAGCCGGTGACGCGCGCGGAGCTCGAGTCGATCCGCGGCGTCACGGTCGAGGGAGTTCTCAAGACCCTGGTCGACCGCGAGCTCGTGCGGATCACGGGCAGGGAGGAGGGGATGGGCCGGCCGCTCCTGTACGGGACGACGGACCACTTCCTCGAATACTTCGGCCTGCCCTCGCTGGACGCGCTTCCGCGTCCCGACGAGCTCGAGATCCTGTTCGCCGACCGGGAACGGCAGGAGGAGCTCGCGCTCGAGGAGGCGCCGGCCGCTCCCGGGCCCGGCGACGACGGTGAAGAGGAGTAGCGGTGCCGCGCGTTCGGCTGCAGCGCTTCCTCGCTCAGGCAGGGATCGCGTCGCGCAGGAAGAGCGAGGACCTGATCGCGGCCGGCGTCGTGCAGGTCAACGGGAGCGTGGTGACCGAGCCGGGAACGACGGTCGATCCGACCGCCGACGAGGTCCGGGTGAAAGGCCTTCCCGTCCGCGCGCGCTTCGCGGAGGACAGTCCCGGCGACGCGATCGGGATCGCGCTCCACAAGCCGCGCGGCGTGCTGACCGCGCGAACGGACGCGCGCGGACGCCGGACGGTCTACGACCTCGTCGACGAGCCCCGCGGTGAGCGCCTGGCGTACGTCGGTCGTCTGGACCTCGACACGGAAGGTCTGTTGCTGATGACGACGCACGGTGGGCTCGCCCATCGCCTCACCCATCCACGCTGGGAGATCGAACGCGAATACCGGGTCGAGGTCGCGGGCCCGCTCGACGAGCGGCGGCTCGCGGCGGCGGCGAAGCGGGGGATCGACCTCGAGGAGGGACGCGCCGGGCCGTTCCGGTACCGGACCGCGGGCCGGAAAGGCGATCGACATACCCTCGAGCTCGTGCTGACGGAGGGGAAGAAGCGCGAGGTACGCCGAATCGTCGAGGCCTGCGGGGGCCGCGTCGAGCGCCTGGTCAGGACCCGGTTCGCATTCGTCACGCTCGCCGGGATCGAGCCGGGCGGTTGGCGCCGTCTGAAGCGCGAGGAGATGAGCCGGCTCCTGACGCTGGTGGACCTGCCGGTGGCGGCTCGCGACGCGGGGAAGAAGGGAGAGCGCTCTTGGACCTGAGGGACAAGAAGATCCTGATCCTCGGGGGCTGGGGGCTGGTCGGCTCGGCGATCGCGCGCGTCCTCGTTTCCGAGGAGCCCGCCGAGATCGTCATCCATTCCCTGTACCGCAGGGAAGCCGAGGATGCCGTCCGGTCCCTGTCCAGTGTCTTCCCGGACACCGGCACCCGTTTCGCACCGGCCTGGGGAAACGTCTTCGTGCGCGAGTCGCTCAAGGACCACGACAGGTCGCGGCTCCTCGAGGACGGCGAGACGCGCCGCGCCATCATCGAGGACACGATGGACGAGCTGTCGGACGAGGTGCTGTCGCGGGCCTTCCTGTACCGGCTGCTCGTGGACGGCCGACCCGACGTCGTCATCGATTGCATCAACACCGCGACCGCATTCGCCTACCAGGACGTGTTCTACAGCGTGCGACGACTCCAGAAGGCCGTGGCGGACGTCGACTCCGGCGCGAGCGATCTCGACAAGCTGCGCGAAGAGATCGAGAACCATCTCACGACGCTCTCGGTGCCCCAGCTCATCCGCCACGTGCAGATCCTGCGTGGCGGACTGGCCACGGCCGGAGTGACGGCGTACCTGAAGGTCGGGACCACGGGGAGCGGCGGGATGGGCCTGAACATCCCCTATACGCATTCCGAGGAGCGTCCGAGCCGGATCCTGTTGTCGAAGTCCTCGATCGCCGGAGCGCACTCGATGCTCCTCTACCTCCTCGCGAGGACTCCGGGGGCCCCGATCGTCAAGGAGATAAAGCCGGCGGCGGCGATCGCGTGGAAGCGGATCGGCGCGGGGCCCGTTCTGCGGGGCGGCAAGCCGATCCGGCTCTTCGATTGCCCGCCGGACCGCGCGCTCAGCGTCGAGGCGGCGCTCGACGGCAAGGCCGGCGGGTGGTCCGCGCTCGTCGACCCCGCGGGAGAGCCTCGGGTCCTGGAGTCCGTGTTCATCGACACGGGCGAGAACGGGATGTTCTCGTGCGAGGAGTTCGAGACCGTGACCGCGCTGGGGCAGATGGAGTACGTGACGCCGGAGGAGATCGCGGCCGACGCGCTGCTCGAGCTCAAGGGCGGCACCACGGGCCGGGAGGTCGTCGCCGCTCTGGACGGCGCCACGCTCGGGCCGACCTATCGCGCGGGCGTCATGCGCCACCGCGCGCTCGAGCGGATGCGGAGACTGGAGGCCGAGCGGGGCGTGGACTCGATCGCCTTCGAGATGCTGGGTCCGCCGCGTCTCTCCAAGTTGCTGTACGAAGCCTATCTTCTGAAACGGCTCTGGGGCTCGCTGTCGCGGATCGCCCAATCCGATCCCGACGAGACGAGCACGCGCGCGAGCGATCTCGTCCACGAGGACGCGGGGCTCCGGGCCGCCATGCTGTCGATCGGGATTCCGATCTGGCTCCCGGACGGCCGGGTGCTCAGGGGACCCGAGATGAAGACGCCGCCGTACAAGGAGGAGGCGCGGGCGGCGGTCGAGCCGCATATGGTGGAGCGGTGGGCCGACACGGGCTGGGTCGACCTGCGACCCGCCAACATGCGCCGCTGGCGGGACCGCGCGCGGGAGATCCTCGCGCGACTCGAGAGCCATCCCGCCGACGACACGTCCTCGGCCCTGTTCGAAGACGCCGAGTACTGGAATGCGGAGGGCGAGCTGCCGGTGGGCCGCGTCGCGGCATGGATCCTCGGTGTGGAAGAGAAAGGCCAACGCGGGAAGGCGTCGTGAAGGTGGCGGAAGCGAGAGAGAGCAGCGAGGCGGCGGCGAGTCCGGAGGCGGAGCGGATCGCGCTGCTCGTGCGCGAGGCCCAGAACGGGAGCCAGCGCTCGTTCCGCGATCTGATGTCGGCGTACGTCGGAGCGTTCTACGGCCTCGCCCGGCGCTACTGCGGCTCCCACGAGGACGCCGACGACGTCCTGCAGGAGGCCTTCGTCAAGGTGTTCCAGAACCTCGGAGGGCTGTCGCGGCCGGAGGCGTTCTTCCCGTGGTCCCGGCGCATCCTGATCAACACCGCGCTCGATCACATCCGCCGCCGGCGCCGCGGGATGGACTTCGAGGTCGAGGTCGAGAACCTCGAAGAGACGCCCCACGACGCGGCCGGCGATGCGCCCGACCGCCGGGTCGAGCAGCGCGAGTTCTTCCGCCGATTGGAGCGGGCGCTGGGATCCCTCCCGCCGCGTCAGCGCGAGATCCTCACGCTGCACGACATCGAGGGCCTGTCCACGGAGGAGATCGCCGGGATCTGCGAATGTCCGCCGGCGACGGTGCGATCGAACCTGTTCTACGGCCGCGAGAAGCTCCGCAAGCTGCTCTCCAGCCGCGGGGAATGGCACGAAGATTGAACGTTTCGACGGATGGAGCGTCTTTCGATTGGACCGAGGAGGGTCTGGACCGATGACCGAGCACCTGGACGAGCGGCTCCTGTACGACCTGCTGGACGGCCGGCTGGATGCGGCCGCCGAGAGCGCGGCCCAGGCGCACCTCCTGCGGTGCGACCGCTGCCGGGCGCTGGAGCGCGAGTGCGCGGGCGTGGTCGAGTCCCTGCGCTGGTACGGCCTGGAGCCGGTCGAGCCCCCCGCGGGCTACTGGGAGGGGTTCTGGGAGCGCTGGTCGCCCGACCGCACCTACGCCCCGCAGGATCGTTCGCCAGCGGCCGAAGCGGAGGCCCCTAGCGTCCTGCCGCTTCGGGTTCACCGCAGGGGCGCTTGGCGGTTCGCGCCTGCACTCGCCGCGGCGGCGGCCGTCGCCTTGCTGGCCGGGCTCTGGTGGAGCGAGCGCCCCCGCGTGGTGGAGACCCGGACCACGATCGTCGAGGCGCCACCCCTGCGCGAGGCCGTCGCCGTCTCCGATTGGGGAGCCGATTACGCGCGCTACGAACAGATGGCGATCGCCGTCGGGGTCGACCCCGTGTCGAAGGGCATCGTTCTGGCCAGCCTGGCCGAAGCCCCTTGAATCGATTCCTGGCTCTCCTCCTGGTCGCGGCGTCCGTCTCCGCGTGCGGGGACCCGGGCGTTCCCTCCGAGGTTCGTCTCCGGTTGGAGTACGCGGAAGGAGATACCCTCCTCTACGAGTACCACACCGAGGGCACCGTCACGATGCCCGACACCACCGACCCGTCCGGTCGGAAGACACAGCCCTACCAGCGCAACCTGATGGTCGAGGAAGCCGTGCGGGATGTCACGCCGAGCGGGAACTACGTGCTCGTCTGGACGTTCCATCTGCTCCCCGACTCCATGGCCGGGCAGAAGAGCGAGGATCTGCCGGACAGCGTCCAGCTCACCGTTCAGATCACGCCGCAGGGGAGAGTCCTTTCCGTCGGCGGCGTCGAGACCGCGCGGCCGCTGTTCGGAGAGATCGATTTCCAGTCGTACTTCGAGCAGAGCCAGCCTGTCTTTCCCGAGCGCCCGCTCAGGGTGGGCGACAGCTGGACGCAGGAGGTGCGGGTCGTGTCTCCGCGCTCGGAGCCGGTGACGACTTCGTCCACGTACGTCCTGGAGAGCGTGATCGAGGAGGACGGCGAGCCCGTTGCCGTCATCGCGTTCGACGGCGACATCTACCTTCCGTTCCTGTCGCGACCCGCGGAGGCGGATTCCGCCGCCGCGACGGCCACCACCGAAGAGCGGATCCGGGTCAGGGGGGAGATGTACTTCGCGCTGGAGAGCGGTAAGGTACGGCGGGCCGAGTCCGATGCGGACGCCACGCTGACACGCGTAGAGATCGTCGAGGGCGAGCCCGTTCGGCGAGAGATCGAGATCCGCGAGTCCACCCGCTACCAGGTCACCAACCCGTAGACCCCGACCGCTTCCGGTCGCTTCGCTTGCTAACCGGCGGGCACTTGCCGACTTTATGGCGATGCGCCGGCTTTCCGAACATCTGAATCGGTATCTGCTTGCGGCTGTGGCCGCAGCCCTGTGGGGATGCGTCGCGGGGGGAACGCCCGGCGTGGGGGAGCGCCTCCCCGAGCCGGATTCCGTCTTCGAGGACCCCGAGATGCTGTCCGACGACGCCGTGTTCGGGCGGCACGTCGCGCTCGCGGCGGAGGTCCAAGCGGTCGCCGACGCGCCCAGCGAGGAGATCGGAGAAGCAGCTCTCGCCGCCGCGTTCGCGGCGGCCGACTCGGTCGAGCGCCTGGTCATCCCCAACTACCCGAACAGCGAGATCCGCGCGATCAACGATGCGGCGGGCGATCATCCCGTGGCCGTGAGTCCGTGGACGGAGCGGATGGTGCTGGCCACGGTGCGCTGGGCGGACCGGACGGGCGGGGCCTTCGAGCCGACCATCGGCCCGCTCGCCGAGCTGTGGGGGTTCGGCAGCGACGTCGGCCGCGCGCCCACACCCGACGAGATCCACCAAGCCCTGTCGCACGTCGGCTATTCCAAGATCGAAATCGACCCCGACGCCCACACCGTCTTTCTGCCCGATGCCGGCATGCGGCTGGACGTGCGCGGCGCGGCCAAGGGGTTCGCGCTCGACCGGATGCGCGAGGCGATGATGGAGGCGGGAGCCACGGCGGGGATCATGGACTTCGCTGGCGAGATGCTGTTCTTCGGACCCGGCCCGGAGAACGGCCGCTGGCCGATCCAGCTCAAGGATCCCTACGACCCGTCCCGGAACTACGCCTACCTGCTGCTGCCGCCGGGTGGTCTGGCGACCTCGAATTTCTACGACCGCACGGTGCAGATCGGCGGCCGCAGGTACGGGCACGTGATCGATCCCCGCACCGGTCAGCCGACTTCGGGGCTGGCGAGCGTGACGGTCTATACGGACGAGGGCGTGAGCGCCGATATCCTGGCCACCGGGCTGTTCTCGATCGGGTGCCAGCAGGGCACGGAATGCACGGAGATCATCGACATCGTGGAGCGCTATCCCAACCTCGATGCGATCGTCGTGCCGGAGCCGGCCCCCGACGACGACGCGATCGTCACGGTCACCAGCGGGATGCAGCCCTACGTTGTGCGCCTGCAGCGGCCCTTCCGTCCGGCAGCCGAGCCGGATTAAGCCCCCGTGCGGGTCACCAGATGAGCCTGCGGGTCCTCTACCTTTCGCGGGCCGAACGGTTTCCGGAAGCGCTGGAGGGATTCCTGGACGCCGTTCCGGGGAACCACCTCCGGCGATGCGAATCCCCCGAAGAGGTCGAGCACGCCCTCCAGCGCGGGATCGTCGAGCTGTTGCTGATCGACGCGGACCGCGGATTCGACGCGGGGGCCGAGCTCTGCACGAGATTGAAGGCCGACCCCTTCAATTCCGTCGTCCCGATCGTGTTCTTCTCCCGTGAGCACCTCATGGAGCAGATCGCGACCGCTTTCGAGCGTGGCGCGGACGAGTTCCTGAGCGGCACGCAGACCGGCCGCGAGCAGGAGCTGCGGCTCCGCATGGTGCTGGAACGCGCGGCGCGGGACGTGGCGGTGAATCCGACCACCATGTTGCCGGGAACCAAGATCATCCAGCTCGACATCCAGCGGCGCATCGCGAGCGGCGAGAAGTTCGCCGTGTGCTACGCGGACATCGACTCCTTCAAGGAATTCAACGACAAGCACTCCTACCATCGGGGAGACCGGGTGATCTGGATCGTCTCCTCGATCCTGCGCGACATCGTGCGCCGGTTGTCGCGCCGGGGTTTCGTCGGACACGTCGGCGGTGACGATTTCATCTTCACTCTGCCCGTGGAGGATCTCGAGGCCGTTTCGACGGCGATCATCGAAACGTTCGACACGCTCATGCCGCTCCAGTACACGCGCGAGGATCGCGAGCGAGGTCACTATCTGGCCGAGGATCGCCAGGGCAACATTCGGGAGACACCGCTGATGTCGATCTCCATCGGGTGCGTCACCAACGTTCATCGGCAGTTCACGCACCCCGCGCGGGTCAGCGAGCTCGCCAACGAGATGAAGAGCTACGCCAAGACCTTTCCGGGGTCGCTGTACGTGGTCGACCGCCGGCGGGACGTTCGCCCGGAGAGCGCGGTCGCGAGTGGCGGGAAAACCCGGGAGCGCGGGTCCAGGTGAGCCGCTATCTTCCTTCCCAATGAGCGACGCACGCGACTACAGGCGCCGGCTGAGCGACCTGGAGGAGAGGTTGGACCTCCTCGGGAGCTATCTTTGACCTCGCCTCGCGGCGTGATCGCATAGCCGCGCTCCAGGCCCGGAGCGCGGAACCCGACTTCTGGAACGACAACGAGCGCGCCCGCGCCGTTCTGTCCGAACTGAAACAGCATCAGCAGTGGGTCGAGGGTTACGACGCCCTCAAGGGCGAGATCCGCGACGCCGGGGACATGATCGAGCTTCTCGAGGAAGGGGACGAGGCCTTCGAGGAGGAGTTCGAGACGCTCGTGACCGGCCTCGTCGACCGCATGGAACAGTTCGAGTTCCGGACGATGCTCCGCGATCCCGACGACTTCCGGGGCGCCATCCTCACGGTGCATCCCGGCGCCGGAGGAACGGAGAGCCAGGACTGGGCGATGATGCTGCTGCGCATGTACACGAAATGGATGGAGCAGAACGGGTACCAGTATCAGGTGGTGGATATCCAGGAGGGGGAAGAAGGCGGCATCACGCGGGCCACCGTCGAGGTGGAGGGGGATTACGCGTTCGGGTACCTGAAGGCGGAGAAAGGTGTCCACCGGCTGGTGCGAATCAGCCCGTTCGACGCCAACTCCAGGCGCCACACGTCCTTCGCCTCCGTGTTCGTGTATCCCGACATCGCCGACGAGATCACCGTGGAGATCCAGGACAAGGACCTGAAGGTCGAC
>DASSBK010000103.1:0-6978 GCA_035698825.1 Gemmatimonadota bacterium
TCGTCACGGCCGTCGGATCGACATCGTGCCGTTGAACGACTCGAGCTCGATCCGGGCGCCGCCGGAGCCCAGCGTGAACGTGAACTCCTTGCCTTCCTTGGCCTCGTGGAGCGTCACGGGGAAGGTCGTATGGAGCGTGCCGTTGAACGTCGAGGCGGTGAACGTCGCGCCGACGTCCGACGGAATCGTGAGGTCGATCGAGCCGTTGTGGGTGCTGAACCGATACCAGCCGTCGCTCCGGATCGAGCCTTCGTAGCTGACCGAGCCGTTCACGGTCTCGGCGCTGACGCGTCCGGCCTCGATGCCCCGCATGTGGATCGGGCCGTTGACGGCCTCCGCCTGTACGTCCCCGCGGATGTCGGTCAGCTCGATGCCCTGGTTGACCGTCCCGACGTTCACGCGACCGCGCGCCCCGGTGACCTTGATCATCCCCTGGACCGACTCCAGGGCCAGCACGTCCCCTCCGCCGACGACCGTGATGCTCCCGTGGACGGACTGGATGTCCATGCCCGCCCGGGTCCCGGCGACGTCGATGTCGCCCTGGATCACCTCGACCTCGATCGGCATGTCCACCGGGACGGTCAGCGTGTAGGTCACCGGGTTGGTCGGGCCTCCCGGACGATCCGCCTCGATCTGGAGCAGCGAGCCACCGGGCTGGACCTCGACCGTCGTCCCGACTGGATGGCGGCCCTGGATCCGTACCGCGGACCGGTCCCACGTCCGGATCGTCACGTTGCCGAAGTGATTGTCGAGCTGGAGGCGCGTTCCGGGCTGCACGTCGACGGTGCGGTCCATCTCGACGGACTGCTGGCCCCGGGCCGCGCCGGCCACCACCGCACAGGCGACCGCCGCCAGAACGAAGACTCGAATCCGTAGCATCGGTGCTCCTTCCTTTCGGTTCAGGTGCTCGCTCGGGCGAGCCGGGCCGCGTCCTGCAGCACGTCGATCTTGTGCTGCATCGTGCTGGCCAGATGGGTGTTCAGATAGACGTCGTCGGGATCTTCCTCGAGCGCCCGCCGGGTCTGGCGGATCGCGTCGTCGATGATCGCCAGGTTCTCGTCGATGGCCTTCCGGAGCTCGGGATCGATCGCGGCCTCGTCCAGCAGGCGCTCGAGCTCCGCCACCGCCGCCTCGTATTCCGGGGTTTCCCCGGGAGCTCTGCGGTCGGCCACCGTGACGGCCGGGGCGGTCTCCTCGCCCATACCCGAAATCGGCTCCTCGACCGCACCCGTGATCGGCTCCTCAGAGCGCGGAGCCGATGCGGTCGGGCCGAGCGCGCTCCCGCTATCCCGGATCGCCATCCAGACCGCGCCCGCAGACAGGAGCGCGATCGCGATCGAGGCCGCGGCGAGTTGCGGCACCGAGAACGAAAAGCGACGCGGCTCGCGCCGCGATTCGATCGGCACGATGGTCGGTCCTCCGCTGCGCCGCTCGATCCGGTCCGCGATACCCGGCCACAGGTCTCTGGCCGGCGGCACGTCCTCGACGGATCGGGCGGCGGCCACGACCGCGCGCAGGTCGTCGACCAGGCGAGCGCACGACGGGCAATCGGACAGATGAGCTTCGATCCGGGCCCTCTCCGGCGGAGAGAGCTCGTCGTCGACGTATTCGCTCAGCTGCTCGATCGGATGCGCGTTCATCGTGTGTCCCTTCAGGCGATCAGTTGGTTCCGGATCAGCATGCGCGCGCGGTGTAGCTGCGACTTCGAGGTCCCTGTCGTGATGTCCAGCATTTCCGCGATCTCGTGGTGCTTGTACCCTTCCATGTCGTGGAGGACGAACACCCTGCGCGCCCCCTCCGGAAGATTTCTGAGCGCCGTCTCCACGTCGAGACTCGATTCGACTTCCCGTGAGGCGACCGGCGTGGCGTCCATCTCCGCTTCGTCGTCCTCGAACCTCCCGCGGTCCCGCTTCCGCACTTCCTGCCGCGCCAGCATCACGTTGATCGCCACGCGGTGGATCCAGGTCCCGAAGGCAGCGTCTCCGCGGAAGGTCTCGAGCCGCTCCCAGACCCGGACGAACACGTCCTGGGTGAGCTCGTCGGCCTCCTCCCACCCGACCATCCGCCGGGCCAGGCCGTGCACCCGGGGGACGTGCCTGCGGTACAGGCGCTCGAACGCCCGGGTGTCGCCCTCGGTTGCGAGCCTCGCGTCCAGGAGATCGCCTTCCGGCGTCGTCATATCGGCTTGCAGCGCCAGCAGGCTCTTCCTCCGCGGACCGGGTTCCGACGTTCACCCGGTTGGATGGGAGGAAGGGGGGAAGGGTTGGAACTGCCCCGGGGGCGGGCGAAGCCGCCCCCGGGGAGCCCGTCTACCGGGTGAGCGTCATGGTGGCGTTCAGCTGCCCATCGCAGCCATCGATCCGGACCGCGCTGCTCATCCCGGTCCCGCCCTCGACGATGGCGCCGCGTCCATGGACGACGCCGGCACAGTTGTTCGCCAGGATCTCGTACGGCATCTGGAAGTCGAGGGTATCCGCGACGATCGCGCCCTCTACGGAACCAACGATCTCCGTCGGTTCGGTAATCGTGAAGCTTCCACTCACCGCGCCGCCCGGGGCCGTCGAGAGATCCACCGTGCCCCGATACGGGGTGCCTTCGGCGACGACGTCCACCTGGTAGCGGCCCGTCAGGTTGTAGGGATAGCCGGATTCTCCGGGCTCGGGGTTGCCGGCGCACGCTGCGGCGAACGCCGCGGTCAGGAGCAGGATGGGGGCGATCGGGGCGATCGGTCGCATCGGGGCCTCCGTAGGTGTGAACCCGCGAGCCGTCGGGCCGGCGGGAGTCGATGGAACTTACCGTGAGTACCGTCGAGCAGGAACGGTCGTCCCCGAGGGTGCCTCCGGGTGTGGCGGGCGGACCGAGGAGGACGCACCACTCCCCGCGATCCCTACGGACGATCGCGTGCGGAGGTTTCAGTTTCCGTAGTCGGGCGCGGGCAGCCCCTCGCGGACTTCGTCCCAGGCGATCGACAGCACGTACCAGCGATTCCCGTCGTGCAGGAGCGTGATCGTGTTCACCCCGCGCGTGAAGGGCTCTTCCTCCGCGGCATGCCGCGACTCGTAGAAGCTCATGGCGTTCGCGACGTTGCCGAATCGCTCGAGGTGCCGCGCGGCCTCGCGCTCGTAGAAGGCGTTGTCCACGAAGTAGGCTCCGCCCCACTGCACGTACTGCTCGGGCGAGATCACGGTGACCGGCGTGGACCCGTCGCCCCGCGGCGCCATCGGCGAGAGCGTCGCGTTGGGCGCGAACAGCGAACGGAACCGGTTCCAGTCCCGTTCGCCGGCGGGGCCCGAGATCACGTCGTAGAGGGCGGCGATGATCGCGTCGATCGACTCCACGTCCGCCGGAGCGGCTGCCGGGGGCGCGGCATCGGCAGCCGGTTCCTGTTGAGCGAGCGCGGGCCGGCCGATCGCCACAACCGCGACGAGCGAAAGGAAGAGCGCGAAAAAGGCGGACGTGCGATGCATCGGGATCCTCCGGGCGATGAATGGTCCAGGGGGAAGCTGGGCGCCCTGGCGGGGGCGCGTCAACGGGCGATGGCGGGCGGCTGTCGGGGCCGGCATGGCCGCCCGGGCCGAGGACGCCCCCCGCCCACCCCTCGTTCAAGGGGCAGGCAGGGGGACAGCGATCAGGAGGAGACCCGAAACAACGAGGAGATCCGCGGAGAGATCACGCCGAAGCCGGCAACCGGTGGCCCGTTTTCATCGACCGAACCTACATCGGGAGCCAGTAGGTGAACTTCACGGCGAGCACGTTCTCCCCGTCCGCCGTAAGCGAATCGTACAGGTTGGTCGGACGGACGAACCTTCCCTCGTCGTCCGACGCGGAGCGGTTCTGCTGCCACACGAGGAAGAACGTGCTTCCCGGCCGCCACTCCCAGCGCAGCACCATGTTGGAGCGGAACGAAAGGACGTCGAAGTCCGGGTTCTGCAGCTCGACCTGCGACTCGCCGTCGGTGAACGTGTAATTGCCGGAGTCCTCGTCGCGGTTGAGACTCGTTCCCTCGGCCTCGCCGTAGACGCGCAGATCGTTGGTCTTCGGCGCGGCCAGCTCGCCGATGTCGGAATAGCGCCCGGAGGCCGCGAACGGCTCGGCATAGAGCTCCAGGCTCGTTTCCGGCGTGAACGAGTAGTTCACCCGCAGCGGGATCGCGATCTCGCTCTGGTCGATCAGGCCGAAGATGTAGCGGCGCCCGAAGGTGGCTTCCAGGCCGCCGCTCCGCGAGGTGATGAACTGGCGCGGCTCGTGGGTCCGGACGTAGCGCGGCTCGAACGACAGCGTCAGACGGTCTGTCGGCTGCGTCGTGAACTCCGGATCGACTCTCCAATTCCAGCCGCCGAGGTTGTCCTGCCAGGTCGTCGAGCGGATCCCGTAGCGGGTCGGCTTCGTCCCGTTGCTGAAGATCCCCCCCGCCACCCACCACCCGCCGGGCAGCTCCATGTACGGCCCCCCGCGCGTGGCGTTGTCGGACTGGGTCGGCGTGTCCCAGCCGTGCTCGAAGAACCCGTGCCAGTAGTTCGCCAGCGTGTAGTTGGTGAACACGCCCAGGTTCTGGAAGCGATGCACGCCGTCGAAGTTCCAGTTGGCATTCTGGAAGACGCCGACGTTCCAGTTGCGGAAATGCTCGCCCGGCTCCCTTTCGTTGTACTCGATGTGGGTCCAGCCGGCGACGTCGTCCGCGCGGCCCAGCTGTCCCACGTCGTTGATCTCGAAGCCCGGCGAGTCCATCCACAACCCCCCGTTCCAGACCCAGGTGCCGCTGCGCTTTCCGCCGCGCAAGGCGGCCGACCAGCCCGACAGGGACGTTCGGGACGGGTCGAATTCGACGTGCGGGGCGTCCGGCCGCTGGAAGAAGTGGGCGCTCCGCTGCTGCAGGCGCGCGATCGCGAGCGAGTCTCCTCCCACCCAGCTGTAGCCGGCGTGGCCCAGAAGCTCGTACTCCCCGCCGTTCCAGCGCTTGTTCCAGTCCAGCCCGCCGGCGAACGCGTTCTCGGTGAGGATCCCCGAAAGAGGGTCATCCGCGTCGACGTCCCGCTTCATGCCGGTCATCGTGAATCCCAGCGTCGAGGCGTCCTCGCCGAACTGCTGCTGTAGACGAAGGACGCCGAAGGACGTGCGCGGCTCGACACGTACGTCCTCGGTGGACTGCGTGTTCAGGTCGAACGCGCGGGCCTGCTCCTCGTCCGTGATCGCGGCCAGGGCACCCACGCTCAGACCCGACTGCAGCCGGCCCGTCAGTTTCGCCGCGCCCAGGATCGTGGTGGTCCGCGGCGTGTCGACGAAGTCCCCATCGGCCTGGCCGTGCGGTGAAGCCCCCACGCGGCGCGAGTAGAAGAAGGTCGGCCCGTTGGTCTCGAAATGGTCCTGGCCGGCGGTGAAGAAGGGGCGCCGCTCCTCGAAGAACGTTTCGAACGCCGTCAGGTTGACCTCGGCCGGATCGGCCTCGACCTGTCCGAAGTCCGGGTTCAGTGTCGCGTCGAGGGTGAGGTTCGGCCCCAGTCCCATCTTGAAATCGAGCCCCAGGCGCGCGTCCATGTCGCTGCCGTCCCGGAAGGGGTCGTCCTGATCGAAGAGCGCCTCGCTGGTGAACGTCGCCGAGCTGGCCACGTACGGCATGACCTCGATGCGCCGCGACGAGGGGATGGATTCGAGCCCGACCAGGTCCGCCATGCGGGACGACCAGCCGGCTTCTCCCCGCGGGATCAGCACCAGGTAGGAGTCCTCGTTGACCGAGGGCACCCAGCGATTGATGTTGACGCCCCACCGGAGGTCCTCTCCGCCGTTGAAGCGAAGCTGCGAGAAGGGAATCCGCATCTCGGCCGTCCACCCGCTCTCCCCGATCTCCGTCTCCGCCTCCCATACCGGATCGAACGTCATGTCGCGCTCGTATTCGTGGTCGATCGGATGGAAGTAGTCGATCCGCACGCCGGCCGCGGTGACGCCGAAGGTGTAGGCGGTGCGGCGGTCGAGGTAGGTGTCGAGCGAGACCACGAGCACCTCGCCGTTGCCCATCTCGTCGCGCCGCGTCATCAGGTCGTTGATGATCTCGCGACTCTGGCTGTGCGCGCGCACGCCCACGTAGAGGGCGCCATCGTCGAACAGGAATGCGATCTCCGTCGGGTTCTTGGGGTCTTGCCCGTAATCGGGCTCCTTCTGGTGGAAATCATCGATCCAGCGGGCGCTCTGCCAGGCCTCCTCGTCCAGCCGCCCATCGATCTCCGGCGTGCCGCTTCGCACCCGCACCGCCTCCACCGTGAGGCGGTCGCGTCCGCCGTCCGGCGAGGAGGATGTCTGCGCGACGTCCTGAGAGGGCTGGGCCACGCCGACCGCGACGACCGAGAACGTTAGAACGAGTATATTTGTTGCTATCGAGCGCATTCTCACTCTCCGTCGAGGCGTTATCGTTCGTTCTCTCTAGGGTGTCGCGCCGCCGGACGAGATCCAGACGAGATCGGAGTCCGCGGGGCTGGCGGCGTTTCGAACCGGCGGCGTGCTCGAATCGCTGCATTCCTTGGAGTGGCCGCTCGCCGCGTCGGGGACGACGACCATCTCGGGGTCCGGGCCCGAGCCGACCGTGCGGAAGACCGCGTGTACGGCCGGGGCATGCAGGAGCACGACGGTCCGGGGCGCCGTGCGCCCGGCGCGCGACTTCCGGGTCTCGTGTTCCGGCGCCGGTTGCGGCGTGTGGGCGGGCGCCGGGCTCTCGGATCGCGGCGACCGCGCGGACGGTGGCAGCGCGCCGGCGGCCCTGGCGTTCGCGCTGGGCGGCGGTCCCACGATCTGCCCGGGAAGCTCCTCCGCCGGGTCCTTCCCGCCGGGGTGGAGCGCCGCCAACGGGACCACGAGGCAGGCCGCCGCGATTCCGGACCGGGCCAGGAGCGCGCCCGTCAGCACGCCACGCGCGCGGCGGCCGTCGAGAAGCGCGGCCACGCGCTCGGCGAAGGCCGAGCGGCCCGCCATCGCCACGCCCAGCGTCCC
>DASSBK010000104.1:0-4284 GCA_035698825.1 Gemmatimonadota bacterium
GAGGCCGAGCCGCGACGCGTCGAGCGAGGACAGCGCCTCGTGCGCGCCGGCGATCAGCCCGTCGGACGCGAGGAGCGGAAGCGCCGGGCCGTCCGCCGTCCTGGGCGGCTTCGCGTCCCCGGTTGGCGCGCTGCCGCTTTCACCCGCATCCTCCTCGCGTTCGTCGCTCGCTTCGAGGCTCCGGCGCGCCGCTTCCAGCGCGCCCGCCAGCGCGCCGATCGCGATGCCCCAGGCGAGCGCCTCCCGCTCCGGCCACCCGGCGCGCCTGACCGACGTGCCCGCCAGCGCGGCCGCCCACGGCGCGCCTGCCGAGCACGACGAAGCCATCTCCGCCGAGAGCTCCTGGGGCATCGTGAACGCGGACAGCCAGCTCGCGAGCGCCTCGGCGAAGGCGTCAACGGCCGCCGGCGGCGCGGCGCTCCTCGCGTTCCTCACCCGTTCACCAGCCCGCCGACGATCGCGGGCGCCCGCTCGAGCGCCTCGTCGATCCGTCCGACGTCCTTCCCCCCCGCCTGCGCCATGTGCTTCTTGCCACCGCCGCCGCCGCCGATGAACGCCGCGAGCTCGCGGACGACGCGCGGCGCGTCCAGCCTGCCGGCCTTGATCAGGTCGTCGGTCACGACCGTGAGGAGATGCGCTTTCCCCTCCATCTCGGCGCCGATCACGCCGACGCCCGACGCGAGCCTGTTCCGCACCGCGTCGCCGATCGCGCGGAGGTCGTCCATCGACACGGGGTGCGCGCGGAGCGTCAGCACCTGGAAGCCGTCGACGGTGGTGGTGCGTTCGGCATCGCCGCCACCGGGGAGCGCCTGCTTCCTCGCCGCATCGAGGCTCCGCTCGGCCTCCCGCTTCTCCTCGAGGAGCCGCTCGATCCGCGCCGGGAGCTCTTCCG
Source organism: Gemmatimonadota bacterium (assembly GCA_035698825.1). Classification (GTDB taxonomy): domain Bacteria; phylum Gemmatimonadota; class Gemmatimonadetes; order JACCXV01; family JAHWKZ01; genus JAICNR01. The sequence continues at coordinate 893 of DASSBK010000104.1, forward strand.
GCGAGACGCGGAGCTTCGCCGCGGCTTCGGCCAGGAGCGATTCCCTGCGCCGCGTCTCCTCGAGCGCGCGCATACCGGTCACCACCTCGATCCGCCGGACCCCCGCCGCGGCGCTCGATTCCGAGACGATCCGGACCGCGCCGATCTCCCCCGTCCGTTCGACGTGGCACCCGCCGCAGAGCTCGACGGAGACGCCGTCGCCGATCGTGACGACGCGTACCGTATCTCCGTACTTCTCGCCGAAGAGGGCCATCGCGCCCCGTGCGCGCGCCTCGGCGATCGGGACGATCTCCTTGGTCACCGGCAGATCGGCGAGCACCCAGCGGTTGGCCTCGTCCTCGATGGCTTCGAGCTCGTCCGGGCCGAGCGGAGTCGGGCTCGAGAAGTCGAACCGCATCCGCTCCGGCGCGACCAGCGATCCCGCCTGCCGCACGTGATCGCCGATCCGCGCGCGCAGGATCGCGTGCAGGACGTGGGTCACCGTGTGATGTCGCTCGATCTCGGCTCGGCGCTCCTTGTCGACCGTCGCGCGAACCGGCGCGCCTTCGACCACCCTGGAGCGATCGCCTTCGACCAGCTCCGCCACGGGGAGGAACACCTCTCCCGCGCGGCGCACATCGACGACGCGCAGGAGGAACCCCTTGCCTTCGATCGTGCCCGTGTCGGCTACCTGTCCCCCACCCGTGGCGTAGAAAGGGCTCTCCCGCAGAAGGAGCCACAGTCGACCGTCAGCCTCCTCGACGGCTTCGATCCCCGTGTCCACGTCCAGTCTGTCATAGCCGACAAACGTGGTTGTTGATGGATCGGCGCGGCCGATCAACGCTTCCGGTGGGTGTCCCGTGATCGTGATCTCGGCGGTTCCGGGCGTAACGAACTGACTCCCCGCGCGCGACTGCTCACGCTGGCCCTCCATCGCCGTGGCGTAACCCGCGTGGTCGATGCCGTGCCCGCGCTCGCGCGCGATCAGCTCGGTGAGGTCGGGCGGGAACCCGTACGTGTCGTAGAGGCGGAAGACGACGTCGCCCGGCACCGGCTTGCCGGGCGAGAGCTTGCCCAGCTCCTCGTCGAGGATCCCCATCCCGCGGTCGATCGTGAGAAGGAACCGCTCCTCCTCGGCACGCAGGATCGTCACGATGCGGGATCCCTGGTCTTGCAGCTCACCGTACGCCGTGCCCATCTCCGATACCACCGCGGGCGCCACGTCGCACAGGACCGGCGCATGGACGTCGAGGAGCCAGTAGTGGCGCACCGCGCGGCGGATGATCCGCCGGAGCACATAGCCCCGGCCCTCGTTCGAGGGATAGACGCCGTCGGCGATCAGGAAGGAAGCGGCGCGCACGTGGTCGGCGAGCACGCGGAACGATACGCCGGTCTCGCCCTCGGCATCGTACGCGCGCCCGATCCGCGCCGCGATCGCAGCCAGGATCGGCGTGAAGAGATCGCTCTCGTAGTTGGAGTACTTCCCCTGGACGACAGCCGCGATCCGCTCGAGTCCCATGCCGGTGTCGACGGAGGGCTCGGGCAGCGGCGTCAGCGTGCCGTCCGCCGAGCGGTCGAACTGCATGAACACGAGATTCCAGATCTCGAGGAAGCGCTCCTCGTTGTCGGCGGGAGTGCCCTCCCCGTGTTCCGGCCCGAAGTCCCAGAAGATCTCCGAGCACGGTCCGCAGGGGCCGGTCTCCCCCATCGCCCAGAAGTTGCTCTCGTCGCCGAGCCGCAGGACGCGCGCGTCCGGAATCGGCGTGACCTCCGGCCAGAGCGCCCCCGCCTCGTCGTCGTCGCGATGGACCGTGGCCCACAGCCGGTCGGCGGGAAGCCCGAGATCATCGGTGAGGAACTCCCACGCGAACGCGATCGCGTCCCGCTTGAAGTAGTCGCCGAACGAGAAGTTCCCGAGCATCTCGAAGAACGTGTGGTGTCGGGGCGTGTAGCCGACGTTCTCGAAGTCATTGTGCTTGCCCGAGACCCGCAGGCACTTCTGCGCCGTGACCGCCCGGTTGTACGGGACCTTGCGCGCGCCCGTGAACACGTCCTTGAACTGGACCATTCCCGCATTCACGAACAGGAGCGTGGGGTCGTCCTGAGGGACGAGCGGGGACGAGGCGACCGGCTCGTGCGAGCGCGACGCGAAGTAGTCGAGGAACCGGCGGCGGATCTCGTGACCAGTCATGAGCCCGTAAAGCTACCGGCGCCCCGGAAGCCGCGCACCAACGCGGCGGTTCGCGGCCCTCGACTGCCCTATGTCCTTACAGCCACCGCTCCCAGCCGCTGTAGTCCGTGGCGATCCCGTGCGGGTAGCGCGCGCGGTACGCTCGGTAGCGGCGCAGCGCGCGCTCGTGCCGCCGGTCGGATGCCTTCAGCGGCTCGTGGTCCGCGGCGAACATGGCGCGCTCGACCGGCCACACGTCGTCGTCGCCGAGCCGCCAGTCGGCGCGCGTGAGCCGGTCCAGGTCGAACACCTGGAATCCCATGACACGACCGGTCTCGTCGACGTAGGGGTCGACGTAGCTCCAGGCCAAGTCGCGGATCGTGCGGAACACGGGCTTCCTCCCACCGAGCGCGGGGTCGCGCGACTTGCCGATCGCCCCCCAGCGTCCGTCCCGCCGGTAGAGGAGCAGCACGTGGTCGAGCCTGTCCTGGGACGCGAGGTCGAGGACGATCGGCGGATCGCCGTGCTGCTCGAGGATCGTGGCCGCCGCCATCGCGCCCTCCAGGCAGTGCGCGCTCCCGCGCCGGACCACTCCCCGGAACGTGCGGGCGGTGGGCCCGCGAAGCTCGACGTTGTAGCGGAGCGACCGGAGCCAGTCCTGCACCACGCGCGGCGTCGTCAGGCGATCGATGAGCTCCCGCTCGCGCGGCCGGAACCGGCTGCGATCGGGCTTGCGGCTCAATCGGCGCCCGGTTCGATCTCGGGGAGGACCGCCGAGCAGACCTCGTAGATCCGCTCGTTGTCGTAGCCGCGCCGCTGGAGGTACCCGGCGAGCCGGCGCCAGCGGGCCGCGTCGGACCGGCCCGCGATGCGCGGGAGATACGCCTCGGCGAGCCGGCGGGCGAGGGCGGCGTCGTCGACCTCCTCCTCCGCGAAGATGGCGTCGACCGCCCGGCCGGCGAGCGGCGCCGGAACGCCCCGCGCCACGAGCTCCCCGACCAGGAGCCGCCGCGCGCGGGGCTTGAGCCGGACCGCGTCGCGGGCGAATGCCTCGGCGTAGCGGCGGTCGGAGACGAGCTCCCGGTCGGCGAGCTCCTGGACGATTTCGCGGACGTCTTCGGGGTGGGTCCCCGCCCGGCGCATGAGCTTCTCGCCCAGCTCCTTGACGCCGTGCTCGCGGCGGGCGAGGAGGCGGAGCGCGCGCTCGCGGATCCTGTCGAGCGCTTCCGGGTCCCGCGGCGCC
>DASSBK010000105.1:0-14804 GCA_035698825.1 Gemmatimonadota bacterium
TAGCGTGGCGACCGCCCTGGCCGGCATCCCTCGCGCGGAGGCCAAGCTCTCCGCGAAGGACTTCAAGACCGAGCTCAAGCCCATCTGGTGCCCCGGCTGCGGCGACTTCGGCGTCCTCGCGGCGCTGACCAAGGCGCTGTCCGAGGTCCAGGTCGCGCCCGAGAACGTGGCGGTCCTCACGGGGATCGGGTGCGCGGGCCGGCTGCCGGGATACGTCAGCGGCTACGGTTTCAACGCGCTCCACGGCCGCGTGCTGCCGCTGGCCACGGGTTTGAAGCTGACGCGCCCCGACCTGCTCGTGTTCGCTGCCGGTGGCGACGGCGATGGGCTCGCGATCGGGGCCGGCCACTTCCCGCACGCCGCCCGGCGGAACCCCGACATCACGTACCTGATGTTCGACAACCAAGTCTACGGGCTGACCAAGGGCCAGTTCTCGCCGACGACCCCGCTCGGCGACGTGACGACGACCACCCGCTTCGGCTCGATCGAAGCGCCGGTCAATCCGGCCACCCTGGCCATGGCCTACGGCGCATCGTTCGTGGCGCGCGCCTTCAGCGGCAACGTCAACCACCATGCCGAAATGATCCTGGAGGCGTTCCGCCATCCGGGCTTCGCGTTCATCCAGTCGATCCCGCCGTGCGTCACCTTCCGCGGCAACGAGCAATTCAAGACGATCCGCGAGCGGGCGCGCTGGCTGAACACGGACGGCAACGACCACGACACCTCGGACTGGGGCTCCGCCTGGGAGATCGCCAGCCAGACCGACATCTACGACATGTCGTTCGGAATCATCTGGCGCCAGGAGCGCCCGACCTACGAGGAGCGGCTCGGGTTCCTGCGCGAGAAGGCGGGGAAGCGCGGGCCGGCCGAGATGGACTCGGTCCTGGACCAGTTCCGCCCTTAGCGTCCGATCGAACACGGGGCCGGGTCCCCCGGCTTTTCGCTATATTCAGCCGCGGTTCCAACTTCCCCCCACCGCATCGGAGGCACGATGGAGTACAGTGCGGGTTCGACGCAGTCGAGCGGCATGGACCCCAAGCTGGCGGGCCTGCTCGCCTACCTGGTTCCGCCGATCACGGGCATCATCTTCTTCCTGATCGAGAAGTCGAATCAGGTGGTGCGGTGGCACGCCGCGCAGTCGATCGTCTTCGGGGTGGCGTGGATCGTGATCTGGATCGCGCTCACCGTGCTCTCGATGGTGCTCTCCGCCATCTTGCCGATCATCGGGACGATCATCGGGTTTCTGATTTACATCGTGGTGTTCATCGGCGGCGTGATCCTGTGGGTCGTCTGCCTGATCAAGGGCTACTCGGGGCGCATGTGGCGGATGCCTTTCATCGCGCAGTTCGCCGACAAGATCATGGGCGCCGGCCCCGCCACCGTCTGACCGACGAACCGGGCGGGGCCCCGCGGCCCCGCCCCCCGACCACAGTCATGCTGTCCCTGTCACCGGCGCGCTTCGAGAAGCTGGTCGCGCGCGCACTCGACCGGCTCCCCGAGATGTTCCACGACCACATGGAGAACGTGAGCGTGGTCATCGCGGAGGAGCCCGATCGGGAGCTCCTCGAATCCATGGGCATGGACCCCGACGATCCCGAGGACACCCTCTTCGGCCTCTACGAGGGCATCCCGCTGACCGAGCGTGGGTTCGACGACGTGCTCCTGCCCGACTCGATCACGATCTTCCGCCGGCCGCTCCTCGAGTGGGCCGAATCGGAGGAGGAGATCGTCGAGGAGGTGCGGGTCACCGTCCTCCACGAGATCGGCCATTTCTTCGGCATGGACGAGGACAAGCTCGACGAGCTGGGCTACGGGTAGGCATCACATCCCGATGACACCGACAGCGGTCCGCTCCTCGGCGGTCGGTCGGTTGGTGATCAGCGCGTGGCGGGCGTCGGTCGCGAGAACGGCGACCGGGCCCCCGAGCGCCGCCTCGATGTCGTCGACCTCGGTGTCGCGCACGACGGCCAGCACGCGTTCGGGTCCCGCCAGCATGCGGTAGAAGCTGCTGTCGGCGGTGAACACGTACTCCCGCCACGTGTCGTCCTCCTCGAACGTCGTCACCCGGCCCTCGTCCGAGACCGTGATCACGCGCTCGCCGAGGTAGAACGGGATCGCTCGCAGCCACACGTGGTAGTTGACGATCGGCTCGCCGGCATGGCGATGAGCCGCGATCTCGCGGATCAGCGGGCGGGAGATCTTCGACCAGGCCTCGACGCGCGGGTGTCCGAGCGCGGTCACGAGACAGAGGTAGAGACCCAGGAGCGGCAGCAGGCAGGCCGCGAACGTGGCCTCGATTCGCCCGCGGCGCGCCGCCGTCCACGCGGCCCACGAGCCCAGCAGGAACGGGGGCGCCATGAGCCACCCCAGGGACTTCACCGTGGCCGGCAGCTCATCGGCGACGAGGCCTGCGGCGAGGAACGCCACGCCCAACGTCCCCACCCCGATCGCCAGGAGACGCGGGATTGCGCGGTCTCCGGGCGCGAGGCCGGCCAGCGCCCGGTCCCACCACCATCCGGCGGCCATGGCGATTGCCGGCAGCGCGGGCAGGAGGTAGTTGGCGCGCTTGGTCGGGAAGAGGGTGAAGGCGACGAGAGGGACGACCACCCAGGCCACCAGAAAGCGGCCGTCCGTCCGTTCCCGCCTCCCCGCCCAGTGCCAGAGTGCGGCCACGGCGGGCACGATCCACACCCACGCCGCCCAGAGGAGAACCAGGCCGTAAATCCACCACGGTTCCCGCTCGCCCCCGTAGGGCGCGACCATGCGACCCTCGACCTGGCGGCCCAGCCAGTAGCCCGCGAGGCCCGGATGGCGCGACGTCTCGATGAGATACCATGGAAGCGCGAGGATCGCGAACGCCGCCGCCCCGAGCGGCTCGGCGAGCCGCGCGACCCGACGCCACGAGCCGGTCCAGGCGGCCCATGCCAGTAGCGGCAGGGCCGTCCACAGGAAGACGACGGGGCCCTTGGTCATGAACCCGAGGCCGAGCGCCGCCCACGCCGCGACGCGCCAGGCGCGTCTACCACCCGGGCGCGTGCCGCGGCGCGCGGCCTCGACCGCGATCACGATCCACAGGGTCAGGTAGAGGTCCGTCGTCAGGCTGCGGGAGAGCGCGAACCACATCGGGGAGGACAGCAGAACCAGGAATGCATACTGCGCGGCGCGGGGGCACATGGTGGCCGAGGCCGCCGCGTAGACGACCGCCAGGGTCGCGAGGGAAGCGAGAACCAGGGGGAGCCGCGCGCCCAGCTCGTCGATCCCCACCAACGACATCGAGGCCGCCGACGCCCAGTACGCCAACGGCGGCTTGTCGAAGTGCGCGATTCCGTTGAAGCGCGGTGTGAGCCAGTCGCCGCTTCGGACCATACGCGCGGCGATCTCGGCGTAGCGGGCCTCGGTGGATTCCCACAGCCCGTAGGATCCGAGATGCCAGAGAAGGACCGTGAGCGCGAGGACGAGAAGCGGGAGCAGCGGCCGCCGAGCGAGGAAGTCGGGCAGCCAGCCCCTCATGGCCGCGGTTTCTCGCGGCGAAGCAGGACCAGGTTCCGCAGGTAAACGAACAGGCCCACGCTCTGCCCGAGGATGAAGACCGGGTCGCGGCGCCAGATCGCGTACGTGAGGACGATCGCGCCGCCTGCGATCGACAGATACCAGAACGCGCGGGGGATGACGCTCCGGCCGGCACGCTCGCTGGCCAGCCACTGGACCAGGAAGCGCGAGAAGAAGCACGCCTGGCCGAGAAAGCCGATCGCCAGCCACGCCTCGGCCTGCACGTCAGGCCCCGTCCCCGTCGCGGAGGTCGTACCGCACCTGCCTGCGGACGAGCCGCCGGACGACGTAGAGGTCCGCGATCCCGCGCCAGAGCCGGTTGTGGATGCCGTACTTCGAGCGCCCCGCGTGCCGGGCCCGGTGCCCGACCGGGCGCTCGACGACCGTGTAGCCCGCCAGCCGGAACAAGGTCGGAAGGAAGCGGTGCATGCCCTCGAAGCGGACGGCCTCGAGGAGCGCGCGTCGCGGGAAGACCCGCACCGAGCAGCCGACGTCGGTGATCCGGTCCCCGCTCATGCGGTTGCGGACGGAATTGGCGACCCGGGAGGAAGCGCGGCGCACCCAGCTATCGGCCCGGCGCGTTCGGACTCCCGTGATCACGTCGGCCGCGCCTTCCCGGGCCTCTTGCCAGAGGGCGAGCAGGTCCCGGGGATCGTTCTGGCAGTCGGCGTCCAGCGTGCCGACCCACTCGCCGCGCGCCGCCTCCGCGCCGGCCACGAGCGCCGTAGACTGGCCGTAGCCCCGGACGAGCGTCACGACGCGCACGCGGGGATCCTCCCGCGCCAGCTGCCGGAGAACGTCCGGACCGTCATCGGTGGACCCATCGTCCACGAACACCATCTCCCACCCCTCGATCCCCTCGAAGGCGGCCGCGACCTCCGCGTGCAGGGCCCGCAGGTTGGGGGCCTCGTCCCGGAGCGGGACGACGACCGAGAGGAGAACAGGCCCCGCCGTTCGGTCCTTAACGCCCATGATGTCGCTCGATTGACCGGAATAGGTCAGGTGGTATACACTACGACCCGGACGGGCCTGGAACCGCCCGTCCCCGCATCCCTGACGAAAGGAACTCCCGATGCCCAAGAACGATACCCAGGAGCCCGTCTTCCTGCGCATCGGCGCGGCGGCGCGCCTGCTCGGCGTGTCGATCAGCACGCTCCGCCGGCTCGAGAAGAACGGTCGCCTGGGAGAATACGGGGTCAAGGTCTACTATACGCCCACCCGCCGTCGTCGGTACAAGAAGAGCGAGATCCTCGAGGCACTGGAGCGGTCGGCGCAGACCTGAGGTGCCGATGGCGCTGGTGACTTCCACGGCCAGATCGGCGAGGAGCCGGTGCGCCCTCGCCGGGCTCGGGGCGCTCCTCTCCTGCGCTGGTCCGTCCGGGGACGCCCCCGACGCGGGCGCGGACGCACCGCCCGCCTCCACAGACGAGATCGCGTTCGATTCCGCCGAGGAGATGCAGCTCGAGCTGGAGACGCTCGACCACGAGATCCTGGGACTCGAAGAGTACCTCGCGGCGAACCCGGGCTGGACTTCCCCCGATCCCGCCGACCCCGATCCGCGCGCCGTGCTCGACGCCGCGCGATCCACCCGCGACGCCGCCGCGAGCGCGCTCGCGAATGCGGACACCGCCGGCGCGGCCGATTCGCTGCGCGCCGCCTCGGCCCGCATCGAGCACGTCAAGCGGCTCCTGGGAGTGGCCGAGGAGATGGGCGTCGAGTTCGCGCCGGATTCCCTCCCGCCGGCCCAATAGCCCGCGGTTCGCCGGACCCCGGGTGCCGGGGTCATCCTACCAGCCAGTCGGCGAGCGAGGCGAGATCGGGGACCTCGCGATCCGGCAGCGGTCCGTCCACGGGACGTTCCTCGCCCTTGCGATTCACCCACACGACCGGAACCGAGACGCAGTTGGCGGGCGCCACGTCGTGGAAGAGGCTCTGCGCCACGTGGACCCAGCCCGCGGGATCGCCGACGTAGGGGCGCGCGGCCTCGAAGTGCGCGAGGTCCGGCTTGTACGACTCCACCCTGTCCGCCGTCACCCAGAAGTCGAAGTCCACGGATAGCCGCTCCCGGGTGAGGTCCAGCAGGTCCTCGTCGACGTTGGAGAGGATGCCCAGGCGCACGCGGCCGGCGAGGCGATCGAGGGCGGGATTGGTGTCGGCGAACGGGGGCCACTCGCCGAGGCTCCGGGGCAGGAAGGCGGCGCGGTCGGCGGAGATCGTCCAGCCGCAGCGGGCAGCCACCCGGCGCGCGGTTTCCGCGAGCACGTCCCTGTAGGGCCGGAAATCCCCGCCCTCGACTTCCGGCTCGACCGCGTGGTAGGCCTCGATCAATCGATCGCGGTCGAGGGTGACCCCGTCGTGGCGCGCGGCCTCGCTGAAGGCCCGCCAGATCCCCGTCTCCCAGTCGATCAGCGTCCCGTAGCAGTCGAAGGTGACGACCCGTACGCGGTCGGGCTGGAGGGTGTTGAGCGTGATCAAAGCGGCTCCCTCGGTGACGGAAACAAGGCCGGGATCTAAGTTACAGGGCGATGACCCCTCCGACACCGAACCGCGCCTGGATCGACCGCCACGAACGGCGGCACCGCTACCTGCGGATCTCCGTCACCGATCGGTGCAACCTCCGGTGCCGCTACTGCATGCCGGAGGAGGGACTCGAGTGGCTCGCGCGGGAGGAGATCCTCTCGTTCGAGGAGATCGCGCGCCTGGCCGGCGTGTTCCACGATCGCGGCGTCACGAAGATCCGCTTCACGGGCGGCGAGCCGACCGCGCGGCGGGACCTGCCGCGACTCGTGGCCATGGTCCGCGATCGCTGCCCGGGCGCCTCGCTCCACATGACGACCAACGCGCTCCTCCTCGCCAGGCAGATCGACGCGCTCGCCGCGGCGGGCCTCGGGGGGCTCAACATCTCCCTCGACTCGCTCGATCCGGCGACCTTCGCGCGCATCGCGCGACGCGACAGGTTCGCCGAGACGTGGGCCGGGATCGAGGCCGCCTGGGAGCGAGGGTTCCGTCCGCTCAAGCTCAACTGCGTCGTCCTGCGCGGGATGAACGACGACGAGGCGCCGGCCTTCGTCGAGCTGACGCGGGACCGCGCGATCGACGTGCGGTTCCTCGAGTACATGCCGTACGGCTCGCTCAACGAGCTCCAGCCCGAGTACGTCTCCGGCGACGAGACGCGGGAGCGGATCGAGGCCGCCGGCTACCGGCTGACTCCGGTCGAATGGGATGGCGGCCCCGCGCGGAGCTGGAGGGTGCCGGGCTTCGCGGGCACGGTCGGGTTCATCACCGCGGTGAGCCACCACTTCTGCGGCGCGTGCGACCGGCTGCGCCTCACCGCCGACGGGTTCTTCGTCAACTGCCTGTACGGCGAGAAGACGTGCGACCTGAAGCCGCTCCTGCGAGGCGGAGGGTCGGACGAGGAGATCGCCGCCGCGATCCAGACGGAGCTCGACCGCAAGTGGGAAGCCCACCCCGACCTGACCGACGGCGCGATCCCCGTCCTGGGGACCATGAGCCAGATCGGCGGCTAAGGCGAGCTACACGCGATAGCGGAGCAGCGCGCCCACGCCGTCCAGAGCTTCGAGCCCGGGATGGCTCTCGACGATCTCGACCTTCCTGCCCGTCCGCTCCGCGCGCCGCACCATCGCCTCGCGCAGCTCGATCCGCTCGGGGAGCGGCTCGGCACAGAACGGGCAGGCGGCGGGCGTCGGTTCGACGCCGAGCACGCGACACTGCGGGCACTGCCAGCCGGCGTGGTCGCCGTTGAACCCCTCGGCGAGGAGGAGCTGGTCGACCTGCTCGAGGTTCAGCGCCTCGATCGTCGGCTCGAGGCCCGCCACCGCCAGCCCGCCCGCGCGGAACCGGTCGATCACGAGGTCCGCGAGCCGCCGGCTGTCGCGCGCCTCGGTGTCGCGCACGGTCTGGAGCGTGCGCCTGAGGATCTCGTGCGCCGCCGCGTCGATGGCGATCGCTTCCTCGTCGATCAGCTTCTCGCGGATCGCCGGCGTGAGATGCTTCCGGAGCTCGCCCAGGATCCGCTCGTCGCCTCCCAGAATCACGTAGTCGACCTCGTCCTTCTCGACGATCCTGGTCAATCGTTCGACGATCTCACGGGCGTTCTTGGCGATGTGGTCCTCGATCCGGGACTGGTAGCGGATCTCCGCCCATCCGGCGACCCGCGTCCTGTCGATCGGCTCGGGCCCCGCGAAGTCTTCCTCGGTCAGGACCTCTCCCAGTCCGCACACTACGAGGCGCGCCTGCTTGCTGTCGGCGACGCACACCGCGTAGAGCGGGGACTGATCGGCGAGCTTGACGAGCGGGTACAGGTGCGGCACAGGACCGACGACGAGCCGCTCCTCGTCGAACTCGGCGCGGAACGTGTGCGTCTCCCACAGGCCGTCTCCATCGCTGGCATGGATCGACGCCGACTTGACGGAGGGGTCCAGCTCGTCCGAGAGGAACGACAGGATCCGGTCGCGGTCGGCCTCGATCCGGCGCACCGCCTCGGTCCTCTCGGGGAAGCTCCGCAGCCGCTCGCCGAAGGCCTTCTTGAGGAAGGCCATGAACGTCGGGCGCCCGCGGCCGTCGGGGCCGGTGTTCACGAAGCACGAGATGACGGGGTTGGCGGAGGGAGGCAGGTGGGCGAGGCGGGTGATCGTCTGGTTGAGTTCCGTCATTGGATTCCTTTCGCTTGCTGTGCTACGGGGATCGTCGGGAATCGGCCATTTCCCACGATCGTCATCGGTACAGAAGGATCGGGTGGTTGAAGGATTCCAGCAGCGTTTCGGTCGTGGACCCCAGCAGGAACTGCTTGAGCCGGCTCTTGCCGAAGGAGCCCATGACCAGGAAGTCCGCCTCGACATCGCCGGCGGCCTCCAGGATCCGCTCGGGGACCGCGTCGCCCTCCTTCGGCAGAAGGATCGGCTCTACGGCGTGGCCGCGAGCGTAGTCGGACGCCTCGTCCAGCGTCCGGCGGGCCTCGTCGATCTCCTCCCGTACGCAGACCAGGTGGAGCGGGCAGCCGCGGGTCTCGGCGTACTCGACGGCGATCTCGAGCGCCCGCGTCGCATGATCGGACCCGTCGTAGGCGACGAGCGGGCGCATGAGCGCGTCGCTTCCCCGCGGGCACACGAGAACGGGCCGTGGGGATCTCCGGGCGACGGCCGCCACGGTGGCCCCCACCGCATGCGAGCCGAAGTCCGCATACTCCCCGCGCCTTCCCATCACGACCAGGTCGACCCCGCGGGCCCGATCGACGATCACCTCCGAGGCGAGGCCCGTCTCCAGGGCGGTCTCCACCGGGCGGCCGGCCTCCTGCGCGCGGCCGACGAACTCCTCCAGCAGCGCCGTGCCCCGCTCCCGCAGGGTGCGGGTCACGCCCTCCTGGCGCACGGGAAGCGGGATGTCCCCCCACATGGAGCCGATCGTCTGGACCACCGGGCCCTCGATCAGGCGCACGTCGACGACGTGGATCGCTACGAGCGTGGAATCGAAGGCGGTGGCCAGCTGGATGGCGTACCCCGCGGCGGCCGAAGCCGACTCCGAGCCGTCGGTGGGAACCAGGATGCGGTTGAACAAGCGCCCTCTTTCTCGGAAGCGACCGCTGGTTCGAAGCGCGAAGGTAGGAGCCCCCCCCAGGCCGTGCAACCGCTCGCCGCCGCGAGTCGACGACTGCTTTGACAACCCCTGTCACCACTCCTAGCTTGCCGGATCCGCACTCCGAAACACCGGTTGGAAGAGCCTCGAGCAGGCGCCTTCAAAGGTCGGTCAAAACGGGTCAGACACGAGGAGCGCAACGCCGCAGATGACCCGTTCCCACCGACCGAAGACAATCCGTGAAGGTCTGACCTTCGACGACGTTCTCCTGGCGCCGCGCTACTCCGCGGTGCATCCGAAGGATACAGACGTGCGCACGCGCTTCGCGCGCGGCGTCCACCTCAACATCCCGCTCGTCTCCGCGGCCATGGACACCGTCACCGGCGCCCGGATGGCGATCGCCATGGCTCGCGAAGGCGGCCTGGGGGTGATCCACAAGAACCTCCCGATCGACGAGCAGGCGGCCAAGGTCGACCGCGTAAAGCGCTCGGAGAGCGGCATGATCCAGAATCCCTACACGCTGGGGCCGGATCGCCCGATCCGAGATGCCCGCCGCCTCATGGAGACCCGCGGGGTCTCGGGGGTCCCGGTGGTCGACGACGCGGGCCGCGTGCTCGGCATCATCACGAACCGGGATCTCCTCTTCGAGACCGACGGCTCGCGTCCCATCGCCGAGGTCATGACGGCCGAAGAGCTGGTCACCGCTCCGGCCGGGACGACGCTCGAGGACGCCGAGGCGATCATGGGACGCCACAAGATCGAGAAGCTGCCGATCGTCGACGCCGACGGGCGCCTCCAGGGGCTCGTCACGGTGAAGGACATCCTCAAGCGCCGGCGTTTCCCGCGGGCGTCGAAGGACGAGCGCGGCCGGCTGATCGCCGCGGCGGCGATCGGGATCGGGCGGGAGACGATGGAGCGCGCGCACGCCCTGGTCGCGGCGGGCGTCGACGTGCTCGTCGTCGATACCGCGCATGGCCACTCCGAGAGCGTCCTCGGGACCGTCGAGAAGGTGCGCGAGGGCTTTCCCGACGCGCGCCTCGTGGCCGGACACGTGGCGACGGCGGACGGCGCGCGCGCGCTCGTCGAGCGCGGGGTGGCCGCGGTCAAGGTCGGGATCGGACCCGGGTCGATCTGCACGACCCGCATCATCGCGGGGATCGGCGTCCCGCAGCTGACGGCGATCATGGACTGCGCCTCGGTCTGCCGCGAGGCGGACGTGCCGCTGATCGCCGACGGCGGCATCCGCTACACGGGAGACATCGTCAAGGCGATCGCCGCAGGCGCCGACTGCGTGATGATGGGATCGCTGTTCGCGGGCACCGAGGAGTCGCCCGGCGAGACCATGCTCCTGGAAGGCCGGACGTTCAAGGTCTACCGGGGCATGGGTTCGGTGGGCGCCATGGCCGAGGGGTCGGGCGACCGCTACTTCCAGGAGCAGCCGGTGGAAGGACGCAAGTACGTCCCCGAAGGGATCGAGGGGCGGGTCCCGTACAAGGGACCGGTGGGCGAGACGATCTTCCAGATGATCGGCGGGCTCCGCCAGGGGATGGGCTACTGCGGCGTCGCGGACCTGGAGGCGCTCCGGGCCGATACGGAGTTCATCCGCGTGACGGTGGCCGGATTGATCGAAAGCCACCCCCACGACGTCACGATCACCAAGGAGGCTCCCAATTACACCCGCTGACCCCACCATCGTCACCTCCGACGAGGCCATGCGCGCGGAGATCGACGCGTTCCTCGAGGCCCTGGAGCGCGCCGAGTGGCTGGCACTGTCCGGCCGATCCGACGCGGCGGGGGTCGAGGAGATCTACGACCGCTACGCGACGCTCTTCGAGCCCGACGTGTTCCACGCGGTGGAGCCGCCGGAGGACGACTCGCGGGACGATCTCCGGCGCGCGCACCTGCGCGAGTTCCTGGCCGAGGGAATCGAAGGCCATCGGACCCGGGATCTGCGAGACGCGTACCTGGTCGCGGAGGCGTCGGCGGTCGTGGAAGTGAACGGGGAGAGGATCCCCTACCGCAGGATGCCGGTGCGGATCCGGCAGGAGCCCGAGCGCAGGGTGCGGGTGGATCTCGACAAGGCGCGCCTGAAGGTGATCGAGAAGGAGCTCAATCCCATCAGCCTGGAGACGACGCTCCGCAAGCACGAGGTCGCGCAGGAGCTGCTGGACACGGACTACGACGACTACTGCGAGCGGCTCTCGGGGATCGACTTCGACGAGCTCGAGGCCTCAACCGCGGCGCTTCTCGCCGAAACGGCCGATCCCTACGACGACCTCCTCGACCACTTCGGCCGCCGCGCGCTGCCCGGTGTCGACCTCCGCGAGATCTGGACGCACGACCTGTCGCGCATGTTCCACGGCGAGGAGTACGCGCAGCTCTTCCCCGGCGAATCCATGGTGCGCGACATCCAGCGGATGGTGTCGGCGATGGGGCTCGACCTGACGGCGGGCGGCCGCATCGAGCTGGACATCGAGGAGCGCGCGTCGAAGACGCCGCGGGCGTTCTGCGCCACCATCCGCGTCCCCGACGAGGTCAAGCTCGTGCTCCAACCCTACGGCGGGCACGACGACTGGGGCACGTTCCTGCACGAGCTCGGTCACGCGCTCCACTTCGCGAACGTCGATCCGGAGCAGCCGCTGGAGTTCCGGCGCATGGGGGACAACGGCGTGACGGAGGGGTGGGCGATGACCTTCGATCACCTGATGCTGTTGCCTTCCTTCCTGCGCCGCGTCGCGGGGATCGCGGACCCCGAGGCGTACCTGAGGTTCGCCGCGTTCCGCGAGCTGGCCGCCCTGCGCCGGTACGCGGCCAAGCTCTCGTACGAGCGCTCGCTGCATGGCGAAGGGCCAGGGCCCGCGCGCGCGAACGAATACGCGACCCGGCTCTCGGACGCGACGCGAGCGCGCACGCCGCGCGAGCTCTGGATCGAGGACGTCGATCCGCATTTCTATTGCGTCCGCTACCTGCGGGCGTGGATGTTCGCCGGCACGGTGCACGTCGCGCTACGTGAGCGATACGACGAGGACTGGTTCCTGAACCCGCGCAGCGGGCCGTTCCTGACGGAGCTGTGGGCGCTGGGGCAGGAGGGGAGGGTGGAGGACCTCGCGCGCGATCGGCTCGGCGTGGAGTCCCTGGGCTTCGGACCCCTGATGGAGATGATCGATGAGCGCATCTGAGGGGAGCGGGACATTCTCGAACCGGTGGGGAATGCTGCTCGTCATGCTCGGGATGGCCGTCGGCACCGGCAACATCTGGCGCTTCCCGCGGATCGCCGCGACCAACGGCGGCGGAACGTTCCTGATCCCATGGGCGATCTTCCTGCTGACGTGGAGCGTGCCGCTGCTCCTCGTCGAGTTCGCGATGGGAAAAGCCGCGCGGCGAGGCCCGATCGGCGCGTTCGCGACACTGATCGGAGAGCGCTGGGCCTGGATGGGGGCCTGGGTCGCGCTCTGCGCGACGTTCATCATGTTCTATTACTCCGTGGTCACCGGCTGGACCTTGCGCTATCTCGCGGCGGCGGTCGTCGGCGAGCTGCCCGGTGCAGAGCCGGGCGCGCTGTGGGAGAGCTACGCGGGATCGACCTGGGCCGTGCTCACGATGGCGATTTCCCTCGGGATCTCGATCTGGGTGGTCGCGCGCGGCGTGCGCGGGATCGAGCAGGCGTCCCGCGTCATGATGCCGATCCTCCTGATCCTCGTCGTCATCCTGGCCATCCGCGCCGTCACGCTGCCGGGCGCGATCCGCGGCCTGGCGTTCCTGTTCACGCCGGACCTCGCGGGGCTCGGGAACAGCCGGGTCTGGCTCGAGGCGCTCACGCAGAACGCGTGGGACACGGGCGCGGGCTGGGGCCTAGCGCTCACGTACGCGATCTACATGCGGGCCCGCGAGGACACGACCGTGAACGCCTTCGTGCTGGGGTTCGGGAACAACTCGGTCTCGCTACTGGCGGGCATTATGGTGCTCTGCACGGTGTTCTCGATCCGGCCCGAAGCGTCGGCCGAGATCGTCGGCGCGGGGAACACGGGCCTCACGTTCATCTGGGTGCCACAGCTCTTCGGCGCGATGCCGGCCGGGCGGCTGTTCATGGCCGCGTTCTTTCTGGCCCTCTTCTTCGCCGCGCTCACCAGCCTGATCTCGATGGTCGAGCTGGCGACCCGCGTCCTCGTGGACAAGGGGATGGCCCGCGGCAGGGCCATCACCTGGGTGGCGGTCGCGGGTTTCGTGCTCGGGATCCCCAGCGCGCTTTCCCTCGCGGTCTTCGAGAACCAGGACAACGTGTGGGGTGTGGGCCTGCTTCTGAGCGGCCTGTTCTTTGGCATCGCGGTCCTGCGCTACGGCATCAATGATTTCCGCGAGCGATTCGTCAACAGTGCGGGAAGTGACGTGCGGATCGGCCGCGTCTGGAACGTCGCCATCTGGGTCGTCACGCTCGAGGCGCTGATCCTGCTCGTCTGGTGGTTCTCGCAGACGATTTCCGAGCAGGGCTGGGCCGCGAGCCTCGATCCCTTCGTGCCCTGGAGCCTCGGCACGGTCGTGCTCCAGTTCGCGGTAGTCCTCTTCGTTTGCATCGTCTTCAACCACCGCCTGGCCCGCCTGGCGGAGCCTGTCGAGCGGATCGGAGGGGAGCCGTGACCCCTGCCGGGTGGATCACGATGGTGCTCATCTGTGGCTATGTGTGGGGCGGCGTCACCCTGCTCGTCTGGATCGCCATGCGGAGCGAGCGGTTCAAGGACGACGAGGCGCCGAGCCGCCCCTGGGAGCCCTGAGCCGCCGCGGAACGCCGATCGCGGCGCCCGCCGGATCGGCGGCCCTCATGACGGCCGCGCTCCTCGCCGCCCACGCCTCGCCGGCCGGTGCCCAGGAGGAACGAGGCCCGGCCTTCGAGCTCGCCGCCTTCGCCGGCGCCCTCCGGATCGACGACGACTTCGCCCTGGACGCGGAGGAGGGCTGGATCTCCGTGGCGGGGGCGCGCGCCGGCTTCCGTCCCGCACCCCAGATCACCCTCTCGGGCGAAGCATGGCTCGAGTCCTCCCACCGCGGCTTCGGCGCCTTCGCGACGCTCAGGCCCTGGATGGGTCGGGGCTGGCCCGCCGACCCCGCATTCGACTTCGGCCTCGAGTCCGTCGACGGCGACGACGGCGAGGACCGCGGGCCGGGCTTCGTGTTCGGCCTGGGCGTCGAGCGCGCGCTGGGACGCCACGGAGCGCTCCACGCCGCCGTGCGGCAGCATTTCCTGACGATCGACGAGGATGAGGTGGACGGCGTGGCGACGGGGAGGAACTCCGAGCTGTGGGAAGTGCGGGCCGGCCTGTCCTTCCTCGTGGGTGGCATCTGACTCCGGTCGAGGCGATCGCCGCCGACGAAGCGCGGATGGTCCTCGTCCGCCACGGGCAGACCGAGTACAACCGAGAGGGCCGGTGGCAGGGGGTGGGCAGCGACGTGTCGCTTAACGACGAAGGCCGCGCGGAAGCGGCACGGGTCGCGGAGGCGCTCGCCGGGCGCTTCGACGGCACCGTGGCCGCCCTCTACACGTCCGATCTCGCGCGCGCGAGAGAGACGGCGCGCATCATCGGCACGCGGCTCGGGCTGTCCCCGGTCGACGAGCCCGCCCTGCGCGAGCTGTCGCACGGCCGCTGGGAAGGGCTGACGCAGGCCGAGGT
>DASSBK010000106.1:0-6851 GCA_035698825.1 Gemmatimonadota bacterium
GGCGTGGGACCGCTCGCGCCCGGGGGAGGCGAGCTGTCCGTCCGGACGGACACCTCGCTGCTGGAAGCCATCGGCGCGCGGACGCAGCTCGAGCTCGAGCTTCCAGACGGGCTGGAGCCCGCAGGTCTCGAAACGGTCTGGCGCTCGAACGCGCCGTCCGTAGCCTCCGTCGACGCGAACGGAATGGTGACCGCGGTCGGCCAGGGCGTGGCCACGATCACTGCGGAGGCGGCCGGGATGTCCGCCTCGACCGTCATCACCGTCGACGCCCAGATCGTCAGCGTGGCGCGGGTGAGCTCCGACCAGACCGATACCAACCCCGCCAACGACACCGCCAGCGTCACGATCACCGTTCACGCGAACTGACGCCGAGTCCCTCCGCCCGCGGGACCTACCGGTGGCTGCCTGACTATAGCCCTAGTATCGTGTTGCGCATCAAGGGGTTTGACTATAGCTATCATCCTTTCCTTGAATTCCCGACCGTGGACCCTCATAGGAGCCGAGTCATGGCCATCTGGAAAGAGCCGAGTCCCGCCAAGAATCCCTCGTCTTCAGACCCTTCCGCATCGCAGGCACGAACCGAGCCTCTCAGCCCCTCTCCGGCGGCGACGACCGGAGCGGCTGAGCCGTCCCGCGCGAGGGAAAGCAGGGCGATGGAGTCCGTGATCGCGGCCGACCTGACGATCGAGGGCAAGATCGAGGGCTCCGGACACGTCCGGCTGGTCGGCAAGTTCAAGGGAGACGTGCAGGTCGAGGGCGACCTGACGATCGAAAAGGGCGCCAAGGTGACCGGCAGCGTCCGCGCCGGGACGGTCATCGTGGGCGGAGAGCTCGAGGGCAACATCGAATCCGCCTCCCGTGTGGAGCTGCTCGAGAGCGGCATGATCAACGGCGACGTCAAGGCCGGTTCGCTCACGGTCGCCGCCGGCTCCCGCATGCGCGGTCAGGCCGAGTTCGGCTGGAGCGAGAAGGAAGCGGCTCGGGCGCCCAGGATGAGGCTGGAGACCGGCTCCACCGCATGAGCCGGAGGGTCGTTCCGGGTCAGGCGCGCACCTGCCCCCTCTGCAAAGCGACGATCCTCGAGAGCGCGACGGTCTGTCCCGCGTGCCGGCACCACCTGCGATTCGACCCGCGCGGAGGCCAGCTCGAATGGTCGAGCTTCGTCCCGCTGCGGGTCGAGGGCCCGCTGCGGCCGCCGGTCGACGGCGAGGCGTGGGAGTACTCGATCCTGCTCACGATCAAGGACGACCAGGGCCAGGAGATGGCGCGCCAAGTGCTCGGTGTCGGAGCACTCAAGCCCGACGAGGAGAGGACGTTCGAGCTGTCGGTGGAGGTGCTGGCACCGAAGCCCGCGGTGGAAACAACCCCCGCATAAGGGCTGCTCGTGCGGGGCGCGCGTCAAGCACGTCAAGCAGGATCGCCCCAAACCAGTCGGCCACGAAGCCCCGATGAAACAGGCGACTCGGGGCCTTAGGGTCGTCATACTCATCGTCGGGCTAGCACGTCTTTTGACACTTCCGTCACCCGCGCATTCCCGTCCGCCACACAGCTCTGTATCGCGCTATCGAATCGGACTCTCACGACGTGTGCCTGCTGGGAGCTCAGCGGCGATCTTTACGGCGATAAGCTACGTCTGATTCTACGTGTTTCGGTGCGATTTGCGCTGCATTTGAGCAGTGGCAATGTGTACGGCGGGCCGATCTGTCTCTCTGAAATGTGGTGGGCGGCACAGGACTCGAACCTGTGACCTCCTGCATGTCAAGCAGGCACTCTAACCAGCTGAGCTAGCCGCCCACAACGTACTGGAAGGGTGGAGAAAATACTTCCCCACCCGCAGCCGATCAACCTGCCCCGCCCCGGGGCAGTTTCTGTCGCATGCCTTCCGAAACGCCTGCCGAGTCCTTAGGTCCCATCCATCTAGACAGCCGTTCAACGGCTCGATAGCATGGGCTGTCGATGAGCGCCGGAAAAGAGCAATGGGGCACGCGCATAGGGCTGATCCTGGCCATGGCGGGGAACGCCGTCGGGCTCGGGAACTTCCTGCGCTTCCCCGTGCAGGCCGCGAGCAATGGTGGCGGCGCGTTCATGATCCCCTATTTCCTGTCGCTGATCCTGCTCGGCATCCCGCTCATGTGGATCGAGTGGTCGCTCGGCCGCTACGGCGGCGTCCGGGGCAGCGGCTCGACGCCGGGGATCCTGGACGCGATCTGGAAGAGTCGCGTCGCCAAGTACGTGGGCGCGCTCGGGATCTTTATGCCCTTCGTCGTCATGGTCTATTACACCTACGTGGAGTCCTGGTCGCTGGGATTCTCCCTGCTCTCGATCTTCGGCGCCTTCCCGGAGACGGGCGGCATCGAGGAGATGACGCACTTCCTCAGGGCCTACCAGGGCGCCGAGATGCACGCGAGCGGGATGTTCGGGAACGTGGACACGGGCGCCTTCATCTTTCCCGGGCTCGCCTACGGGTTCTTCCTAGTCACGCTCGGCGCTAACCTCTGGTTCCTCTACCGGGGGCTCAGCGGCGGGATCGAGAAGGTCGCCCTCTACGGCCTCCCGGCGCTGTTCCTCTTTGCCATCGTGCTGATGGTGCGGGTCCTGACGCTCGGCACGCCCGACCCGGCGATCCCGGAGAACTCGATCGCCAACGGGCTCGGCTTCATCTGGAACCCCGATCTCTCCGCGCTGTCGAATCCGCAGGTGTGGCTGGCGGCGGCCGGACAGATCTTCTTCACGCTCTCTCTCGGCATGGGCTCGATCCACGTCTATGCTTCCTATCTCTCCGACAAGGACGACGTGGCGCTCTCCGGCCTCTCGACCTCGGCCACCAACGAGACCGCCGAGGTCGTCATGGGCGGGACGATCGCCATCCCCGCGGCGGTCGCCTTCTTCGGCGTCGCGGCGACGACCCAGCTGGCCGCCGGCGGCTCCTACAACCTCGGCTTCGTCACGATGCCGGTGATCTTCCAGCAACTCCCCCTCGGGGACCTGTTCGGCGCGCTTTGGTTCTTCCTCCTGTTCATCGCCGGGATCACGTCCTCGCTCGCCATGGGACAGGTCGTGCTCCGGTTCCTCGCCGACGAGTTCGGCATCACACGGTCGCGCGCGGTCGCACTCCTGGGCGCGGTGGTGTTCCTGTGCACCCAGCCCGTCGTCCTGTTCATCGAATACGCCTACATGGACGAGCTCGACTTCTGGGCGGGAACCTTCGGGCTGTTCGTCTTCGGCGCCGTCGAGGTGATCCTCTTCGCGTGGGTCTTCGGGATCGATCGAGGTTGGTCGGAGATCATGAAGGGGGCCGACATCCGGTTGCCGAGGATCTACAAGTTCGTGCTGGCCTGGGTCACGCCGCTCCTCATGATCGTCATCTTCCTCACGTGGACGTGGCTCAACGCCCCATCGGTGCTCATGATGGATGGCGTCCCCGCGGAGAACCGGCCGTTCGTCATCGGAGCGCGCATCTTCATGCTCGCGTCCCTGGCCGGCTTCTTCTACCTGATCCGCCGGGCGTGGCGGGACAAGGAGGGCCCGCGCGCGCAGGAGCGCGAGCGGGCGCGCGCCGCATGACGATCGGCGGATGGATCCTCCTGATCACGGCGTGGGGCGGGATCATCGGCCTGACGCTCTGGTGCATCATCCGCGTGCTGCGAACTCCCTGGCAAGAGTAGCTCGGGTCACCTCCACCCCGCCGACCCGCTCTCGCGGCCCGATCCTTGCGAAATCTCGCGCTGCGCGCTGCTGCGGCGCGACGACCTTCGTCGAGGGATCTCCCATGGAACGGATGCTCGCCCTTCTCGGCGCCACACTCGGCGGATGGCTGGGCTGGGCCGTGGGCTCGACGCTGTCACTGTATGCCGGCCTCGTGGTGAGCCTGGTCGGAAGTGGCCTCGGGATCTGGCTCGCCGGGTACATCGTTCGCGAGCACTTCTGAGGCGGGATCAGCCGCGCCCGCCGGCGATGCGGGCGGCCTCGGCCGATCTCTTGAGCCGGAACATCGCGATCGACCCCAGCGCCGGGCCCGGCACCAGGGCGGCGAACGCCCAGCGCCAGCCGACCCGCTCGACCACCGCCGGGATCAGCCAGATGGTGGCCACGGTCAGCAGGAAGCCGATCGCCAGCTGCAGGGTCACGGCCGTCCCCACGTAGCGCTGATCCGCGACCTCGGTCACGATCGTGGAAAACTGGGCGGAGTCGGCGACGACCCAGAACCCCCACACGAGCCCGACCGCCAACACCACCGCCGGACGCGTGTCGATCAGCGACCCGATCGTGAGCGCGCAGACTCCGGAGATCGCCATCGACAGGATCGTGGTGCGCGTCCGGCCCCACCGGTCGCCGAGCACGCCTCCCGCCCAGCATCCGAACCCACCCGCGCCGATCACGCCGAACGTCGCGAACGCCGCGCCCCGCTCTGGCAGCGGATCTCCGTGGGCGGCGAGAACGGCGGCGTAGAACGCCACGAACCAGGCCCACATCGCGTAGAGCTCCCACATGTGGCCGAAGTACCCGAGCGACGCCAGGCGGACGCCGCGTCCCGAGAACGCGAGCCGCGCCTGACGCGGATCGAAGCGGGCGCGCGGAAACGGCCACGGGCCCTCGGAGCCCGCGACCTCGGCGAGGACCCCGCCGAGCACGGTGAGCGCGGACGTCGTCACGACCACCATCCGCCAGTCGACGCCGCCCAGCCCGTTGATGAGGTGCGGCGCCGCCGATCCCAGCGTCAGTGCGCCGACCAGGATCCCGAGGCCGGTGCCGCGTCCCACGCGGAACCATGTGGCCATCGACTTGAGCGCGGGCGGGTACACGCCGGCCAGGAAGAACCCCGTCGCCAGCCGCAGCGGGATCGCGAGCTCGGCGCCGTCCGCGAAGTAAAGGAGCGCGTTGGCCGTGGCCGCCCCTACGGCGCCGAGGAGGATCATCCGGCGCGGCGGCAGAATGTCGGAGAGGGTCAGCGCCGCGGAGGTGACGGCGCCCACAACGAATCCGATCTGGACCGCGATCGTGAGCCACGCGGAAGCCGAACCCGAAAGGCTCCAGAGATCGACGAGCTGAGGGAGCGCGGCGGTCGCCGAGAACCAGGTCGTCATCGCCAGGAGCACGGCGGTGGCAAGAATCGAAAGCGCACGCCAGCGGCCTTCGGGGTCGCGCTCGACCGGATCGCCGATCGGCTCGGGATCCCTCAGTCGGCCCCGGAGACGCCCGCGCGGCGC
The DNA here is from genome assembly GCA_035698825.1 of Gemmatimonadota bacterium. Classification (GTDB taxonomy): domain Bacteria; phylum Gemmatimonadota; class Gemmatimonadetes; order JACCXV01; family JAHWKZ01; genus JAICNR01. The sequence goes on from DASSBK010000106.1 coordinate 5,208, forward strand.
GGCCGCACGAACGCTTCGACGAAGTTCCCGAGGATCCCCTCCGCGTGCGGCGCGCTGCCCACCTCGGGGTCGGCGTTCAGCAGGTGTCGCCGGCGAGCGACGAAGTCCCGCGCGATCTCCTCCGTCACTTCGGGATGGAACTGCACGCCCCGGACCAGCGGACCCACGGCGATCGCCTGCACCTCGGTGTGGGAATTGACCGCCAGGAGCGTCGCGTCGGGCGGCAGGAGAGCCACGTAATCCTCGTGCGTCGTCTGCACGCGGAAGCGGTCCGGCAGCCCGGCGAAGAGGGGATCCTCGCGACCCGCCTCGGTGAGCTCCACGTCCGTGGTTCCGATCTCCCATCCGCCCGGGTGTCGCTCGACGCGACCGCCGAGCGCCTGGCAGATCGCCTGATGCCCGTAGCAGACGCCCAGGAGGGGCGCGTCCCGCCGCGCCACCGCGCGGATCCAGTCGAGCACCCGATCGGTCTCGGGCACCGGGTCGACCACCGAGCCACGCGCGCCGGTGACGATCCAGCCGTCCGCAGCGCCAGGGTCCGGAAGCGCGCGCTCCGGTCCCGTCTCCCACACGCGACACTCGACCTCGTCGCCGAGGACGCGCTGGAACCAGGCGTCGTAATCCCCGAAGCGGAGGATCATCTCCGGGAAGGTGGACCCGGGCTTGAGGATGCCGACGCGGGGAGTCACTCCGCCGAGACTTCCTCGACCACCGACCCGCCCCTCGCCAGGCGCAGCTGCCCGCAGGCGCCTTCGATGTCGAGCCCGCGGCTCCGGCGGATGGTCACCGGGACGCGCGTCGCGCGTCGGAGGGCGTCGCGAAAGCGCACCGTCTCGGCCGTTTTCGGGCGCCGGAAGTCCGCCCCCGGCACCGGGTTGTACCGCATCAGGTTGACCTGTACGGCAAGTCCCTCTACCGCGCGCGCCAAGGCCGCCACGTCTGTGGGCCGGTCATTCACTCCCGGCAGGTGGAGGTACTCGAACGTCATTCGCTTCCCCGTCGATTCGCACCACAGCCGGCACGCCGCCAGGAGCTGTCGCAGGGGGTAGCGCCGGTTGATGGGCACGATCGTGTCGCGCACCTCGTCGGTGGCGGCGTGCAGGGACACGGCGAGCCGCACCTGCGGAAACTCCTCTCCGAGGGCGACGATTCGGTCCGGCAGGCCGACGGTCGAAACCGTGATCCGGCGTGCGCCGATGTCGAAGTAGCGCTCGTCGACGAGCAGTCGCAGCGCGATCCGCAGATTGTCCCAGTTGAGAAGCGGCTCGCCCATCCCCATGAAGACCAGGTTGGCGCCGTGACCGGCCGGCTCGCGCTCCCGCTGCAGGTGGCGGACCTGATCGACGATCTCCCCGACCGTGAGGTTCCGCCGGTAGCCGATCATGCCCGTGGCGCAGAAGGCGCACGCGAGGGCGCAGCCCGCCTGGCTCGACACGCAGAAGGTGTCGCGCCGCGGCGAGGGGATCATCACCGACTCGACCGCCTCACCGTCGAGGAGCGTCCACAGGTACTTCTGCGTCCCGTCCGTGGACTCGCGCATCTCCGCGAGGGAGATCGACGGGAAGCGGAACGCGCGCTCCAGCTCCTCGCGGAGCCCCTTGGACAACGAGGTGACCGACGTCCAATCCTCCACGCGCCGGCGAT
>DASSBK010000107.1:0-25819 GCA_035698825.1 Gemmatimonadota bacterium
TGCGTGACGTCTTCGAAGGACCCATCGCTCATGACTCGTAGGATAGGCGAGCCCGTCGTTTAGTCAACCGGGGCCCGGACGGGGTCGTGACCCGGCGGGGCCGTTCCCTTACCTTGTTTCCCCGCATGCGGGCAACCGCCCTACATCCCCGTGCACTGCTGGCGGCAATCCTCGTGCTGGCCTTCTTTCCCGGGCCGGCCCTTCCTCAGGCCGGGGCGACCGCCTCGGCCCGCGACGACTATTCCGCGGTGCTGTCCCGTTACGTCGAGGGCGGAGACGTCCGCTATGGCCTGCTGTTCACCGAGAACCCGCCCGAATGGAGGCGCTACCTCGATTGGCTGGAGCGGGCCCGGCCGGAAACGATGACGGTCGAGGAGCAGCGCGCCTTCTGGATCAACGCCTACAACGCACGGGTCATCGCCGGAGCCCTGAAACGGTATCCCATCGACTCGGTGCGCGACGTGGGGTTCATCGGTGGCCGGTTCCGTGGGTTCTTCAGCCGTCGCGAGCACCCGGTCGCCGGTAAGGTCCGCTCGCTGGACGAGATCGAGAAGGAGATCCTCTTCGAGCCGCCGCTGTGGGACGAGCGGATCCACTTCGCGCTCAACTGCGCGACGCGCTCATGCCCCAAGCTCCGCGCGGAGCCCTATGAGGCCTCGCGGCTCGACACCCAGCTCGACTTCCAGACGCGGACGTTCCTCAACGGCCCCCAGGGGCACCGGATCGATCCGGCCGGCCGCATCCTCTACGTGAGCCGCATCCTGAAGTGGTACCGTGGGGACTTCGAGCGGGCGGCCGGTTCGCTGCGCGAGTACCTGATCCGGAACCTGACGGGCGACGCGGCGGCGGCAGCCAGAGATCCGGCGTGGAAAATCGAGTATCTCGATTACGACTGGACCCTGAACGACGTAATGTAGGTAATCGCTCTCCGGCGGCATTCGTACTATCATCTTGTTTCTTCCCCTAATCTCTTTTTTCCTGTCGCGCACGGGATCCCGGCCGGCCGACGGTCTTGGCCCGAGATCGATGAGAGGCGATCCGTCGTGAAGTCACAGCGTTATCTCGTAACCGTGCTCTTCACCGACATCGTCGGCTCGACGGAGAAGGCGGCGGAGCTCGGCGATCGCCGCTGGCGCGAGCTCCTGCGCCGGCATCACGAAGTGGTACGGCAGGAGCTCTGGCGATTCGGCGGCCGCGAGCTGAGCACGACCGGCGACGGCTTCCTCGTCACGTTCAAGCGACCCGAGGCGGCGATCCACTGCGCGCGGGCCGTTTCCGACGCCGTGCGGGGTCTGGGGATCGAGATCCGCGCCGGCCTGCACGCCGGCGAAGTGGAGTCGATCGAGGGGACGATCGGGGGCATCGCGGTGCATACCGCCGCCCGAGTCGCCGCGCACGCCGGCCCGGGCGAGGTGCTGGTCTCGAGGGCGCTCCGGGATTTCGTGGCGGGATCGGGGTGGAGCTTCGAGGACCGGGGCGCTCACGAGCTGAAGGGGGTGCCCGGGGAGTGGCGGCTGTACGCGGTGACGGGTGAGCGTCCGGAGCTGCCACGGTCGGGCTTCTGGGAGCGGGCGCGGCAGGCGCCGCTCCTGCGGACGCTCATGCCGTTCCTTCGACGTCGCCGCGTCCCGGTCGCGTTCGCCACCCTCGCGCTGGGATTCGTTCTCGGCCTCGGCATCCTCTTCGCCTGGAGAAACTCCGATCGCGGGGGCGACGCGACCGACATCAAAGTGCTGGCTGTGCTGCCCTTCGAGAACCTCGGCGCGGCCGAGGACGAGTACTTCGCCGACGGCATGACCGACGAGGTCCGCGGCAAGCTCGCGGTCCTGCCCGGTCTGGAGGTCATCGCCAGCCAGAGCTCCGGGGAGTACAAGGAGAGCACGAAGACCCTGGAGCAGATCGCCGACGAGCTGGGGGCGGACTACCTCGTCGTGGGGAACGTGCGCTGGGATAAGCGGGAGGCCGGGCAGAGCCGCGTGCGGGTGAGCCCCGAGCTGGTGGAGGTCGTGTCAGGCCGTGCCCCAACCACGAGGTGGCAGGCGCCGTTCGACGCCGCCCTCACCGATGTCTTCGACGTTCAGGCCGACATCGCAAGTCGCGTGGCGGCGGCGCTCGACGTGGCGCTCGGAGCCGAAGAGCGGGAGGCCCTCGCGGCCGCACCGACCGCGAATCTCGCCGCCTACGACGCCTACCTGAAGGGTGTGGAGGCTGCCCCTGCGCTGGGCACGGCCGACGCCCTATCGGTGCAGAGGGCGATCGACTTCTTCGAGGAGGCGGTCGCCCTCGACCCCGGCTTCGCCCCGGCATGGGCGCAGCTCGCCCGCGCGCACTCTCGCTACTATGCCGTCGGCGTGCCCACGTCGGCGGGGGACTCCCGGGCCAAGGCTGCGGCGGAGCGGGCCGTGGCGCTCGCCCCCGACCGGCCCGAGAGTCAGCTGGCCCTCGGCGACTATCACGCGTTCGTTCGAAACGACGCGGCGAAGGCCCTGGACGTCTACGCGGCCGGGTTGCGCAGCGCGCCATCGGACGCCGATTTGCTCGCCGCCACGGCGTACGTCGAGCAGACGCTCGGGCGCTGGGAGGCGGCGCTCGAGCATTTCGCCCGGGCGCAAGCGCTCGACCCCCGCTCGGTGCCTACGGCCGTCCGACTGGCGCGCGCGCTGCTCTGGCTCCGGCGCTATCCCGAGGCGGCCACGGCGTACGACCGCGTCCTCGCTCTCGATCCGGCGAGCATCGACGGCATCGAGGGCAGGGGAATGGTCGAGCTCGCCCGGGGAGACCTGCCCGGCGCCCGGGCGGTGCTCCGAGCGATACGGGCCAGGGTGGATCCTGCGGAGCTCGCGGCCTATACGGCGACGTACTGGGACTTGGTCTGGGCTCTGGACGACGCGCAGCAGCGCCTACTCGTCGGGCTCGATCCCGATGCGTTCGGCGACCGCGGCACCTGGGGCCTCGTGCTCGCCCAGGCCTACGCGCTCCGCGGCGATCAGGCGCGCGCGCAGACCTATGCCGACTCGGCCCGTGTCGCCTTCGAAGAGCAGCTGCTCGACGCACCTGACGACGACCAGCTGCATATCCTCCTCGGGCTCACGCTCGCCTATCTGGGCCGCAAGGAGGACGCGATGCGGGAGGGCGAACGGGGCGTGGCGATCCTGCCGATCGCCCGGGATGCGTACTCCGGCCCGTACAACCAGCACCAGCTCGCGCGCATCTACACGCTCGTGAATGAGCCCGAGAAGGCGCTCGACCAGCTCGAGCCGCTGCTCGAGATCCCGTACTACCTCTCGCCCGGGTGGCTCCGGATCGACCCCAACTTCGAATCGCTGCGGACGAACCCCCGCTTCCAGCGCCTCATCGCGGGCTCCTAGACACATCCGCCTTCGTGGCTAATTGCGCCCCTCGGGGGCTGGGACGATGATCGCGGGGTCGTGCACGAGGTCGGTCTGATCCATCTCGCGGACGTACCAGCGGAGACGACCGACGGTGTCGAAGCCGAGTTCCGTGGCGATGGACGGCGCGCGGCAGCCCGGGTCGGAGTCGCGTGGGATGGGCCGGCTGGCGCCGCGACGCGTGTAGACCCACCGCTCGGCCGTTGCCGCGCGGAGCGCCTCGCGAAGGGCCGCGGTGTCCGCGCCGGAGAGCGGGACGTGATCGACCGCGCCGCTGGCGCAGATCCGGTTCGGCTCGCCCAGGATTCCGACGACCGAATCGGCGGGAAGACCCCACGCGAGCTCGTCCAGCGCCTCGCGGAACGAGCCCACCGGGACGCACACCATGCGCAGGATCGCGATCAGAGCGGCCAGCGCGACGACCGCGATGGCCACGGCGGAGCCGCTGGTCAGCTTCAGCGGCCCGTCGCCCGCCGCACGGTCTCCAGCGCCGACTCGCGGAGCTCGGGCGCGGGCACGAGCCTGCCGTCGGCGCGCGCCCGGTAGGGCGCGACCGTCCAGTCGATCCCCGGCTCCAGCGTGGCCGCCGGGCGGCCCACCGCGCTCACGACTTCCAGCGAGCCGTCCGCGTCGAGGTCTACGAGGCCGAGCTGCGACGTGACGTCCCCGAAGATTCCGTCGAAGAAGATCGCGGGGCGCTCCTCGCCGTCGCCCGAGACGGCCAGCGGCTCGAGCCCTCCATCGGGCCCGGCCCGGAAGAGCCCGATCGCGCGCAGCCCGGAGTTCGAAGGCAGGTCGAGCAGGAGGCACGCGCGCCCGGCCAGCGTCGCCACCTGGTAGAGCGCCGCCCCGCGACCCGCCGGGTCCCACTCCTCCAGCCCGAGCGCCGAGGGTGGCACGAGGGGCACGGACGCCGTCAAGCGAAACCCGCTGCCTCTGCTCTCCATGACCAGCGCGCCCGGGATTCCGTCCTGCGTGCGGAACAGGGCCACGGTCTCGGGCGCTCCGTCGCCCAGGAGGTCGAGCGAGAACACGCCTCCGGGCTCGAGAGTGGTGCCCGGCGGGGCCCGCTGTGCGAGCGGCTCCACGTGCGACTCCAGGATCAGCGAGCCCCCCGCGATCTCCCACGAGTACGCCAGCCCGCCTTCCATCTCCCGTCCGGGTGCGACGAGCAGGCGCAGCCTGCCCGTGTGGATCCAGTCCTGCGGCCAGAAGGCCCGGCCCTCACGCGCGAGCCAAGCCAGGAGCGGATGGGACTTGGGACGGAACTCGACCACGTCGAAGACGCCCGCCCGCGTGGCACCCTCCGCGCCCATTCCCCGGTGCGCGAGGTAGCGGCCATCCGCGCTCCACGTCAGGCCGTCGGCGCCGCCCCCGGGATACACCTCGGCCACGCCCGCCAGCTGGCGGCGGCGCGACCAGACGCCGACCACGCTGCGGTCGGCCCCGCTGACGAAGGCGATGGCGGTCGAATCCGGCGACGGCACGACCGCGACGATCGGCAGCTCCGAGAGAGGCCGGCCGTCCGGGCCCGCGCCCGAAACCCGCGCGCGGGTGAACAGCGTGTCGGCGCCGATCAGGACGGCGCCGGAGTCGGGCGCGATCGCGATCTCGCCCGTCAGCCGGCGCGTGGCGGTCGTGTCCGACTCGTCGCCGGGCAGGGGCAGGATCGAGACCCAAGCCCTCCGGTCCTCTTCGCTGCAGGCCGTCAGGAGGGCGATGGCGATCAGCGCCGCGAGACCGTACCGGACCACGGGCTCAGTAGCCGCCCTTCTTCAGCACGTCGCGCGCGATGACGACGCGCTGGATCTCGTTCGTGCCCTCGAAGATCCGGTTGATGCGCGAATCGCGATAGAAGCGCTCGGGCCACATCTCCGCCGAGTAGCCCATTCCGCCGTGCAGCTGGACGGCCTTGTCGACGATCCGGTCGAGCGCCTCCGAGCAGTAGTACTTGCAGATCGCCGCCTCGCGGCTGAAGCGCATGCCCTGGTCGCACATCCACGCGGTGCGATAGACCAGGCTCTCGATCGCGTAGGTGTCGGCCGCCATCTCCGCGAGCATGAACTGGATCGCCTGGAAGTCCTGGATCTTCCTGCCGAAGGCTTCGCGCTGCCCCGCATATTCGACGCAGCGGTCGATCGCGTCCTTGGCCGCGCCGAGGGTTGCGGCCGCCAGCCCGAGCCGCCCGACGTCGAGCACGCCGAAGGCGTAGTGCGCGCCATCGCCGATCTTCCCGATCAGGTTCTCGGCCGGGACCTCCATGTCCTCGAAGATCAGCTCGACCGTGTTCGAGCCGCGGATCCCCATCTTCTCCTCGGTCTTGCCGACCCGGAACCCGGGGAATCCCTTCTCGACGATGAACGCCGCCGGACCGGATTCCGCATCGCCGTCCCCCTTCACGTTGCAGAACATGGCGACGACGTCCGCCAGCCCGCCGTTGGTGATCCAGATCTTCGTCCCGTTGACGATCCACCTGTCGCCCTTCCGGACGGCGGTCGTCTTCATCCCCATGGCGTCGGATCCCGACTCCGGCTCGGTCAGCGCGTACGCGCCGAGCAGCTCGCCGCGCGCCATCGGGGCCAGGTACTTCTTCTTCTGCTCCTTGCTGCCGAACTTGTAGATCGTCATCCCGCCGATCGACTGATGGGCGCCGATGAACGTGGCCGTGGAAGCGCACGCGCGGCTGATCTCCTCCTGCAGGATGCAGTAGCCCGTCTCGCCCATCCCGACGCCGTCGTACTCCTCCGGATACACGACTCCCAGGAAGCCGAGCTCCGCCATCTTGTCGATCAGGGTCCGCGGGATTTCGTGATTCTTGTCGATCGCATCGGCCACAGGGCGCAGCTCCTCGTCGACGAATCGCTTCGCGGTGCGGCGCAGCTCCTTCTGCTCGTCGGTGAACGACCAGTCCATGAGGCGTCTCCGGGATGGATGGGCTGTCGGACGGGCGAAAGCCTGAGGAGGAAAGATACCGCGCGTCAGGGTACCCGACAGTGGCACGCGGGACCGGCTGTGAATCCAGGCGATTCGGGACTATTCGTCGTGTCGTGGCCGGTCGCGCGCGCTCAGCCGCACATACCACAAATTCAGCGCGATGGCGCCCCCGATCAGGACGCCGCGGACGAAATCGACTCCGTCGACCGATAAGCCCCCCGTCACCGGGAGATACCGGGGCCACAAGTTGAACAGCAGGAGCAGAGTCATACCCATCATGAGGATGGACTTCGAATCTTCACGAACGCACCGGCCCAGCATGATTTCCTCCCGTCGAATCAGTCGGTGAATCGATACCACAGCATCATGGAGAGCTTGATGGCGACGAACGCGACGCCCACGGACAGGAGGTTCCAGTCCCATTCGTGGTCGGCGAAGTGGCGGTACTCGAAGAGCAGCAGTGCGAGGGCCGCGCTCGCCATCCCGGCCACGCTGCTCGAGCGACGGCGGCGGTCCAGGAACCGCTCGTCGATCGCCTTACCCAGGATCCGCGGCTTCATGTCGTCGTCTTCAATGTGAAGATCTCGTCTGTTGGCCGGCCGAACACGCGCGCGAACGTCAGTGCCAGCGGCAGGCTGGGAACGTACCGGTTCCGCTCGATCGAGTTGATGCTCTGGCGGGAGACCCCGACTACGTCGGCAAGTTCCTTCTGCGTCCAGCCGCGCTCGATGCGGAGGTCCTTCACGCGGTTCGTCACCGTCATAGTCAAGTCAACTTTCCACGACAGGATAATTCTACGGAACCCTTTCTGTCAAGTGGACTTTCCCTCGGGGTCGGTGTCGCTATCGCCAGGCGGGTTGAATACGGGCCGTCAGCCTCAGGCGGGTGAGGCGGCCTCGGCCAGTCTCAGGGCCACGGCTTCGGCGAGGATCTCGCGAGCCCGGCTCGCGACGTCGTCCAGGGAGGGCGTTCGCAGCGCCATCTGTCTCGCGCGACGCTTGATCTCCTCCAGGGACGGCAGGTGCGGGAGGTGGAAGTCGGCGAGATCGAGGTTGGGCTTGTTGCCCCACGCCTCGCGCGCCTGCTCGACCAGCGAGTCGACATGGAAGGTGGCGGCCAGCCGGTGGGCGGTCTTCTCGATCGCCCGGCGGGAGAGCCGCCGCTCCCCGAGCAGAACCTCTTCGGGCGGCGTGTGGATGTTCCAGACGATTCCCACCCACGACAGGACCTTCAGCACGTAGTACGTCACGTCGATCTCGTACCACCGGAACCCCTGGCGCGTCGACACCTGGTAGTAGTGATGGTTGTTGTGCCAGCCTTCGCCGAGCGTGATCAGCGCGAGCCACCAGTTGTTCCGGCTGTCGTCGCCGGTCAGGTAGCGCTGACGGCCGAAGCAATGCGCGAGCGAGTTGATCGCGAACGTGCCATGGAAGAGGAGCGACGTGGAGAGAAAGAACCCGACGAACAGCCCCGGCCATCCGGCCAGCAGGAAGCAAGCCACTCCGAGGGCCACTCCCGGAACGTACTTGTGGCGGTCCAGCCAGCGCAGCTCGGGATACTCCGCCAGGTCCTTCACCATGCCGTAGTCCGCCTGTCCGCGCTGCGTGGAGAAGATCCACCCGAGGTGCGAAAAGAGGAACCCGTGGATGCCGGGAGAGTGCACGTCCTCGACGGTGTCCGAGTACTTGTGGTGGTGACGGTGCTTGGCCGACCACCAGAGGACCCCCTTCTGGAGCGACATCTGGGAAAGCACCGCGAGCACGAGCTGGAACGCGCGGCTGGTGTCGTACGACCGATGCGAGAAGTATCGGTGGAACCCCGCCGTGATCGCGAACATGCGCAGGACGTAGAGGCCGACGCAGAGCGCAGCCGCCGTCCAGGTGACCCCGCTCCAGAAGACGCCGATGACGGCCAGGTGAACGAGCGTGAACGGGATGGCCGAGGGATAGACGATGTCGTCATGATGCTCGGCGTCGAAGCGGAGGGTCTGTGTCAACACTGGAGTATTTGTCCTGGATTCCGGTCGGCGACGTAGGGTGGGTGACACACAATGTAACTGGTTTGCGCACTTTTCTCCATGTTCCCGACTGGCGGGTCCGGCGGACCGGTTCTATCGTCAGGCCCATGGCGAACTTGCTGGATTGGAAGAGCGTCCTGGTGGCGACCGATTTCTCGGATTCGGGCAAAGAGGCGGTCGCGACCGCGATGTCGCTCGTCAAGGGCTCAAAGGGGAAACTGGCGGTGGTCAGCGTGGCCGAGCGTCCCCCCATGTTCCCGCATTCGTTTCACGAGCGGCACTCCGAAGATCCGGACGAGCTCTGGAGTCGGCATGCCCGCACGTCGATGAAGGCGCTGGTCAAGCGACTCCAGCGCCAGTTCCCCGCGACGCGCGGGTTCGTGCGCGTCGGCACGCCGTGGCGGGAGATCGTCGCGCTCGCCGAGGAGCTGCGGGTCGACGCGATCGTCGTCGGCAGCCGAGGCCTGTCGGCGATCCAGCGGCTCCTGCTCGGGAGCACCGCCGAGAACGTCGTGCGTCACGCCTCCTGCCCGGTCCTGGTCGTCCGGGACGGACCGCTCAAGCGGGCCCGCAAGGTGCTCCTTCCCGTCGATTGGGACGAGGGCTCGAAGGCCGCCGTGCGCTACGCGGTGGAACGGGCCGGCAGCGACGTGAAGCTCCACGCGATCCATGCGATCGGCTTCCCGCGGATGATCGAACCCGAGTTCGCCGACGCACTCGCGGACGACGCCCACTCTTCGCGCAAGCTCCGCAAGTTCCTCGACGGTCTCGGGGCGGAGCATGTCTCGTCGAAGGTGATCCTCGGTGAGCCGGCGGAAGCGATCCTCGACGCGGCCGAAGACTTCGACCTCGTCGTGATCGCGACGCGCGGCCGCAAGGGCGCCGCCCGTGCGCTCCTCGGCAGCGTGGCCGAGAAGGTCGTGCGGCGCGCCGCGGGACCGATCCTCGTCATCCCGACGACGCGCCCCCGCAAATCCCCGAGCGGCGCCCGCCGCACGCGCTCCATCAAGGGCGAAGTCGCGCTCAATAGCTGATCCGGATCCGGTACTGCAGCGTCGCCTCGCCGCCGGCCTTCACCGGGACGTCGAACCGCACGGTGAATGCATCCAGCTTCTCGAAGTCGTGGGTGTTGGACAGCATCCGCCAGTCACCGGGCAGGGGCTCGACGACCTGCACGACGATGTCCTCCTTCTTGTGGTTCCGAATCACGACCTCGAACGCCTCCTCCCAGACGTGGCCGCTGGCCACGACCTCGAACTCGGTCTGACGGCGGTCCGCCACGACGTCGAACGCCTCGCCGATCTTGAGGACGACCTTCTCGCCTTCGGGGGTGTGGTCGATCCGGTCCTCGCCCACGAGCTGGAGCGTCCCGTCGGCGTCCGCCTTGTAGAGCCGCACGGTACCCGCCGGTAGCGGCACGCCGAGACCGTCCGCTTCGCGGTTCTCGAACTCCTGGTACACGCCGATCTTGAGTCCCTGCTCGCCGCCGTACTGCTGCGTGTAGTACCAGGGGGCCCCCGCCAGGCGGAACACCTTCTGCGTCCGGACAGAGGCCGTCTCCAGCAGCCGGATCTGCTTGGTCTGGTTGTTCTTGATCGTGGTCGGTCGCGGCAGATCGTACAGGTGGTACTCGAAGAACGTGCGCTCCTCGAACGCGGCGGCGCTCGGCGCGGCGTCGGCCACTTCGAGCGCGCGCCGGGCGAACTCCTCGCGCCCGTCCTGCGGCGCGCGGTGGATGTCGCCCGCGACGAGCTTGAGCTTGGCGTCCGGATACGTCGTACCGCTCTGGTTGTCGATCGTCACCCAGCCGCCCAGGTCGAGGGTCCGGTCGTCGGCGGAGAGCGTGGCCACGTAGTCGGCCTTCCACGACAGCCCGCCGGTCAGGTACGAAACCTCCACCGGCTCGGTCCCCGCGCGCTGGCTGGCCAACGTCCAGACCAGGGTCGGAGAGGCCTTGAGGTCGCCGACGAGCGCGGGCAGCACCACGCGGCCCGGGGGGTTGAGCGCGATCGAGTCGCCGATCTGGTACACGGTGCCGCCCTGGACCGACAGGAGCTTGGCCCGGACGGCGCGGTCCTCGCCGTCGGCGGTCGTCGTCACGAGCGTGACGGTCTCGCCGACGTACTTCGCGAGCAGCGCCTCCGGCGTCATCAGGTCGTACTCGTAGTTCTGCTCGAGCACGTCCACGGCGCCGCCCGCCCGCAGCGCGCGAAACGCCACCGACGTCGGGTCGATCAGGGCCGCGACGTCGCGGAAGGGCAGCGTGAACACGCCGTCCTCGAGCTCGATCCGGCGCTCGTCGCGAACGAGGCCCAGGTTTCCGTTGTAGACGGTGACGGCAACCGAGCGGGGCTCGGGATCGTCGCCGCGTGCCGCGGGCAGAGCGCCGAGCGTCAGGGCCGCGCCGGCGAACAGGGTGAACGCGATGATGGTGCGCTGCATGGAAATCCTCCGGTCGTTGGGTGAACGTGCCTTCGCTCACCCGTACAACCGGAGGCGCGGTTTATTCCGCGTTGCCCGGGAGCGTGCCCAGGCTGTCGGGGCGGTTGGGGACCCCGAGGAGCTGGCGCAGGCTGTCGGCGAGGACGCCCGGCCGGTCGCGGCGCTGGTCCAGCGTGTCTCCGCGCGGGGCGAGCGTGTCGCTCCAGAGGGTGAGGGCCCGGCGGGCGGCCGTGGTGTCGCGAGCTGCCAGCGCTTCCCGCGCCTCGAGCCGGAACCGCTCGATGGGGGCGAGCGTCGCGGCGTGCTGCGCCGCCCCGACGGCCGCTTCCGGGATCGCTTCGGCGATCGCATCCTCTTCGCGCGCCTTGGCGACGTCGTCGGCGCGATCCTCGCCGAATTGCTCCTCGCGCTCCCCGGGCGGCGGCGCGGCCGGCGGCGCCTCACGAGCGCGCGCGACCGCGGCCGGCGTCGGCTCGGGCACGTCCGCCTTCCGTACTTCGCTCTCGGCGGCCTGCCGCGCATCCTCGAGATTCGCCTCCGGCGCATCCTCGAGATTCGCCTCCGGCCGCTCGGCCAGGCCCGGCGCGCCATCGGCCATCCCCGAATCGGCGCTCGCCCGCTCGCTCGCGCGAGTGGCGATCGACGCCGGCTCCCGCCGCGGGTTCTCGCGCCAGACGATGCCCACGATCAGGGCGGCCACCGCCGCGAGCGCGATCTGCGGCGCCCAGCGCCAGAACGCGGGCCGCCTGACGGGCGCCCCCGGCGACGTCCGGGCCGCGATCGCCGCCCGCTGCGCCGCCCAGTCCGGTTCGAGCTCCGCGGCCGCCGCGCGCCGCGCCGCGTAGGCGCGGTCGAAGGCGTCGGACCATGCGCCCGCCCTCGCCAGCTCCTCGCGACAGCGCGCGCATGCCGCGAGGTGCTCCTCGACGCGCGCCCTGTCGGCGTCGTCCAGCTCGCCGCTCCGGAAGGCGTCCAGCAGCTCGTCGACGTGGGCGCTCCCGCCCGACCCGGCGTCCTGCTTCATGGCTTCATCCCCTTGCCCTCCAGACAAGCCCGCATCTTCTCGCGCGCGCGGTGGAGCCGCGACATCACGGTCCCGTGGGTGATCTCGAGCACCCGAGCGATCTCGGCGTACCTGAACCCTTCGCCGTGCCGCAGGTCGAACACCTCCCGCTGATCGTCGGTGAGTGTCTCCAGGCACTCCTCGAGCGCGCCCCCCAGCTCCCGGTCCTCCACCCCCGCCCCCGCCGCCTCGCGGGCGGCGAGCGGCGGCGGATCGTCCCCGGACAGCGAGACGAATCCCCACGTCCGGCGGCGGCGGATCGCGTTCAGGCAGCGGTTCCTGGCAATCGTGAAGACCCAGGGATAGAACCGCTGGGCGGGATCGAACTCGTCGAGCCGCTCCCAGGCGCGGACGAAGGCATCCTGCACGACCTCGTCGGCCTCGTCGGGATCGCCGAGCAGCCGCAGGCACATCCACCACAGGCGCCGCTGGTAGCGATCGACGAGGAGCGAGAATCGGTGCGACTCGCCTGCGGCGATCCGCGCGATGAGGGCGGCTTCCTCCTCGGCCTCCGCCCACTCCTCGTCTATACCCGCGGGGTCGCGCTTCATTCCCCGGGCCGGCCCCCGGGCAGATGGGCCCCCGATGACGCGAGCACCTCGGCGGCCACGACGCGGACGTCGTTGTCGGGGTGCTCGCGCAGCCGCCCCAGCTGGCGGCGGACGCGGCGCCATGCCTCGTTGACGATCAGCCGCGCGCGCGTCACGTGCGCCTCGCCGGAGGGCCCCGCGTCGGCGCGCCGGCCGAATTCGGCGCGCGAGACCACCGCCGCCATGAGGAACAGGTCGCCCGCCGCGTCGGCGAGCCGCTCGAGCGCCATCTGCCGCTCGACGATCTCCCTGCCGTGGCGCCGGAGCGCCCACTCCACAGCGCCGGCGAATTCCGCGACCCAGACGGGGAGCGGCCTCGCGATCTCGGCGACCGCGGGATGGAGCTCGGGGAGCTCCGGCCGGTGGATCGCGCGCCGCGCGCGGCCCCGCGCGTACCCGGTCAGGAGCCCCAGCTGCTTGATGGGGTCCCGGAGCGCGCGCGCCACCGCCTTCAGCTGCTCGCCCGGCGCCTCGAGACCGGACAGCGCCGTGTAGAGCCGGAGGATCTCGTTGGTCCCTTCGAAGATCAGGTTGATGCGCGCGTCCCGGAGGTAGCGCTCGTATGGGTACTCCTGCATGTACCCCATCCCGCCGGCGATCTGCAGCGCCTCGTTGACGACGCGCCACACGGCCTCGGAGGCCTTGACCTTGCAGATCGCCGACTCGAGCGAGTAGTCGGCGGCGCCGCGATCGACGAGGCCGGTCGTCAGGTATACGATCGACTCCGCGCCGTAGATCTCGAGCGCCATGCCCGCGAGCTTCTTCTGGATGAGCTCGAACTCCGCGATCGGGCGGCCGAACTGCCGGCGCTCGAGCGCGTACGACGTGGCTTCGGCCAGCAGGTGCTTCATCCCGCCGACGCAACCGGCCGCCAGCCCCAGCCGCCCGGAGTTCAGCACCTCCATCGCCACCTTGAACCCCCCGCCGATCTCGCCGAGCACGAGGTCCGGCGGCAGGGCCACGCTCTCGAAATGCACCTCCGTGGTCGAGGATCCGCGGATCCCGAGCTTGTGCTCCTCCGGCCCCGACGAGACGCCTTCCAGCGACCGCGGCACGATGAACGCCGTGATCCGGTCCACCGTCCTGCCCTCGCGCTCGACCGCGGTCTGCGCGAACACGGTGAACACGTCCGCGATTCCTCCGTTGGTGATCCAGATCTTGCTGCCGTCGAGGACCCACGCGCCGCGCTCCTCGCTCCAGGTCGCGCGCGTCCGGATCGAGGCCGCGTCGGAGCCCGACGTGGGCTCGGTCAAGGCGAACGCCGCCAGCTGCTCGCCGCGCGCGAGCGCCGGCAGGAAGCGCCGCTTCTGCTCGTCGGTGCCGAACTGGAGGATTCCCTTGAGGCCGATCGATTCGTGCGCTCCGACGGTCACCACGATCGATCCGTCGATCCCCGCCAGCGTCTCGAACGCCTTCGCGTAGAAGGTCATCGACGCGCCCGCGCCGTCGTACTCCGCCGGCACGAGGATGCCGAAGACGCCGAGCTCCGCCAGACCATCCAGCACCTCGCGCGGAAGTCGCGCCTCGGCGTCGATCTGCCGGCTGTCCACCCGCTCGTGGCCGAATCGCCGGAGGGAATCGCGGAGGATCTCGAGGGTCTCGGACTCCTCGGGGGCCATGGAGGGGAAGGGGAACAGCGCGTCGTGGTCGAGATGCCCGGTGAAGAACGGGCGGCAGACGCTCACGGGATCCGACGCGCCAGCCAGATCCCGCCGACCATGACGAGGAAGCCGAGACAGACGAGCGCCGCGCCGTTGACCGCCGCCCGCTCGACGATCGGCTCCGCCTGGATCGCCATCCGCGCTGCGACCTCGCGGGCCCGCGACAGGTCCCGGTACCACGCCAGGAGGGTCCAGGCGGGGATGACGAGGGCGGCGATCGAAAGGACGCGCAGCACGAGCGCCGCGCCGGCCGGCCGCCGCCGAACGGCGATCGCGTAGACGACGAGGATCGCGGCCGCGACGCCGGCGAGGGCCAGGAAGGCGAAGCTGTGGAGGAGCGGCGCGAACTCCACGTCAGAGACCCAGCGTGGCCTGCCCGTCCTCGCGGACGGCGCCCCGCGGGATCGCGGCCACCGGCTCCCCGTAGAAGCCGCGGCCGCCGCGGACGCGCTCGCGGAGCGCGGCCGACGGCGCGAAGCGCGGATCCACGAGCGCCGACCAGTGCCCAAGACGCTCGACGATCTCCGCCGGCCCGACGTCGTCCGCCCAGCGCAGGAGTCCTCCGCGGAACGGCGGCCAGCCGATCCCCATGACGAGCGCGAGATCGCCCTCGCCGGGCGTCGCCACGATCCCGTCCCCCAGCGCGCGCGCCGCCTCGTTGACCATCGGGTAGAGCGTCCTCGTCACCAGGTACTCGTCGTCGTAGACCGGGGTCTGGCCCTCGCCGGCCGCCGGCAGGCCCAGCTCGCCGCGCAGCTTCTCGTCCGGTCCCTTCCGCTCGCCTCCCTCGTAGCGGTAGAAGCCCGCCCCGGACTTCTTCCCCAGTCGCTCGGTCACCTGCAGCCGGTGGAGGATGGCGTGGGGCCGCATGCGATCGGGGTACGCGTCGGCCATCACCTTGCCGACCTTGGCGGCGACGTCGAGCCCGATCTCGTCGAGCAGCGCGAGCGGCCCCATCGGTAGGCCGAAATCCTCGAGCGCGCCGTCCAGCGCCTCGATCGGCACGCCTTCGGCGTAGAGGTGGACGGCCTCGTTGAGGTACGGCATGAGGAGCCGGTTCACCCAGAAGCCGGGCCCGTCGCGGACGACGACCGGCGTCTTCCCCAGATCGAGCGCGAGGCGGTGGAGGGTCGCCACCGCGCGGTCGGACGTCCGCGCGCCGCGCACCACCTCGACGAGCGGCATCTTCTCGACGGGATTGAAGAAGTGGAGCCCGCCGAAGTCCTCCGGACGCCGGAGCGCGGTCGCCAGGTCGTCGACGCGGAGCGACGACGTGTTGGTCGCCAGCACCGTGCCCTCGCGGATCTCGCCCTCGACCTCGGCCAGGACGCGCCGCTTGACCTCGAGGTCCTCGACGATCGCCTCGACCACGACGTCGACGCGACCGAAGCCGTCGTACCCCACCGTCCCCGAGATCCGGTGCATGAGGTCGCGGACCCCGCGCCGGTGGAGCGACCCCTTGCGGGCGGCGTTGCCGGCGATCCGCGCGGCGTGCTCGAGGCCGTCCGCGACGCGCGCGAGGTCGATGTCCTTGAGCCGGACCCGGACCCCCGAGTACGCCGCGACCTCGGCGATCCCGCCACCCATGACCCCCGCTCCGAGGATGCCGAGCGCCCGCACACGGTGCGGCTCCGCCGCGACCGGCGGGCGGCGGGCCGCCTCGCGGAGCTGGAAGATCCGCATCAGGTTCCTGGCCGCCGGGGCCCCCGCCAGCTCCGACACCGCGTCGGCCTCGAACGCGAGGCCCGTCGACATCCCTCGCGAGAGCCCGATCTCGATCGCCTCGATCGCCTTGAAGGGCGCCGGGTAGTGGTAGCCGGACCGCTCCTCGACCCGGCGCCGCGCCTGGGACAGGACGAGCTTGCGGCCGACCGGGTTCCGCTTGATGAGCCAGTTCGACACACCGGCCCGGCCCTGGGCCGCGGCCCGCTCCCCGCCGGCGGCCGCACGCGCCATGGCGGCAGCCTCCTCGTCGAGCCGCTCCTTCGGGACGACCCTGTCCACGAGCCCCATCCTGAGCGCCTTCTTCGCCGGAACGCGGTTCCCGGTCAGGACCAGCGTCAGCGCGTCCTCGAGGGAGAGGAGCCGCGCGACGCGCTGGGTTCCGCCCCACGCGGGAAGGATCCCCAGCTGCACCTCGGGAAAGCCCAGCCGTGTCTCGTCGGCGTCGCTCGCCACGCGGAACGAGCACGCCAGTGCAAACTCGAGCCCTCCGCCGACACAGGCCCCGTGGATCGCGGCGACGACCGGCAGCGAGAGGTCGGTGACGCGCTGGAAGACCGCCTGGCCGCGGCGCGACAGCTCGCGCGCCTCCTCGGCGGAGTCGATGGCCGCCAGCTCTTCGACGTCCGCGCCGGCGATGAACGTGTCCGGCTTGCCGGAGCGGAAGACGATCCCGGTCAGGTCCCCGCGGCCGGCCAGCTCGTCGAGCAGCGCGTCGAACTCGTCCAGCGCCGCTCGCGACCACAGGTTCACCTTGCTCCCGGGCGCGTCGAAGGTGACGACCGCCAGGCCCCGGGCGTCGGTGTCGATCCGGAACGAGCCGGTCATCCGGCCGCTAGGCGCGACGAGCGCGTCATTCGGAAGCGGCGACCCGCTGGAAGACGATCGCTCCGCCGAGGCCGCCCCCCACGCAGAGGGTCGCGAGCCCGTGCTCGACGTCGCGCCGGCGCATCTCGAGGAGGAGGGTGAGCGCCAGCCGGCTGCCTGTCGCCGCGATCGGATGGCCGAGCGCGATCGCTCCGCCGTTGACGTTCAGCGACTCCTCCCTGAGCGCGCCGATCGGAAGCGTCCTGCCGAGCCGCTCCTCCGCCCACTTCCTCGAGGGGAAGACCTCCATGTTCGCGAGCACGACCGCGGCGAACGCCTCGTTCAGCTCGACCAGACCCATGTCGGCGAGAGTGGCGCCCGCCCGGGCGAGCGCGAGCGGCGTGGCGAGCGCGGGCCCGAGGCCCATGCGGCTCGGCTCGAGGCCCGCGTACGCGAACGAGACGATCCGGCCGAGCGGCCGGTACCCCTCGGCCCGCGCGCGCGCCTCTTCCATGAGGAGGAGCGCGCCCGCCCCGTCGGTCACCATCGAGGCGTTCCCCGCCGTCACCGTTCCCTCGCGCTCGAACACGGGCTTGAGCTTCGCCAGCGCCTCGAGCGTCTGCTGCGGCCGGTAGCCCACGTCCTCGGCGACGACGTCACCGTAGTCGGGGGGCACGAAGACGGGCGTCACCTCGTCGGCGAACCTGCCCTCCGCCCAGGCGGCGGCCGCGCGCTGGTGCGAGCGGAGCGCGTACTCGTCCTGCGCGCGGCGCGAGAGGTGGAACTCGCGCGCCAGCACCTCGGCAGTCTCGCCCATGTTGAGGCCGCAGACCGGATCGGTGAGCCCTTCCAGGAGCGCGACGACGGGCTTGAAGTGGGCCGGCCGGAGCTGCGCCGCGGCCGCCGCCTTGCCGGTGGCGCTCCGCGCGCGCGTCATGTCCGACATGACGTCGGCGAACTCGTCGGGGAACTGCAGCGGGACGTTGGACATCGATTCGACGCCGCCCGCCACCACGACGTCGGCCTGCCCGGTCACGATCTGGTTGTAGCCGTCGGTGATCGACTGGAAGCCCGAGGCGCAGTTGCGCTGGACGGAGAAGGCGGGGACTTCGACGGGGATGCCGGCCTCGAGCGCGGCCACGCGGGCGATGTTGGGAGCGTCGGACGGCGGTGCGGCGTTTCCGACGATCACCTCGTCGATCGAGGCGGGATCGATCTCGGTCCGCTCGAGGAGCTCGCGGATCGCCACGCGCGCGAGCTCGACGGCGGGAACCTCGGACAGGGCGGTCTCCACCTTGGCGAACGGCGTGCGCACGCCGTCGACCACGACGACCCTGCGAGCGTGGTGCCACCGCTCCGCCCGCTTCATGCTCCCACCCTCTCGTTCGAAGCGCCCCCGTCCGGCGCGATCCGCCCGCTGCTCGATCGGCTCGCTCCGGCGATTCTTCGGTAACGTACCCGCCCGCGAAGGGACGGAGCAACGCGACCAGAAAAGCGGAGCAACGCGATCAGAACGTCGGCGCGCCTCGCGGCACGACGTACGCGCACGTCGGCTCGCGGTCGAACCAGCGCCGGGCGAGCGCCTGGATGGCTTCGGGGGTCACCGCCTCGATGGCGGTCAGCCAGCGGGCGCCGAAGTCCTGGCCCAGGCCGTACGCCTCGTGGCGGCCGAGCCGCATGGCCTGCGCGGAGTTGGTCTCCGCGCCGATCAGGTACGACCCCCGCAGGTAGCGGCGCGCGGCCAGGATCTCCTCTTCCTCGACCGGCTCCTCGACGACGCGGCGGAACTGCTCGGCGAGACCCCGGGCCGCCTGATCCGCCCGCCCGGGATCCGTGACGATGTATCCTGCCAGGAACGAGCCGTCGAGCTGGTCGCTGTAAATCGAGGAGACCTGATACCCGAGCGCCTGCTTCTCGCGCAGCTCGATGAACAGCCGGCTCGACATCGACCCGCCGAGGATCGCGTCCAGCACACGAGCAACGGGGTAATCGAGGTCCCGCCAGGAAGGCGCGGGAAACCCGTGCATCAGATACGCGGCCTCTCGCTCGAGCTCGAGTCGCTGCTTCCCCGATCCCGGCTCGGCAGGCCCCGGCCTCGGCGGAGGGGGAACGATCGGCGTCCTGCCGAACGCGGTCTCGAGCCGCGCGAGCAGGACCTCGGGGTCGAACCGGCCCACCGCCACGACGATGGGCGGGAACGGCCGGTAGAACGCCGCCGCGCACGCAGCCACCCGCTCGCGGTCGAACGTCGCCACCGTATGGCTGTAGCCGAGGACGCGCTTGTGCAGCGGGTGCACGCCGTAGAACACCTCGCGGAACAGATCCGTGGCGCGCGCCAGGAGCTGGTCCTCGCGCGCCTCGAGGGCGCCCAGCGTCTGCTCGATTTCGGTCTCGACCTCGCGCGGGTCGAACGCCGGCGCGGTGAGGGTCTCGATGTAGAGATCCAGCGTGCGCTCCCAGGTGGCGGCGGTGGCGCGCATGGAGACGCTGCCCAGGTCGCTCCCGGTCGAAGCGTCGATGTCGGATCCGAGATCCGCGAGGGCGTCCTGCATCTCGGAGGCCGTGCGCTGCTCGGTGCCGCGGGTCAGCACGGCCTGCGTGAGCGCGCAGAGACCCGCTTCGTCATCGGACTCGTAGATCGGGCCCATCGGCGTCAGGGCGCGGACGACCACGATGTCGTTGGATTCCAGCGGGCGGGTCAGGACGGTCGCGCCGCAGGAGAGCGCGTGCCGCTCGTGCTCAAGCACCATCGGGTCCCACCCACGCCCGCACCGCCCGGTCCGGCGCGGTCCAGCGGACGAGCGCTTCGGTCACCCGGTCGGGCGTGACGGCCTCGACGCCGCGCAGCACGTCCCGGTAGGCTTCGGCGGCCCCGTAGAGGGTCTCGAACTCGCCCATGGTGCCGGTCAGCGCGGCGTTGGTCTCGTTGTCGTACGCGAAGTCCGCCGCCAGGATCGTCTGCGCGCGTCGCACTTCCTCGAGGCTGACCCCGTGCTGGAGCGCGGCGTCGAGCGTGACGGCGATCTCGTTCTCCACCGCTTCCCGGCGATCGGGGCCGCATACTCCCGAGACTCCCAGCAGGCCCGTGCGATCGAGCCCGTAGGTCCAGGCCCCGATCTCCGTCACCAGCCGCAGCTCGTCGATCAGCCGGCGGTGGAGCCGCGACGTCTCGCCGTCGCCGAGGATCGTGGCCCCGACCTCGAGCGCGCAGAGCGAATCCAGGTCCTCGCGCCCGGGCACCGCGAATCCCCACGCCAGGTAGCCCTGTGCCACCTCCATCCGCACGTCGACCTGGCTGGGGACGACGGGCGGGGGCTCGGGAGGCGCCGGAGCGGGCGGGCCGGGTGCCAGCCCGCCGAAGCGGGCCGCGACCTCGGCGAGCGCCTGGTCCGCGTCGACGTCCCCCGCGATCGCGACCACGATCCGGTCCCCGGCGTAGTTCGAACGCCACCAGTCCCGCATCACCTCGGTGTCGATCCGGTCCAGCGACTCGGGCGTCCCCAGCACCTCTCGCGCGTAGGCGCTCTTCCCGTAGACGGCCTCGCTGAGCGCGGTGTACAGGCGGCCGTGCGGCGAGTCGTCCTTGCGCCGGATCTCCTCCTTCACGACGACCCGCTCGCGCTCGAGCTCATCGGCGGGAAGGGCGGGATCCGCCAGGTGGTCGGCCAGGAGGTCGGCCGCGTCCCACGCGTGCTCGACGGGGGCCACGATGTAATAGTGGGTGTACTCCATCGAGGTCGCGGCGTTGTTGTAGCCGCCCATCTGCTTGACCAGGCGATCCATGGCGCCCAGGGGGTAGCGCCGCGTCCCCTTGAAGAACATGTGCTCGAGGAAATGGGAGATCCCCGCGTGCTCGTCGACTTCATCGAGCGCGCCCACCTCGATCCAGCAGTCGACGGCGATCACCGGGACCGCGGAATTGGGGCGGATCAGGACCCGGACGCCATTGTCGAGGCGCGCGCGCGCGAAGGGCGCCGGGCTCGGCTCCCCCGACCCCCCGATCCATTGGAGGTCCGACCGGGGCGTTTGGAGGGAGAGATCCGTCATCGCGCCCCGAACCTAAACACCCACCCCCCGACCGCCACCCGCGACGTCGACACGGCGAACGAAAGCACAGGCCGGTTACCGGGAGAAGAGAAAACGCCTCGGTCGCTCAAAACGGCCGAGATGCTAGGCGCGCGAGGAGTCCGTTCCGAGACGTGATGATCCCCACGCCGCAGGAACGGCGACGAGCGCAACGACGCAGATCAGCCGTTTTCAGCGACCGAGATTAATCCGCTATGGCGTCGGGGAAGATGTACCGGAGAGGATCAATCGGCCGGCCGTTCTCGTGCACTTCGTAGTGCACGTGCGGCGCCACCGAGAACCCCGTCGAGCCCACCAGCGCCACCGTGTCCCCGCGCTCCACCTCCTGCCCAGCCCGCACGACGACGCGCGAGGCGTGGGAGTAGGTGGTGTGGAGGCCGTGGCCGTGGTCGATCTCGACGTAGTTGCCGTGCCCGGACTTCCACCCGGCCGCGACCACCGTGCCGCTCGCGGTCGCCACGATCGGGCTGCCCCGCCGCGCGGAGATGTCGATCCCGTAGTGGGGCCTGAGGTCGTGGAAGATCGGATGGCGGCGGTGGAGAGAGAAGGTGCTGGAGAGGAACCCCGAGGTGGGCCAGATCGACGGCGTGGCGCTGAATCGCGCCTTCTTCTCCGCAATCGACTTTCGGACGTCCTCCATGCTGGAGGCGACCAGCTCGCTGCGGCGGATCAGCATGTCGAGCGAAGACGAGATCTCGGCCACGCGATTGCCGAGCTCCCGGTCGCCGGCGATCTCGATCGGGTCGAGCGAGGGATGCCCGGGACCGCCGACACCCACGGCCTGGACCTCGACCGGCACCGCCGGCAGATCGGCCACCAGCCGCAGCTCCTCCTCGCGGCCGAGCAGGGACTCCAGCCGCTGGCCCAGCTCGTCGGTCCTGCCCTGGAGCGACGAGAGCTCCGTCCGCAGCCGCTGGTTCTCCCGCGCCAGGGCGGGAGCGGCTCCGGGCCTGCCGCCAGAGACGAGCCAGGCACCGGCACCGGCCGCGAGCGCGAGCACGCCGAGGGCGATGCATAGCGCGCCGACGATCGAGCGACGAGTCGTCCGGAAGGATCTCACGTTGCTGTTTTCGTGGGGAATGAACATGAACGTACCGAACCGATCTGACACCTGAATCCTCCCGGGGACCGTATGGAAGATGTATGCGGGCCGTCGAACCCGCGTATCGATGCAAGAATGACGCCTTCTGGGGAAGTGCAGAGCGGGAGAAGCGTATCATCTCCGGGGGGTGCTGTCAACCGAATCGAACCCGAAAACATGGTCAGAAGAGTTCGATCTTGACGAATCCCATCGGATCCTCCCGGAGGGCCGCGATCAGGTCACGCAGGCCCAGCTGGAGTACACGGAGCTGGACGAACAGTTCCTGGTCGTGCGCCAGGCGACCGAGGGTGCCCTGGCCGGAGTCCAGCTTCGCCGACAGGGCCGCCGCCGCCCCCCGCAGATCGCGAATCGCCTCGCGCAGTTCCGCCGGATTCGACCAGGCCTCGAGCGCCCGACTCGAGTCGGACAGGAACGCGATGTCGGCCCGGAGCCCCTCGACGTTCGCTTTGAACCGGCCGTCCGACCGCCACCCCGGGATCACCCCCTGGCCGTGCTCGAGCGCCTCGAGGAAGCTCTGGGCGTGGTCCTCGAACCGGTAGAGTCGGTCGTAGAGGAGCGCGTCCTCGTCCATCATCTTCCCCGCCGTCCCGGCTCCCGACGCGACCTTGTTCTGGAGCTCGGTCCCCAGGTAGGCGATCTCCTGGATCTCGTTCCCCGCGCGTCCCGCCTGGGCCAGCACGAGGTCGAGGTCGACGGAGGCCACCGTGGGGATCACGGTTCCCGCCGCGACCGGAGGCTCGCGGACGTCGCCGGCCACGATCTTCACGTATCGCTCGCCCCCCATGCCGAGACTGGCGAGCTGCGCGCGCGAGCTGTTCGTGATGTGGTCGCGGAACCGCTCTTCGACCGAGAGCTCGATCCGGATGTCGCCTCTCCCCGCAGGCGCCGGCGCCCTCCCGGGGGCGCCCGGCGTCGGAGGCGGCAGGATCGTGACGTCGACGACCTGTCCGGCGGGCGCCCCGAGGACCTCGACCGGAGATCCCACGCGGAGTCCCCCGGCATCCTCCAGATGGACGTACAGCGTGTAGGTCTCGGGCCTCAGCGGGCCGCGACCCGATCCGAGGACGATGACGCCGAGAAGCGCGAGGAGTCCCACCGCGGCCACCGTGATGCCGAGCCGGAGGTCCGCCCACGCGGGCTCCATGACTCGGGGGCTCACGGCGCGCTCCGCATGGTGCCGGTCATGCCGCGCCCACTTCGAGCCGCTGGTAGATCGCGGGGCCGGCTTCGACCGCGCCGCCGTCGAGGACCCCCCAGGCAAGGTGCTCCGGCAGGGGCACGGCCGGCTGGCCCAGGGACACCAGGATCCTCCCGGAGAGCTCCGGCACCACCGGCCAGAGAAGCGCGGCGGCCAGCCGCACCGCCTCGGCGGCGTGGAAGAGCGTGGCGGCTACCTCGGCGGCCGCCGTCGGATCCTTCGCGCGCCTCCACGGCTCGAGCCGCTCCAGGTACTCGTTGGTCGCGGAAACGAGCTCGAGCACCTGCGCGAGTGCGGCATGCGTGCGCCACTCCCTCCAGGCCCGCGCGACTTCCCCTTTCCTCCCGCCCGTCTCCTCGGCCCGTCCGCGCAGGAACGCCTCTTCGGCGAGCCCCGCCGCCTCGGCGCGCCGCGGCAGCCGGCCGTCGAGGTAGCGGGCCGCCATCTTCGTGACCCGCGAGTGGAGGTTTCCGAGGTCGTTGGCGAGATCCGCGTTGAGCCGTCGCACGAGCAATTCGTACGAATACGTACTATCTTGGCCGAGCGTCATCTCGCGGAGCAAATAGTAGCGGAGTCCGTCGACGCCGAAGATCGGGATCAGGTCCTCGGGCCGGACCGCGTTCCCGACCGACTTGGAGATCTTCGATCCTTCCCAGAGCCACCAGCCGTGGCCGAGGATCTGGCGCGGGAGCGACCAGCCGAGCGCCATGAGGATCGTGATCCAGTAGACGCTGTGGGTGGTCAGGATGTCCTTGCCGATGAGATGGACGTCGGCGGGGTGCGCGTTCCAGGATTCGATCGCGCGTCGCGCGGTCTCCCCCGGCGTTTCGCCGGGCCGCGGGTCGACGGTCCCGGTCACGTAGTTGAGGAGCGCGTCGACCCACACGTACGTGACGAAGCCTTCGTCCCACGGAAACGGGATCCCCCATTCCAGCCGCTCCCGGGGCCGCGAGATGCAGAGATCGGCGAGAGGCTCCCGCAGGAAGCCCAGCACCTCGTTGGCGCGGGACTCGGGATAGAGGAACTCCGGGTTGGCGCGGATGTGCTGGACCAGGCGGTCCTGGAAGGCGCTCATGCGGAAGAACCAGTTCCGCTCCTCGATCTCCTCGACCGGCTTGCCGCATTCCGGGCAGCGGCCGTCGACGAGGTCCTTCTCCGTCCAGTATCGCTCGTCCGAGACGCAGTACCACCCGCGGTACGCGTCCTCGTAGAGGAGCGGCCGGCCGTCCGGCGCGCTCCCTTCCCGCAACGCCTCGAGCGCGATCCCCACCACCGCCCGGTGATCCGGGTCGGTCGTGCGGATGAACCGGTCGTAGCGGATCTCGAGCGCGTCCCACTCCGCTTTCCAGACCGGTGCGAGGTCGTCGACGTGGGCCTGAGGGGACAACCCGCGCGCCGCCGCGGCGCGCTCGACTTTGTCGCCGTGCTCGTCGGTGCCGGTGAGGAAACGCACGTCCTCGCCGACGAGCCGCCGCTCGCGAGCCACGGCGTCGGCCAGGATCGTCGTGTACGCGTGGCCGATGTGGGGCCGGTCGTTGACGTAGTAGATCGGGGTCGTGAGGTAGTAGCGGCTCACGCGCGGGAATCTACGCCGCGTCGACCGCCACGGCTCAGGGGCTGAGCGCGCGGAGCGCCGACCAGTAGAGGAGCGCGGGCGAGGGGTTGCTCCACACGAGCTCCCTGGCCTCGTGCATCCCGCTGGCCATCGCCGCGAGCCGCACCGCGCCGTGCCGCGCGGCGGCCTCCTGGTAGCGGGGCAGGAGCTCGGGGTGGTGGAGCGCGAGGCCGCCGTTGCCGCCGGCGTCCAGCGCCACCGCCAGCGCGTCCTCGACGATGCCCGACAGGAACTCGAAGACGTGCTCGTGGGACTCGCGGACCCGTGGCAGCTCGGACTCGAGCAGGAACCGGTATGGGCTCCTCTCCCCCTCGACGCCGACCGCGAAGAGCTCGAGCGCCATCTCCTTGAGCGACAGGATCGCGGGGTCGGCGAGCGCGAGCGCGCGTCCGGGGCGCCCCTCCGCGAGCACGGTCAGCGCCTCGGCTTCCTCCGGGGGAAGTCCCAGCCGCGCGTCCACGAACGCGCGGACGGTGGCGTCGTCGAGCGGTGGGAACGCGAGCGACTGGACGCGCGAGTGGATCGTGTCCGGCAGGGCGTCGGGCCTGGTCGCGGTCAGGACGAACCGCGTTCGGGGCGGCGCCTCCTCGAGGAGCTTCATGAGCATTCCCGTCGGCTCGTTTCCCTCCGGGTGCTGGTCGACGTCGCCCAGGAGGAACAGCTGCTCGTCGGCCTCGTACGGCGGCCGGCTCGCCTGGCGCGCGACGGCGTGAAAGTCCTCCATGCGGAACGACGCGGGATGATCGTACGCCGGCGGCGCCGTCGGCCGGCCCGCCCGGCGCATCAGGTCGGCGCCGCGTGCGTCGTCCCTGTAGTACGATTCCGCCGGTCGCGGGAAGTACCAGTGGACGTCGGGGTGTGTCGCGCGGAAGACGCGCCGGCACGCCGAGCAGCGGCCGCACGGCTCGCCGTCGCTGCCGCTCGTCGCGCCTCCCAGCTCCAGCCCCGCCTGCGGGTCGCCCTGGCACAGGACCCGCTGCGCGAGCCAGCGCGCCGCGGTCTGCTTGCCGACCCCGGGCGGGCCGTGGAACAGGAGCGCCGCCCCCAGCCGGCCCCGCGCCAGCGCCGCGTTCAGCGCGCGCTTGACCGGCTCGTGTCCGAAGAGCTCGATCCGCTCGCCGTCGTCCGTCATCGCTGTCTCAGCCACCCGATCGGGTCGACGGCCCGGCCCCCCTGCCGGATCTCGAAGTGGA
>DASSBK010000108.1:0-2361 GCA_035698825.1 Gemmatimonadota bacterium
TGTTGGCGCTCTTGCCGCCGAGCTCGAGCGAAACGCGCTTGACGGTCTCGGCGGCGAGGCCCGCGATCCGCTTTCCGACCGCGGTCGATCCGGTGAACGCGATCTTGTCGATGCCCCGGTGCTTGACCAGCGCCTCGCCGGCCGTGCGCCCGCCGCCGGGGACCACGTTGAGCGCGCCCGGAGGGAGCCCGGCGTCGGCCGCGATCTGCGCCAGGAGGAGCGCGGTCAGCGGCGTCTCGCTGGCGGGCTTGAGGACCACCGTGCATCCCGCGGCCAGCGCCGGCGCCACCTTCCACGAGGCAAGGTTCAGCGGGAAGTTCCAGGGCACGATCGCCCCCACCACGCCGACCGGCTCTCGCAGGGTGTAGCCGAACTGGTTGGGGACCGAGAGCGGAATCGTCTCGCCCTCGATCTTGGTCGCCCAACCGGCGTAATATTCGAACGTCTCGATCGTCATCTCGACGTCGATCCCGCTCTCGAACAAGGGCTTGCCGTTCTGGAGCGTCTCGACGCGGGCGACCTCGTCCTTCCGCTCCTCGAGGAGCCGCGCCATGTCCCAGAGGATCCGCGCCCGCTTCCGGGGCGGCATACCGGGCCAGGTACCGGAGTCGAACGCGAGCCGCGCCGCCTCGACCGCCCGATCGACGTCCGCCGCGTCGCCCTCGGCGACCTCGGTCAGCGTTTCCGCCTTCGCCGGGTTCACGACCGCGAACGTCTTCCCGCTCGCCGCGTCGACCCATTCCCCGCCGATGAACAGGCGGCCGGGCGCGAGGACCTGTGGCAGCACGGTGGAGTCCGTCGCCATCACTTCCCCGCGAACTGCGGCTTCCGCTTCTCCACGAACGCAGTCAGGCCTTCCTTCGCGTCCTGTGACGCGAAGAGCTTGGCCTGGAGCTCGCGCTCGATCGCGAGACCCTGCTCGATCGCCACCTCGGCGCCGGACTGGCAGGACCGCTTGATGTGCCCGACCGCCATCGCCGCCTTCCCCGGTGTCGTGAACTGGCGCGCGTACTCGAGCACCTGGTCCATGAACGCGTCGGTCGAATCGGCGTCGTAGACCTTGTTGACGATGCCCATGGCGGCCGCGTCGTCCATGTCGAAGTTCCCGCCTTCCGCCATCAGCTCGATGGCCTTGGACTTTCCGACAAGGCGGGTGAGGCGCTGGGTGCCTCCTGTGCCCGGGAGCACGCCGAGCGTGACCTCCGGCAGACCGACCTTCCCCGCGCCCCTCCGCCCGATCCGGATGTCCGCCGCCATCGCGATCTCGAGGCCGCCGCCCACCGTGTGCCCGTTCAGCGCTGCGATCACGAGCTTGGGCGTGTGCTCGAGGCGCGATAGCGTCTCGTTGGCGTGGAGGCAGAAGAAATACTTCCACGTGGGGTCGGACTTTTGCAGCATGTCGATGTTCGCGCCCGCGCAGAAGAACTTGTCGCCCGCGCCGCGGATCACTATGACGGACACCTCGGGATCGAACCGGGCGTCGACGATCGCCGTGTCCAGCTGCTTCATCATCTCGTGCGTGTAGGTGTTGGCGGGCGGATCGTCGAGCGTGAATACCGCCACCCCGCCGTCCTTCTCGATCTTGACCAGCGTCTTCTCTGCCATTCCCGACCTCCTCGTCGATCCTCTGGAGTTTACTCGAACGCGGCGATTCCCGTGATGTCCTGCCCGACGATCAGCGTGTGGATGTCGTGCGTGCCTTCGTAGGTGAAAACCGATTCCAGGTTGCACATGTGGCGCATGACCTGGTATTCGGAGTGGATGCCGTTGGCGCCCATCGCCCAGCGCGCCATGGAGGCCACCTCACGGGCCATCATCACGTTGTTGCGCTTGGCGAGCGAGACCTGCGTGTGCTTGTACTTGCCGGCGTCTTTGAGTCGGCCGAGCCGGTAGGCGAGGAGCTGGCCCAGCGTGATCCGCTCGAGCATCTCGACCAGCTTCTGCTGGACCAGTTGAAAACTTGCGATCGGCTTGTCGAACTGCACTCTTTCCTGGCTATATCGGAGCGCCTCATCGTAGCACGCCATCGCCGCGCCCACGGCTCCCCACGCGATCCCGTAGCGCGCCTGGGTCAGGCACATGAGCGGGCTCTTGAGGCCGCCGGACTTGGGCAGGATCGCGTCCCCGGGTAGCCGCACGTCGTTGAACACCAGCTCGCTCGTGTCCGAGGCGCGGAGCGAGTGCTTGCCGTGCATGCCCTTGGCCTCGAAGCCGGGCGTACCCTTCTCGACCAGGAAGCCGCGGATCTCCTCGTCGGTCTTCGCCCACACGACCGCCACGTCCGCCACCGAGCCATTGGTGATCCACATCTTCGATCCGTTCAGCACCCAGCCGTCGCCGTCCTTCGCCGCGCGGGTCTTC
>DASSBK010000109.1:0-5879 GCA_035698825.1 Gemmatimonadota bacterium
AGATCCACACCGCACCGCGGCCGGAGTCGGCTCCGGCGGCCGCAATCACCGCCGACCCGTCCAGCACGTCGAGCGTGCGGCCGAACCCTTCGTTGACCCCGACTCCCTCGGGCGCCTCGAACGTCCCGGCATGGAGCCAGCTGCCGTCGGCCTGGCGACGAAACGCGTATACCGTGCCGGTCGCCGAGTCCCCATCGGCCTTCGCCGCCAGCGCGAGATCGCCTTCAAACCCCAGCTCGACGCCGAAGTCGTCGCCCGGTGCGCGCTCGGGCGCCACCAGCTTCGCTGTCTGGCGCCACGTCCCGTCGCTGCCGCGCTCGAAGGCGTACACGGCGCCGCGCTCGTCTTCGGCGCCGGGAGCCCCGACGACCATCACGTCGCCCGACACGTCGACGAAGGACCCGAATCCGTCGCCGATCGCGCCGTCGTCGGCGGTGAGCTTGGCGACCTGGGTCCAGCCGTCGCCCGTGTCCCGGTAGACGTACACGGCCCCGGGCTCACGGTCGCTCTGCGCCTGCGCGAACAGCGCCTCGCCTTCCGCGATCCCGGCGGCGCCGCCGAACTGCGCCGCGGCCGGGGCCGCCGAGGCGACGGCGAGGATAAAGGCCAACAGGGTGCTCTTCATCGTTCGCTTCCTTCCTGGAGATTTCTGCGGAATCGAACCCGTACACTGGGGGTCATGGTCTCGTTCCGACGGACGATGGTGGGGAACCTCTCGTTCAAGCAGATCAGTCTACCGCCGCGGGCGGCCGTCCTCCACCGCCGCGGGTCGCCCTACATGCCGCCCAGGGCCTCGTTCGCCTCGGCGATCAGCGCCTTTCGCTCGGGATAGCGCAGGAATGCGCTCTTGAAGCCGTTCAGGAGCAGCTTCTTGATCTCCTCGAGGTCGAATCCCAGATGGTCCACGAGAAGCTCCAGCTCCCGGGTCATCGTGGTGTTCGACATCAGCCGGTTGTCGGTGTTCACGGTCACCCGCAGTCCGCGGTCGAAGTACTCGCGAATGGGGTGCGCTTCGATCGAATCGACGGCCCCCGTCTGGACGTTGGAGGTCGGACACATCTCGAGGGGAATGCGGTGGTCGCGCACGTACTCGAGCAGGTCCGGATCCTCCCCCAGTCGAACGCCATGACCGATGCGGTGGGCCCCCGTGTAGTGGAGCGCCTGGTGGATCGACTCCGGCCCGTAGGCTTCGCCGGCGTGCACGGTCACGTTGAGGTTCGCGTCCCGCACGATGTAGAACGCCTCCCGGAACCATTTCGCCGGGTTGTCCGCTTCGGCACCGGCGAGATCGAAGGCCACGACCCCGCGATCCTTGTACTCCACGGCGAGCGCGGCCATTCGCAGCGCGCGCTCCGGCTCGAAATGCCGGAGCCCGCAGATGATCTGGTAGGCCTGGATACGCGGATACTGCTCCATTCCGCGAGCCAGGCCTTGCTTGACCGAATCGACGACCTGACGCGGGGAGAGACCCCGCTTCGTGGACAGGATGGGCGCGTACCGGACCTCCATGTACCACACGTTCTCCGCGGCGGCGTCCTCGACGAGCTCGAACGCGATCCGTTCCAGCGCGTCCTTCGTCTGCATGACCGAGGTGGTGACGTCGAACCGGTCGAGGTACGCCACGAGATCGCGCGCCGGAAGCTCCTGCGTGAACCAGCTCCCCACCGCCTCGACGGAATCGAAGGGCAGGTCCACCTCGTCCGCTTGCGCGAGCTCCCAGATGGTCTGCGGGCGGAGCGAGCCGTCCAGGTGGATGTGGAGGTCCGTCTTGGGCAGTCGACTGAGAAGGTCGCGATCGACGCTCAGCGGGCCCCGCCCTTCGCGGCTTCGCGGAAGCGGATGTGGCTCCCGGGGACGACACAGCCATCCGGATCGATCGGCTCCCCACACTCGTCCTGTAGGATGCCGCCGCCGGTCGAAAGCGACGAGCCCGCAGAGGGCTCGTACGCGGTCACCGCGTCGCGCCAGCGGGCCCAGGGCCAGACGCGCACCTCCACGTCGTTCACGGTGACGCGAATCCGCGTGCTGTTCACTCCCCCTCCGCTTCGTCGGGAGGAGGCCAGGGCGCGAGCAGCTGAATCCGGTTCTGGATCCCGTAGCGGATCGGCCGGGGAAGACTCTCGAGGTAGTCCGCGAAGACATCGCTGTCGATGAGGCCGGTATTCGTGGCCTGGAGCGCGTCTTCGAACGCACCGTAGTCGTCTCCACCCGAGGCCATGAACGTGTTCACGGTCATCGTGTGGATCCGGTCCGGGCTCACCGCACGCCCGCCCTCCACGATCTGTTCGCCGGTGTCCTCGAGCCAGGCGTCGAGCACGCGATCCCCTACGGGGCGCGTGGGGTCGAACGAGAATCGCACCCCCGACACCTGGCCCACAGACCCGGTGACCGCGGCCTCCAACACCTGGCGCACCTGTTCACCCGTCAACGTCATCCGGACGAGCGTGTTCTGGAAGGGCTGGACCGCGAAGACGTCGCGGAAGCTGAGGGGTCCGGCTTGCAGATCGGCACGGATCCCGCCGGCGTTGGTCATCGCCATCTCGGTTCCCGTGGCCGCGCGCTGTGCGTCCGCGATCAGGTCGCCGAGCGCGCTCTCGCCGCGGCGATCGCGGATCAGCGTTTGCGCCAGCTCAGTGATCGGGCGATTGGCCAGCTCGGCGGTCATCGCGCGCCAGCGCTCGACCCGGGAAGCCATCGCGGAATCGGGAACCACATCGGCCATGCGCGTCGTCCAGAGCTCGAGGCTGTGGCCGACTGTTCGTCGCGCGGCGCGATCGTAGGTCAGCACGGCGACGGCCACGGCAGCGCCGCTCGATGCGGCTTGAACGATCGGGATGCCGTTGACCACGGTCTGGAGGCGCGTATGCGTGTGACCCGACACGATCAGGTCCAGCGGCTCGGTGATTCTGCGGGCCGCATCCGCGATCTCGCCGCGCACCCCGCCGTGCCCTTCCTCGATCCCGCCGGCGTGAACTACCAGGACGACGAGATCGGCGCCCTCGGCTTTCAGCCCCGGAACCAGCGCGTTCACCGTCTGGGCGATATCCCGGAACTCATACGGCTCGACGTTCGCCGGCATCGTGGTATAGGGGGTCGACGTCGTCGTCGCCCCGATGACCGCGATCCTCAGCCCGGCGCGCTCGAGCCACGCGTACGGCACCGCCCACTCGGGCCGCTCGCCGGTCCCCTTGACGAAGATGTTCGCCGACAGGAAGGGATACTCCGCCTGGGCCATCCGGACTTCGAGCGTGTCGATGCTCCAGTCGAACTCGTGGTTGCCGATCGCCGCGGCGTCGACGCCGAGCGCGTTCATGACGTCGATGCTGGCGCGACCGCCGCTCAGGTTGGAGATCACCGTACCCTGCATCTGGTCGCCGCCATCGAGATGGATCGTGGCGCCGGGGTAGCGGGCCTCGACCGGTCGCACGTACGCCGCCATCGTGGCCGCCCCGCCGATCGTGTCGCCGTCCGCCCATACGGGCGTGGTCGGCTCGAGCGCGCCGTGGAAGTCGTTGGTCCCGATGAAGGCGATCCGAACGGAATCGCTCCCGGCGGGAAGCGGCGGCGGGAGCGACAACAGCCCCGGCGGAGCGTCGCGCCCGCTTTCCGCGACACCTTGCGCGGGCGCCTCGCGGCCGATGTTCTGGGCCGGCGCCTCGCCCTGGATCCGCGCCGCCTCGCGCTCGAGGAGCTCCGTGAGCCTTTCGCTGTCGGCAGCCACGTATCCTGCGACCGCCGCCTCGGGAACGATCCGCCACGAGCGCTCGTACACGTCCGCGCGGTGGATCGTGTCGCGCCCCGCGATCCAGTCGATCAGGAGTTGCCGGACCTCGCCCGCGCTCTCCGAGACGACGGGCGCATCGGCGATCATGCTGTAGCCGCCGCCGCCGCCCTGGCGGTAGTTGTTGATCGCGAGAGTGAACGTCCGGTCGTCCGCCACCGGCTCGCCCCTGTACGTCAGGTCGACGATCCGCTCGCCGAGGGGGTTCGTTACGTCGATCGAATACTCGACCCCCGCCACCACGTCGAAGTTGTACCCCGGGACGGAGTCGACCTCCAGATCGGCGTCGCCGCCGGCGTCGATCAGGGCACCCTCGGGGGTCGTCCGATGGAAATACTTGGCCGAGTACTCGAGGTATTCGCGGAGCTGGCGGCCCGTCACGCGGATCGTCTTGAGCGTGTTGTCGTACGCGTAGAGGGACGCCGCGTCCGCCTGCGTGATCGGACCGGGGCCGAGCGTGGCCTCCGGGTTGAACGCCGACGCCGCCGACAGGTCGGCCCCGGTCGCGTCGAGTTGGACGCGCTGGATGAGGTCGAGGATCGCCGTGTCCGCGACCCGCGCGGCGGCCGCCGACCACGCGTCGGGAGTGAAGCCGATGGTGTCGGCCACGTAGGCGACGACCCGCTCGTGGAAGGGGCGCATCTCCGCCATCAGCGCCGGATCGGGCGGGACGCCCGCGGTCGGCCGCGCGGTGGCCGAGCGATCGACGACCCGCCATGCACCGTCCGTGCGCTCGAGCGACAGCGACACGACGGCGAGCGCCTCGGCCCAGCGCCCCGCCTGCGTCACGAGCACGCCCGCGACGGTGTCGGCGGGGATGACCCGGTGGCTGTGGCCGAGGAAGATCGCCTCGAGGCCGGGCAAGGCCTCGGCGAGCGCGCCCCCCGCGTCCTCCGGAGGCACGCCGGTCGCGGCCTCGTCGTAGGAGGAGCCGGGCCCCAGGCCCGAGTGCATGACCGCGATCTGGACGTCGCTCGCTCGCGCGAGCTCCGGCCAGAAGCGGCGCGCCGATTCGACGATGTCCCGGAACTCGAGCTTCCCCTCCACGTTCGCGCGGTCCCAGATCGTCGAGCCCGGAGTCGTGAGGCCCAGGATCCCGACCCGCACTCCCGCGCGCTCGACGACCCGGAACGGCGGGAACGCCGTTGAGTCCGTGCCCGCCACGAACACGTTGGCGCCGAGGAACGGGAACTCCGCCCCGGCGATCGCGCGCTCGAGCGCGGGAATGCCGAAGTTGAACTCGTGGTTCCCGACCGCGGCCGCGTCGTAGCCGAGGTGGTTCATCGCGGCGATGACCGGGTGGGTCTCCTCGGGCTCGACGACGCCGTAGTAGTAGTCGAAGGGATTCCCCTGGAGGAGGTCGCCCGAGTCGACCAGGATGACGGAGGGATTCGCCGCTCGGATCGAGTCGACCAGGGTCGCGACCCGTGCCAGGCCGAGGTCCTCTTCGGTCGCCGTGTAGTAGTCCCAGGGAACGATCCGGCCGTGGACGTCGGTCGTCCCCAGGATCGTGATCTCGGCGCGGTCGTCGGAGTTCCCCGCGGGCGCCTCTCCGGCTCCCGTGCCCCCCGACACACAGGCGGCCCCCAGCGCCAGCACGAGTCCACCGGCGAGCTTGCCGAGGCCTGGTATTCGGAAGAAGAAAGCGGTCATGGAGAGGCACGAATATAAAGCCGAGCGAGGCCGCCTGCGACTACGGGCCCCGACGCCGTGCGCGTGGACTTCCGGGGCCTCTTCAACCCCGTCCGGCATCCCGAACCGCTGCTTTCACTTCCCCGAAATCCGGCAGGACATCATCCCTCTCGCTCACCCATGCGTACGCGATGCGGCCGTCCGTGCCCACGACGAACGCCGCCCGGCGGGCGACGCCGCGAAGCCCGAAGTAGTCCTCGTACAGGACACCGTAGGCCGCGCCGACGTCGTGGTTGAAATCCGAGAGCAGCGGGAACGGCAACCCGAGCTCTTCACGGAACCGGCGCGTGACGAACGGGCTGTCGACCGAGATCCCGAAGACGTCGGCCTCCAGCTCCGTCCAGGCGCTCCAGTCATCCCGCACGGCGCA
This sequence comes from Gemmatimonadota bacterium, assembly GCA_035698825.1. Taxonomy (GTDB): domain Bacteria; phylum Gemmatimonadota; class Gemmatimonadetes; order JACCXV01; family JAHWKZ01; genus JAICNR01. The sequence goes on from DASSBK010000109.1 coordinate 5,844, forward strand.
CATCTCCTCGGTGCAGACCGAGCTGAAGGCGAGCGG
>DASSBK010000110.1:0-8193 GCA_035698825.1 Gemmatimonadota bacterium
GGCACGCGGCCAGCTTCTCCTCGGGCTCGATCTCGGGGACCCGGCCGGTATCGCGGTACGCCTTCGCCTGCTGGAAGATCCAGGGGTTCGCCATGGCGCCCCTGCCGATCATCACGCCGTCGACCGAGTACTCCTCGAACATCCCGATCGCGCTGACAGGATCCTTGACGTCTCCGTTCCCGAAGACGGGGATCGACACGGCCTCCTTCGCGCGGCGGATCCAGCTCCAGTCCGCCTCGCCCTTCCGCTGCTGGGCGCGGGTGCGCCCGTGCACCGTCAGCGCTCTGGCGCCGAGGCGCTCGAACAGCCGCGCGTTCTCCACGATCCGGATCGAGTCGTGGTCCCAGCCGAGCCGGGTCTTGACCGTCACCGGCAGGTCCACCGCATCCACGATGCCGCCTACGATGGCCGCCATCTTCTCCGGCTCCCGGAGGAGTCCGGCGCCAGCCCCGCTGCACGAGGCCACGCTCTTGGTCGGGCACCCGATGTTGATGTCGATGAGATCCGGTCCCGCCTGCTCCGCGATCCGTGCGGCCTCGATCATCACCTCGACCTGGGAGCCGTAGATCTGGATGCCGACGGGACGCTCGCCCTCCGCGAGGCGGAGCTTCTCCAGGCACACGCGGACGTCGCGGATCAGCCCCTCGGAGGAGATGAACTCGGTGTACACGACGTCGGCTCCCAGCCTCCGGCACATGAGCCGGAACGACTGGTCCGAAACGTCCTCCATCGGCGCGAGCAGGAGCGGCCGATCGAGCGCGAGGTCTCCGATCGTGAACATGGACGCAGGAATCTGTCGCCCGCGCGATCGTCGCGTCAAACACCCGCGTGCGTGCGGGGGCGGCCCGCGTCCGCGCGCGATGGCCAGCGATCTGCCCCCGCGCGGAAGGCCGCGATCTCCATCGCCTGCCGCCCCGGGCTCCAGCCGAGCTCCGCCGCGGCGGCATCGACGATGCGGCCCAGGGTGTCGGCGGCGATCGGGACCCCGCCCGGAAGCGCGAGGAGCCGGCGGTCCACCAGATCGTCGAGCGTCTCGACCATCTCGCGGGCCGCGCGATCCACCTCCGCGGCCGTGTACGGAAAGTCCGGACCGAGCGGCTCGGCGCTCGCGGGGTCGTCGCGCCAGCGAGCGAATACATCGTCGGCATCCGGGCCGAACAGGCTCCGCGCGCGCGCGACCGCCTCCGGATCGGTGCGCGGAGCGGGCCCCCGACCCCCGAGTGCGGCCGGCACGAGCGGCCGGCTCGCGGTGATGGAGGCGCCGGCGTCGAAGCGCGCGTCCTCGACCAGCCGATCGACGGCCTCCTCGGCCATGGCGCGGTAGGTCGTGAGCTTCCCGCCCGCCACGGTGACGAATCCTGGCGCGGTCCGCTCGATGACGTCGTCGCGGGAGATCGCACCGGGGTCCTTCTGCCGACGCGCGCGAACGAGCGGCCGCCAGCCCGCCCAAGCCCCCACGACGTCCCCCGCGTCGATCGGCCGGGCCAGCGCGTCCGCGGTCGCCTCCACCAGATAGCGGACGTCGAGCTCGGGAACCGACAGGTCGCTCATATCTCCCCCCACGTCGGTGTCGGTCGTCCCGATGTACGTCCAGGCGCCTTCGGGGACCGCGAAGTAGAGGCGACCGTCGCGGGCGAAGAGGGCGGTCGGGTCGCGGAGCGGCAGCCGGCTCCGGCGAACCACGCAGTGAACTCCGCGGGTCGGCGAGAGGAGTGGCTCGCGCCCGGGCGCGACCTGACGTCGCAGGCGGTCGGACCACGGGCCCACGGCCGCCACGCATGCTCGCGCATGGAGGGTGAAGGCCTCACCCGAGCGGCGGTCGCGGATCCCGGCGGCCCATCCGTCCGGCCCGCCCTCGACGTCCTCGACCGCGCAGTAGCTCGCCGCCACCGCCCCGGCGCGTCGGGCGTCGGCGACGGTCTCGATCACGAGCCGCGCGTCCAGCACGCGCGCGTCCCAGTAGACGCCCGCGCCGCGCAGGTCTTGCGGCGAGAGCTCGGGCTCGCGCTCGAGCGCCGCCACGGAGTCGAGCACGCGGTGACGTCCGAGGCGGTGCGCGCCGGCCAGGGCGTCGTAGAGCCAGAGTCCGACCGCGAGCTCCCACGACGGCCTCGAGCGACCCGCGTACACCGGCAGGAGAAACGGCGCGGCGCGGGTCAGGTGCGGCGCGATCGAGAACAGAACCGCACGCTCGGCGAGCGCCGTCCGGACGAGACCGAAGTCGAGCTCCTCCAGGTACCGCAGCCCGCCGTGCGCGAGCTTGGTCGTCCGCGAGGACGTGCCGCCGGCCCAGTCCCCGGCGTCCACCAGCGCCACGGTGAGCCCGCGCAACGCCGCGTCCCGCGCGACCCCCGCGCCCGTGATCCCGCCTCCCACGACGAGCACGTCGAACGAGCCGGCGCGGAGACGCTCGACGGCCTCCGGACGGTTCCACGATTGCGTGCGCGCCGAGGCCGTCATCACGTCAGTCTCCGTCCGTGCATCCCGGCGGGCAACACGGTACTTTCCGGTCGCTGTTTCGCTCATCTCCGCGCGGCCCCAGCCGCGCGTTTCGTTTTTTCGTGCGGGGAAGAAGATGCTCGAAGAGTTGCGATCCCGGCTTCAATCCCAGATCGAGGAGTTCGACCGCGAGCTCCGCGTCGAGCTTCCCAAGCGCATCGCCACCGCGGTGGCGCTCGGCGACCTGCGCGAGAACGCCGAATACAGCTCGGCCCTCGAGCGGCAGGAGTTCGTTCGCGCCCGCCTGGCCCAGCTCACACGCCGGCAGAGCGAGCTGTCCTCGATCGACCTGCGCGACGTTCCGCGGGACTCCGCGGGGTTCGGTTCGCAGGTCGCCCTCGCGTCCGACGACGGGGAGCGTTCCTCGCTGCGGATCGTGTTCCCCGAGTTCGTCGACATGGGCGACGAGATGATCTCCATCGCCTCGCCGCTAGGTCGTGCGCTGATCGGCGCGCGGCCGGGCCAGCGCATCTCGCTGGCCACGCCCAGCGGCAATCGCGCGTACGTCGTGCTCGAGGTCACGACGCTCCATGGAGAAACCCTGACCGCCGAAGGATCCTGATGGCCGACGTGACGTGCGTGCGCTGCGGCCAGACGCGCGCCGGGTTGGACCGCGCACCGTATCCGGACGCCATGGGACGCGAGATCGCGGACAAGGTCTGCGCGAGCTGCTGGGAGGAATGCAAGCGGATGCAGGTCATGGTCATCAACGAATATCGACTCGATCTCTCGGACCCGCGGGCGCAGGAAATCCTCGAGAAGTCGATCCGGGACTTCCTGGGCATCGAGGCCGCGTGAGTCAGGGAACGGCGGCTTCGGCCTCGTCCTCGATTCGCCTCGCGATCGTCTCGACCTCCCCGCCCGCTCCCAGGCGGTAGGCGGCGACGAGCCGCTCGCCGCTCCATCCGAGCGCCGTTCCCGCGCCGCCGGCGAACGGCTCCTCTTCGGTCCATCGATCGGCCAGCTCCGGCGCTCCCACGACCGTCACGGGTAGATCGAAGAGTCGCGTGTCGTACCACGAGACGCGCGTGTAGGTCTTCCGCTCGCCCGTCATGTTCTCCCCCGCCAGCCGCCCCTGATGCTGGGCATGCAACCAGTGCTCGACGTGATGCCGGGAGCCGAACACGGGATCCTCGAAGGCCGCCACGTCGCCTGCGGCCCACAACCCTCGCGCATCGGTCTCGAGCCAGCGGTTCACGCGGATCCCGCGGCCGGGCTCGATGAGTCCTTCGCCCGCGAGGAACTCGACGTTGTAGCGGACCCCTACGCCGGCGGCGACGACGGGCGCCCGGAAGCGCTCGCCGTCCATCGTCTCGACCGCGAGGCCCCCGTCTTCGGAGTGGATCGCGACGACGATCCTGCCCAGCCGGAGATCGACCCCGCCCGCTTCCAGCGCGTCGGCCGCCGCCCGCCCGACGGACTCGGGCGCGAGGTGACCCCACAGCCACGCTTCGCGCGCGATCAGCGTCACGCCGAGACCGCGCGTGATGAGAGCGCAGGCGATCTCGGAGCCGATCAGGCCGCCACCGATCACGACGGCGCGAGCGGCTCTGCGCGCGGACTCGCGCAGCGCCAGCGCGTCCTCGATCGTGCGCAGCGTGTGGACGCCCGGCAGATCGAATCCCGGCACGGGGAGAGTCAGCGGGCGCGACCCGGTCGCCACGAGGCACTTCCCGTACGCGATCGCCTCCCCATCCGCAAGGTGGACCGATTGCACCTCCGGATCGAGCCGGTCGATCCGCACCCGCGTTCGAAGCTCGATTCCGATTGCCTCGAACGCATCGGGTGGAAGGACGAGCGCCCTCTCCGGCGGAAGGTGGTCGGAGATCAGGAATTCCTTGGAGAGGAGGATCCGGTTGGTGAAGGGGACGGGCTCTTCGGTGACGAGGACGATGGTGCCCTGCCGGTCGCGGCGGCGGATCGCCTGCGCGGCGCGGCATCCCGCGGGGCCCGCGCCGAGGATCAGGTAATCGGCCCCGATCACACCCGCGCGGACGCCACGCTCAGCGCGCGCGCAGCGCGGCCAGGATCTCCCCCGGCTTCGGGAACCGGCCGGTCCGCTTCTTCGAATGGATCAGCTGGCCGTCCGCGACGACCTCGAACACTCCGCCGCCGCTCGGGATCATCTCGATCTCGACGTCGGGCAACCCGGCTTCCAGTTCGGCGGCCAGACCGGCCGCCTTCGGCTCGTAGCTTCAAACGGTGCAGTATTCGATGCTGACGATCATGGGCTTCATCTCCAGTCACAGGGGCAGAGCCCGAAGAACCGGTCCTCGCGCGCGCGGCGATACGCTTCCTCCAGATTCACCCCGCGCCGTCGAAAGCGCAGGATGTCGCGCACCTTGTGGAGATCGCTCTCGCTCCACCATCTGGGATCGCTGCCCCCGACGAGCCGATCCGGGCTGACGTAGCCCGCGGCTTCGATCGCGTCCAGCAACTCGACGCTCAGGTCGGTGACGCGACGGATCAGCTCGTCTGTGCGCACTGGCTCGACGCTACCCGTCCGGTGCGGGCGCGTCAACCGACGGGCCGCTAAGTTTCCCGGCGATGGAGTCCGAGTTATCCGGCCTAGACATCCTGTTCCGGCTCCTGGCGGTCCTGCTCCTCGTGGCCGCCAACGGCTTCTTCGTAGCCAGTGAGTTCGCGCTCGTAACGGTCCGCCGGACCCGGATCGACGAGCTGGTCCAGCAGGGCAACACGCTGGCCAGGGCCGTCAAGCGTGGGCTCGAAGACATCGACGCCTACATCGCGGCGGCGCAGCTCGGCATCACGATGGCCTCTCTCGGGCTGGGTTGGATCGGGGAGCCCGCCCTGGCTGCGCTCATCGAGCCACTCCTCGGGTGGCTGCCCGGCGACTCCCTGGCGACGATCAGCTCACACACGATCGCGATCATCATCGCGTTCACGATCATCACTTCGCTCCACATCGTTCTGGGCGAGCAGGCTCCGAAGACGATGGCCATCCAGCGCTCGGAGCGGGCCGCGCTGGTGGTCGCGCTGCCGACGAAGTGGTTCCTCACCGTGTTCAAGCCGTTCATCTGGGTGCTGAACACGGCGTCCCTGATGGTCGTCCGCGCGTTCGGATTCGCGGAGACGACCGCCAGCCATCACGTCCCGCACAGCGAGGAAGAGCTCAAGATGATCGTCAGCGCCAGCACCGCCGCCGGAGTCCTGGCGCCCGAGGAAGAGGAGATGATCCACAACATCTTCGAGCTCGCCGACCTGACGGCGAACCAGGTCATGGTCCCGCGCACCGAGATCGTCGGCCTTAGGGTGTCCGCGCCCCGCGAGGAGATCGAGGGGACGCTCCGGCAGCACGGGTTCACGCGATACCCGGTGTACGACGGCTCGCTGGATTCGATCGTCGGGATCGTGAACGTCAAGGAGCTCCTGCCCATGCTCGACGGGCGGCAGACGCTCGACCTTCGCCGCGCAATGCAGAACCCGGTCGTCCTGCCGGAGTCTGTCCGCGTGTTCCAGCTGCTCGCCGCGATGCAGGCCCAGCGGCGTCACGTCGTGGTCCTGATCGACGAGTTCGGTGGAACGGCGGGGATCGTCACGCTGCGTGACGTGCTGGAGCGGATCGTCGGGGACGTGCGGAGCGAGAAGGACCCCGGCTGGCCCGACATCGAGCGGGTCTCCGATCGCGAGGCGCTGATCGACGGGCTCCTGCTGATCCAGGACGTGAACGAGGAGTTCGGACTGGAGCTCGACGAGGAGGAGTACCATACGATCGGGGGCTACGTCTTCGGCGCCCTCGGCCGGCGGCCGGAGGTCGGCGACGTGACCGTTGCCCCGGGGTGCCGGCTGGTCGTCGAGGCGCTGGACGGCATGCGCGTCAGCCGGCTCCGCATCGCGCTGGAGCAGCCGGCCCCAGCACCCGCCTCCGGCGACACGACGAGCTGACCTCCGCCCCACCCGGGCCGCCCCCCACATGGCACTCGTCGTCTTCCTGCGCGGTGTGAACGTCGGCGGGCGCAGGAGATTCCGGCCCAGTGTTCTGGCGAAGGAGATGGCCGGGCACGACGTCGTGAACGTGGGCGCCGCCGGCACTTTCGTCGTGCGAAAACCCGGTCCTCGAGCCGCGCTCCGCGCGGAGTTGCTTCGGAGGCTGCCGTTCGAGGCGGAGGTCGTGTTCTGCGAGGGCCGCGACCTGCTCCGCCTGGCGGCGGACAATCCGTTCGGACGGCAGCGGCAGCGCCCGGACGTCGTCCGGTTCCTTAGCATCCTGTCGAAACCGCCACGCGCCCGGCCTTCGGTTCCGATCGGGATCCCATCGGAAGGGCGGTGGTTCGTGCGGCTGATCGCCCGCCGGGGCCGGTTCGTCCTCGGAGTGTACCGGCGTCACATGAAGACGATCGGCTACCTCGGCCGGATCGACGAGATCTTCGGCGTGCCGGCGACGACCCGGAACTGGAACACCGTGCACTCGATCGTGCGCATCCTGAACGAGCGGCGATGAGCGGGGTTTCGCGGCTCTCCGGTTCTCAGCTCCCCGTGTAGCGGAAGACGAACACGCCGCGGTTCATGTCGCTCGCCACGATCCGGCCGTCGTCCGTCCAGTCGACGCCCCACACGCCTTCGTACAGGAACCCCTCCTTCTCGTGGGACGGCGTCAGCGACCCGGTCCAGGTCGGCTCGACGTCGGCGGCCGCTCCGGGGTGCGTGTCGTAGAAGCCGACCAGCCGCGGGCGAAGCGGATCGGACACGTCGATCACCTCCACTCCGTGCTTGTAGTGCGAGAGGTATGCGAAGCGACCGTCGCGCACGTGGAAGTGATGCGGGATCGTCCCCAGCCGCGGCTGGTACGTCCCGACGAGAACCGGCTGCGCCACGTCGGACACGTCGAAGATCCGGACCGGCGCGTTCACGATCTCGTCGGTGACGTAGAGGTACCGGCTGTCGCTCGTCAGCCAGGAAGAGTGGGTGAGGACCGCGTCGGGGTAGTGGACGCGCGCCATGACCGCGGGATGCGCCGGATCGGCGACCGCGGCCACGACGAGCTCCGCCTCCTCGTCTCCATGGAGCCCCATGTACGATCCGAACAGGAGCCCGTCCCGGACGTGGATGTCGTGCGCGGTGGCGTTGACGGCATGGATCGTCGACAACGCGACCGGGTTGGCCGGATCCGAGACGTCGTAGAGATGGATGGCGTCGGTCACCTGGGACGCGAGCGCGAGCAGGGAGCCGTCCAGCCACACCGTGTGGGCGACGCCGGTGTCCGCCGTCGGCACGCCGCCCAGAACGCGGGGCTCGCTCGGGTCGGTGACGTCCAGCGCGGTGACCGAGAACGGGTAGGTGCTCGTCTCGTTCGTGATGTACGCGACCCCGTCTTCCACCACGAGGTCCTGGGTGAACATGCCGGGAGCGGTGAAGCGGCCCACATCGCGGATCCCCCCGTCGAGGGCGACGATCGAGATGCCCCCCGCGTGCCTGCGCGCGACGAACGCGTGCCCGTCCGACACCCACACGTCGCCCACCGACTGCTCGGCGTACGGCACCATCCCCTCGAGGACCATGTTCCACGACTCGCGATAGCGGACCGTCACCTCGACGGTGTCGCGCGCGGTTACGGCGCCGCCCGAGAGGATCCGGGCCTCGACGACGGTCGTGCCGGGCCGGAGCGGCGCGGTCGACGTATTGGCGCCCCGGCCGAGCTCGACCGGCTTCCCCAGGTACTGATCGCTCAACGAG
>DASSBK010000111.1:0-8361 GCA_035698825.1 Gemmatimonadota bacterium
GCCCGCTCCGCGTGGTGGTCGACTCGAAGCTCGTCACGCCGCCGCGGGCGCGCCTGATGGACGGCGGCGCCGTGATCCTCTCGTCCGCAAACGCGCCCGCACGGCGCCGCGCCGCGCTCGAGCGCGCGGGCGCGCGCGTCGTATGGGTGCGCCGGCCGGAGGATCTGGAAGCCGTCGATGGCCTCGTCCTTCCGGGCGGCGAGTCGACGACGCTGCGCCGGCTCCTCGACTACGAGGGACTGCTCGCCGCCGTCCGCCGTCGGAGCGAGGAAGGGATGCCCATGTTCGGCACGTGCGCGGGCGCGATCCTGCTCGCGACCGACGTTCTGGGCGCTCCCGCACCCCACCTGTCGCTCGTCCCGATGACGGTCGCGCGGAACGCCTACGGCCGGCAGCGCGAGTCCTTCGCAGCGGATCTCGACGTCGAAGGCCTCGAAGGCGGTCCCTTCCACGCGGTCTTCATCCGGGCGCCGGTCATCGAGGACGTCGGCGAGGGCGTCGAGGTGCTGGCCCGGGAGAGCGGAGAGATCGTCCTCGCCGAGACCGATCGTGCGCTCGTCGCGACCTTCCATCCCGAGCTCACCGCCGACAATCGCCTGCATCGGCGGTTCGTCGAGAAGGTCCGCGCCGCCACGGCATCCATCTGACAGACCCGCCCCTGCGCGGTGGCGTCCGGGACGCCCGACTCGCCGGAACTCGCGAAGCTGCGGGGCGATCCGGTCGAAATCGTGCTCGAAAGTTGACGGTCCTTTCCACCCGGCGGACCTTGTTTGAAGGCGCAACCGCCGCGCCGCAATCTCGTCTCAGGAGCGTGCACGCATGAACGATCGCACCGCAACGATGGAGGACCGCACCGCCGTTTCCACGCTCGAGGAGCGCCTCCAGGAGTACCGGCCCGAGTCCTACCACGACTTCTCGGATCCCGAGGTCGCTGAGCGGATGCGTGCGGCGATCGCGCAGGTCGCGAGCGAGCTGGGGCGGGAGTACCCGGCCCGTGTGGGCGGCGAGGACGTGCGGCTCGAGTCGACCCGCAATTCGACCGACCCCTCGCGGCCCGATCGCGTGGTGGGGGTCTTCGCGGCGGGCGGACAGGGGCTCGCGGACCGCGCGATCGACGCGGCGAACCAGGCGTTTGCGACGTGGAAGAACGTCCCCGCGAGCGAACGCGCGGCGGTCCTGTTCCGCGGCGCGGACATCATGCGCCGCCGGCGGCTCGAGCTCGCCGCCTGGATGTGCTTCGAGATCGGGAAGTCGTGGGCCGAAGCGGACGCGGACGTGGCCGAGGCGATCGACTTCTGCGACTACTACGCGCATCTCATGCTCCACTACGCGTACGATCCCTACCCGCTCGCGCCGTACGAGCCCGAGATCAACGAGATGGTCTATCTGCCCGTCGGCGTCGTGGCGGTCATTCCGCCGTGGAACTTCCCGCTGGCGATCCTCACGGGCATGACCGTCGCCGCGATCGTCACCGGGAACACGGTGGTGCTGAAGCCGGCCAGCGAGACGATGACGATCGGATGGAAGCTCGTCGAGGTGATGGACGAGGCCGGCCTGCCGCCGGGAGTCCTCAACTTCATCACCGGCCCGGGAGAGGTGCTCGGCAAGCGCATGGTGGAGCACCAGGACGTGCACATGATCGCGTTCACGGGCTCGCGGGAGGTCGGCCTCGAGACGGTCGAGCGCGCGGCGCGGCATCAGCCCGGGCAGACGCACATCAAGCGTGTCATCGCCGAAATGGGCGGCAAGGGCGCGATCATCGTCGATTCCGACGCGGATCTCGATCAGGCGGTCGAGGGCGTCGCCGTCTCGGCATTCGGCTTCCAGGGTCAGAAGTGCTCCGCCTGCTCGCGTGCGGTCGTGGACGCATCGCAGTACGACGAGTTCATCCGGCGACTGGTAGCGCGGGCCGGAAAGATCGACCCGGGCGACGTGACGGAGGGCGCCTGGATGGGGCCGGTGGCGAGCCGTTCCCAGTTCGACAAGGTCCGGGAGTACATCGAGATCGGCAAGAGCGAGGGCACCCTCGTGCTCGGGGGGAAGGCCGATCCTTCCCGCGGCTGGCTCGTGCAGCCGACGATCTTCGCCGACGTCAAGCCCGACGCCCGGATCGCGCAGGAGGAGATCTTCGGGCCCGTGCTGGCGGTCATAAAGGCGCGCGACTACGGCCACGCGCTCGAGATCGCCAACGGAACCGAATACGGGCTCACCGGCGCCGTCTACAGCAAGGACGAGTCGAAGCTCGATCGCGCCAAGCGGGAGTTCCACGTCGGGAACCTGTACATCAACCGCAAATGCACGGGCGCGCTGGTCGGCGTCCACCCCTTCGGCGGATTCAAGATGTCGGGCACCGATTCCAAGGCCGGCGGCCGCGATTATCTGCTGCTGTTCCTGCAGCCCAAGTCCATCGCGGTGAAGAAGGACGCGTAGCCGGGGCGGAGCGAGCGCGATCGCTGCGGCCGCGACGCTCGCTGCTGCCGGCTCGCTGCTGCCGGTGCCCGCGCGCGCGCAAAGACCGGCGGACGCGCTCCGGCTTGCGCCTCCGGAGGTCCGCTACGCGGTCCGCTCCGCCGACGAGATCCTATCCACGCCGGACAGCGGCGTGGGGCTCGAGTCGTTCGACTCGGGAGTCGTGACCGGCGTCTACCTGATCGGGCTGCTGGCCGACGAGCGCGAGTCGATCGGCTACGGGCGCGACGCGGCGGCGCGCCGCTACCTCTGGTTCTCGGTCGGCCGCGGAGATTCCATCGACTACGTCGTCATGACGTACGACGTCGATCACGATTTGCGGCCCGAATTCCTGATGTTCCATACCGTCGACAAGAGCGCGCGGCTCGAGTCGATCGTCGAGTACCGCGCTCCCTCGGTGGTGGACGTGGACTTCGGCATCCAGGTGCAGCCCGCCTGCCAGCCGCCCCGCTGCGATCCGTCCACCTGGACGCGCGCCGAGCGCGAGGTCGTGGTCGTGCCCGCCGACTGGTTCGACCCGTGGCGGTCGCTGTACGGCATGGCCGCCATGCGGGGCGAGCGGTGGCTGGGGAAACCCGTCGAGAGCGTTGCGCGCAGCGAGGCCGCGAGACCTTGATCGTCGGACCGCTCCGGCGTCGCGGGGTCGAGCGGGTCGAGCGGATGGACGCCGGCGAGGGATCGCCGGAAGAGGTCGCCGAGGCCTACCGGCTCCTCGACACCATCAACCGCAGGCTCGGGGGCCACCGCCTCACCGAGCAAGCGCTCGTCCCGCTCGTCGCCGATCGCTCGGGATCCGCAGGGGTCGAAGCGAAACCGCGGCTCGAGATCGTCGATGTCGCCGGGGGCGACGGGGCGTTCGCGGTGCGGCTCCGCGAGCAGGCGCTTCGCGCCGGGCGCGACGCCCGCGTCACGGTGGTGGACCTCAACCCCATGGGGCTCTCGGCCATGCCGCCGGGCGTGGTGGCCGTGCGGGGAGACGCTCTCGCGCTTCCCTTCGCCGATCGCGCGGTCGACCTCGCGCATTGCTCCTGCTTCTTCCACCACCTCTCCACCGCCGGCGCACGCGACGTGCTGGCGGAGATGTGTCGGGTGGCGCGCCGCGCGGTGATCGTCAACGATCTCGTCCGCTCGCGGGTCGCCGCGGCCTCGATCTGGGTCCTGACGCGCGCCCTCGTGTCGAACCGCCTCGTTCGCGCCGACGGGCCGCTGTCCGTTCTCAAGTCGTTTCTTCCCGACGAGCTCCTGGGAATCGCGCACGCCGTGGGACTCAGCGAGCACCCATCGTTCCGCTGGAGGATCCGCCGCGGATTCCCGTACCGCATGGCGCTCGTCGGCGTGCGCGTGGGCGGAGCGGGGGATGGCGCGGGCGGACGTCGCGAACGACCGGCAGGTCGGGAAGCAGCGCCGGAATCGTGAAGGCCGACGTCGTCGTCGTCGGGGGCGGGCCCGCCGGCGCCTCGGCAGCGATCCGGCTGGCGCGCCGCGGGGTCGACGTCTGCCTGCTCGATCGCGCGCGGTTTCCCCGCGCCAAGCCCTGCGGTGAGTTCCTGAGCCCGGGAGCGACGCCGCTCCTGGAGGAGCTCGGAGTGCGGGAGGCGGTCGAGGCGGCCGGCGCGCTCCGGCTCGAGCGCGTGCGGATCGACGCCCATGGCGCGGTCGTCGAGCTCGACTTCCCCGACGACGAGGGCGCGCCTCCCTGGGGCTACTCGCTTTCGCGACTTGCGCTGGACGCGATCCTGGTCGAGGCCGCGCGCACGGCCGGCGCACGCGTCCACGAGGGGACGCGCGTCGACGAGGTCCGGCTCGAGCCGGAGCGGGCGGTCGTGTCGGCGCGCGGCGCGGACGGCGAGCCGCTGTCCGTGGAAGCGCGGCTCGTCGTCGGTGCCGGCGGCCGCAACTGCCCGGTCGCCCGCGCGATGGGGGTCCAGCGGCGGGACCGCCGCGCGCGGTTCGACCTCCTCGCACACTGGTCGGGGAAACCGGAGGAGCCCGGCACGGCTGGCTCGCCGCTCCGCGGCGGCGCCGTGGAGCGCGGGAATCCGGTCTGCGAGCTCCGCGTCCGCGGCGATCGCTACGTCGCGATCGCGCCGATCGAGGGCGGCCGCTGGAACGTCAACTGCGTCGTGCCCCGCTCGGACCTGCGTGCCGAGACGGACACCCTCGCGCTCTATCGGCGCGTGACCGGCGTCCGGGAAGGTCCCACGGCGAGCCCGGACGAAGAGATCGCGGCGAGCGACGTCACCGCGATCCGGACCGCGCGCGCCACGGCCGACCGGGCGCTGCTCGTCGGCGACGCGGCTCTCTTCCTCGATCCCTTCACGGGGCAGGGGCTCTACCTCGCGCTCCGAAGCGCGGCCTTGGCGGCGGAGGTCATCCCCGAGGCCATCGCGCACGGCGCGGAACGGGACAGGCTCGCGCCGTACGAAGCAGGCCGGCACGCGGAGTTCGCCGCCCGGCGGTGCGTGAGCCGTGCGCTGCAGGCGGTGCTCTTCCGAAAACGGCCGGCGCGCGCGGTCGTGCGCGCCCTGTCGCGGGACCGGGGACTGGCGCGGACGCTGGCGTCTGCCACCGGAGACCTGACGCCGTCGGAGCGGGTGTGGAGGGCCGGGTACGCCGCCGGGCTCCTGAAGGCCGCGTGTTCGCCCGGGAGGGTCGGCCCCGACCGAATCCGGACTTGACAGATCCGGCTTTCCGACTACTCTCGTTGAGACTCATTCTCAACGATTCGGAACGGTTCCATTCCGATACCAGTTCCTGAACGCGCGGGATCGCTTCGGTCCGCCGCGCCCAAGACGCCCGGAGGCCCGATGCGCCGCGTTTCGCTCCGTTCCCTTCCCGTCTTCCTGCTTGTGTCGACCGCGGGCGCACTCCTCCTGGCGACCGCGTGCGCGGGCCCCGATCAGGGTTCCGATGCCGACGAGCGGGCTGCCCCCGGTGACTCTGCGTCTGCCCCCGAGGCGGCCGCAGCGGCTCGTGCCCAGGCTCCTGCCGACAGCGTGATCGCGTGGGCGACCGAGATCCGGGATGGAATCCGATCGCTCCCCGGACAGGTCGGCGCGGATCCCGAGGGCGCCCGTCAGCGGGCGGTCGAGCTCTACGTCACCCGCCAGGAACGGATCGAGCAGGCGGCCGGACCCGGAACGGGATCCCCCGCCGATCTCGCCGAATCGGTCCACGAGGCCGAGGCGCGCTTCCACGAGCTGATGCAGCTTCTCGGCGAGAGCCCCCCTCCGGATTCGGCGGCGGTGGGAAGCGCCGTCGAGGCGCTCGACGGGCGGCTCGCCGATGTCGCCGCGCTCGCGGGGGACGACAACGAGACGGCGGAGGCTCCGTGAGATTCCACCGGCGGGATGTGGCGGCCTTTCGCCGAACGCTCGCGATCCGGTGGTCGATCGCGGTCGCGGTGGCGCTTCTCACGTCCCATCCCGGCCTTCCGATGGCGGCTGCCGCGGGTCTCGACGGACCCGGGTCGGTCGCCGCGGCGTCCGACGAACCCGGTCTGATCGAGCGCCTCGAGTCGATCCGCGGCGGCCTCGACGAGATCGAGCGATCGCTCTCGCACGGTGACCGCGAGGGCGCGCGCGCGCTCGCGTTGCGCCTCTACCTGGATCAGTTCGAGACGATCGAGGGATGGTGGGGACCCGGCGGTCCGCACGCGACTCCCGCCCTCGCCTCCCGCGTGCGGGAGGCCGAAGCCGCGTTCCACGCGCTCATCCAGGCCGACGGCGCGGCGCTGCCCGCGGCCGCCGCACGGCTGCGGCATGCGCTCGCGCCGATCGAGCAGGAAGCGCGGAAACCGGGGGTCGTGCTTCGCCCCGAGGCCCCGAGCGGAACCGTTTCCCGCGACGTCGCGGGCGGAACCGTTTCGGCCGACGCCGCAGCCGGCACTGCCGGCGTCTCCCGTGACGCGACTGCGCCCGCCGACCCCCCCGAGATGCGATCCGCGGAGATCGCCGCGCTCGCCGCCGAGCTCGAGCGCGCGCGGACCGCGTACGCGGCTGGCGATCGGGACGCCGCGCTTGCCGCGGTCGAGCACGGCTACCTGGAAGGCTTCGAGCCGCTGGAGTCCCGCCTGCCATCGGATCTCGTTGGCCGGATCGAGCGCGCGATCCATCTCTCGCTGCGTCCTTCGATCCGCGCCGGAGACCCCGAGGCGGAGGTCGACGCCATGTTCGCCACACTCTACACCGACCTCGCACTCGCCGATTCGCAGCTCTCCGGCGGGGCCTCGTTCTGGTTCGGCGCCGTGAACGCGTTCGCGATCATCTTCCGGGAGGGCCTCGAGGCGGTGCTCCTCATCGGCGCCATTCTCGCGTACATGTCGCGCACCGCCGAGGGCGCGCGCCATAGGCGCCAGGTCTGGCTGGGGGTGGCCGGCGGCATCGCGGCGAGCGTCGCGACGTGGGTCCTGGCCGTCACGCTGGTACCGGTCAGCGGTGCGAGCCGCGAGATGGTCGAGGGCGTGACGGCGCTCGTCGCGGTCGGCGTGCTTCTCTACGTGTCCCACTGGCTCTTCCAGAAGACGTACATCCACGACTGGAAAGCGTATCTGCAGGAGCACGTGGGGCGAGCGATGACCCGGGGCTCGGCGCTCGCCATGGCCGGGCTCGCGTTCGCGGCCGTGTACCGCGAGGGGTTCGAGACCGTGCTGTTCTACCAGGCACTGATGTTCGACGCCGGCCCAGCCGCCGTGCTGGCGGGCTTTACGCCCGGCATTCTCGTCATCCTTGCGATCGGCTACGGGATCGTGCGGCTGGGCCTCAAGCTCCCGCTCAAGCGCGTGTTCGGCGTCACCGGATCGGTGCTGCTCTACCTGGCGTTCGTGTTCATCGGGAAGGGCTTGTACAACCTGCAGGAGGCGGGGGTCTTCGCTCCGCACCCGCTCACGTGGGCGCCCGATCACGAGGCGCTCAGGCAGATCCTCGGCCTCTACCCGGTCGCCGAGACGATCCTCGCGCAGGCCGCATTCCTGATGCTCCTCGGCGCGGGCGCATTCTGGTACCGGACACGCAACGCGCGCGCCGCTGCGCCTCTGCGGCAGGCGCTCCCCACCACCGCGAACGCTCCCGGACCCCGGGTTGCCGAAGCAGCCGCCTCAGTCGCGTCCCGTCCGCAGATGGAACCCGCCGAGACCCGCTGAACGACGGACCCGAAACGCAAGAGGGGCGCGGCCATCGGCCGCGCCCCTCTGCGGGGACTTCTTCAGAGCTGCGTCAGTTGAACAGGTACCGGAAACCGAGCTGTGCCCGCCACCGGGAGATCTCGCTCGGGTCGTCGATGAACGTCTCGGTCACCGTTCCCGGGAACTGGTAGAGCGGCTCGCCCGCCGCGTTGAAGCCGGTGAGGATCAGCGGGGTCTTGGCAGCGTTGTTCACGACCTCGCGCACGCCCCAGTCCGAGTTCAGGAAGTTCCCGAGGTTCAGGACGTCGAGGCTCACCTGGAACGTGTGGTCGCTCACGATCACGTCCTGCAGGATTCGCAGGTCGAGGTTCGAGAACCACGGGTTGATCGCGCCGTTCCGTTCCGTGATCTCGCCGCGGTGCTCGCTCAGATACTCGTCCTGTTCGATGAACGCGTTCAGCGCGGTCCATTGCTGCGCGGCACTCAACCCGCCCGAGATGTCGACCAGGTTGATCTCGCTCTGGTCGCGCGGCACGTAGATCAGGTCGTTCCCGCTGTTCCCGTCGCCGTTCAAGTCACCGGCCACTGTGTACGAGTAGCGGGATGTCCGGCCCGCGGTGAAGAAACCGCCTTCGGCGACTTCCAGGAACAGGCCGAAGCTGGTGGCGAACATGTCCGACCAGTCCTTCCGGTAGTTCGCCACGCCGGTGATCCGGTGCCGGTGCCCGAACTGCGAGAAGGCGGCGTCGTAGTTGTTGGGGTTCCCCTCC
>DASSBK010000112.1:0-2668 GCA_035698825.1 Gemmatimonadota bacterium
TCCGGTGACCGAGATGGTGACCGGGCAGGACCTCGTCATGCGCCAGCTGACGATCGCCGCGGGGGAGCCGCTGGACCTCGGGCAGGACCAGGTGCGGTTCCGAGGGCACGCGATCGAATGCCGGATCAACGCGGAGGACCCCGACCGGAAGTTCATGCCCACCCCCGGCCGGATCGTCACCTTCCACCAGCCCGGCGGACCCGGCGTCCGGATCGACACGGCCGCATACCAGTCGTACGTGATCCCGCCGAATTACGACTCCCTGGTCGCGAAGGTCCTGACGCACGGCACCGACCGCGCGCAGGCGATCGCCCGGATGCGCGTGGCGCTGGACGAGTTCGTGGTGGAGGGAATCGCCACCACGATCCCGCTTCACCGGAGGCTGATCCAGGAGCCTCGCTTCCTGGCGGGCAAGGTCCACACGCGCTTCGTGGAGGAGTGGCTCCACGAGGACGTGCCGACGCCCGCGACCGTCTGATCGGTATTAGCTTCTTTCCATGCCTCGAAAGAAGAGAAAAGACTCGACGCGCCTGAAGCGCGAGATCCTGGGAATCCTGATGGCCGCGACCGGGGGCTTCGTGCTGGTCGCGCTGTGGCCATGGGACCCGGGGCTCGCCCGGGGCCCCGAGACGGTCAATCGCGTGGGAATCCTGGGCGCGTACAGCGCCTTCCATCTCTACCGGGCGCTGGGCTTCGGCGCGGTGGCGCTGGGCGTCGCGCTGGCGGCGTTCGGGATCCTGCTCCTGTTCGACCGCGTGACGCGGAAGGCGCTCACCCTGGGCCTGAGCGCGCTGGCGGCGGTGTGGCTGCTCCTGACGATGTTCGGTGTCGCCGCCGCGTGGATCGCGGGGCCCTCGCCGTGGGCCACGCGCGCGGGAGAGGCGGGGGTCGCGACCGCTGCCGGCCTGATCCAGGGAGTGGGGCTCGCGGGCGCGCTGATCTTCTGCGTCGTCGGGGCGATCGTCCTCGCGGTCGCGACCTTCCGGATCTCGCTCGCCGCCACCGTGGAGGCCGGCGTCGAAGCGGGGCGCGCGGGCGGCCGCCGCGCGCGCGAGCGCTTCGACCGGATTGGCGGCCGGCTCTCGGACTGGAGCGAGGAGCGCCGATCCCGCGGGGTCGAGGAGGAAGACGATGCGGCCGCGGAGCCCGCCGTGGAGCCCGCGCCCGTCGCCACGGCCGTTCCGCCACCCGACGTGCCGGCCGACAAGCCCGAGCGGCCGCGCCGGGCCGCCGGCTCGACTCCCCGGCGGGCCCGTGCCGGGACGGAGACGGGAGCCGGGTGGCTTCCGCCGCTGTCGCTCCTCGAGACGCAGGCCCAGACCGACACCGGCCAGTCCGCCGACGACCTCGACCGCCTCGGCCGCGTGCTGATCGAGAAGCTGCGCTCGTTCAACGTCGAAGGGGAGATCGCGGCGATCCATTCCGGGCCGGTCCTCACCCAGTTCGAGGTCACACCCGCGCCCGGCGTCAAGGTGAACCAGATCGCCAACCTCGCCGACGATCTGGCGCTGGCGATGCGCGCGCAGCGGATCCGGATCGTGGCCCCCATCCCGGGCAAGGGCGCCGTCGGGATCGAGATCCCCAATCCGCGCCCGCGCGTGGTGCGGATGCGCGAGATGCTGGAGAGCCCGCTGTGGACCGGAATCGCAGCCAAGGTCCCGCTGGCGCTGGGGCACGAGATCGCGGGGGCGCCGATCGTCGCCGATCTGACCCGCATGCCGCATCTCCTCATCGCGGGGGCCACCGGTTCGGGAAAATCGGTCTGCATCAACGCGATCGTGACGAGCCTGCTCTACCGCTACGGCCCCGACGCCGTCCGCTTCATCATGATCGACCCGAAGATGCTGGAGCTCGTGGTCTACAACGGCATCCCGCACCTTCTCCACCCCGTCGTGGTGGAGCACAAGGAGTCCGCCAAGGCCCTCAAGTGGACGGTGGCCGAGATGGAGCGCCGCTACCGTCTGCTGGCGGCCAACGGGATCCGCAGCCTGGCCGACTTCAATGCGCGGGTGAAGTCCGGCGAGCTGATCGATCCCGCGGGCGGCGACGAGGACCCCCGCCCCCTGCCCTACATCGTCGTGCTGATCGACGAGCTCGCGGACCTGATGCTCACCGTCCAGCAGGAGATCGAGGAGCCCCTCGCGCGCCTGGCCCAGATGGCGCGCGCGGTGGGGATCCACCTCGTGCTGGCCACACAGCGGCCGTCGGTCAACGTCATCACCGGGGTCATCAAGGCGAACTTCCCGTCGCGGATCAGCTTCCAGGTCTCGTCCAAGATCGACAGCCGCACGGTGCTGGACATGAACGGCGCCGAGCAGCTGCTGGGGAACGGCGACATGCTGTTCCTGCCGGCCGACCGCGCCGAGCCGATCCGGATCCAGGGCGCCTTCATCTCGAGCGAGGAGACGGGCCGCGTCGTCGACTGGCTGCGCGAGGCGGGGCGGCGGCTGAACGCGGAGGAGGTCGCTCCTCCGGTGGACATCATCGCCGAGGTGTCCGAGCTCGAGATCGCGGCGCTCGACGAGCGCGACGAGCTGTTCTTCGCCGCCGCCCGGGTCGTGGTCGATCACGATCAGGGGTCCACGAGCCTGCTGCAGCGCCGCTTGCGGGTGGGCTACTCGCGCGCCGCCCGGATCCTGGATCAGCTGGAGCGCGCGAACATCGTGGG
>DASSBK010000113.1:0-5631 GCA_035698825.1 Gemmatimonadota bacterium
GCCAGCGTGTCGGAGTAGTGCGCGTAGTTCGCGGCCGCGACCGTGATCGCGTAGTTGTTGATCGGGTTCGTGACGAACCACTCGTAGGTCGTCGTGCCGTCGCCGTTCGGAGTCGTCGATCGGAGGCGGCCGTTGGAGACGTCGGTCAGGCCCTCGGGCACCGTGACCGCGAACCGCTGGCTGTCCGGCTCGTCGGCCTGCGTGTCCTTGTTCGGCCAGAAGACGCTCGCGCCGAGTCCCTGGTCGGTCGTGACGATCCAGGGCCGGCCGAGCGAGTCGGCCGTCCAGGTGAAGCCGCCGTCCCATGGAGGGTTGGGCGCGTTCTGGGGCTGGCCATGGTACCAGACCGTCAGGGTCTCGATCGAACCCGGGGCGGGCGCGGTGTCCCCGGCTGCCGGGTCCGCGACCGTGGCGAACCACGCGTTCCCCTCGCGGCGCACGTCGAGCCGCCGACCGTCCTGGACGATGCTGTCGACCTCGAGCGGCTCCATGAGATCGATCTGGATCTCCGGCGGGTTCGGCGCTTCGAGGACGCGGTAGGTGATCCCGTTGTGCCCCGAGATCGCCGAGTCGGGCGGATCGATCGTGAGATGGAGGTCGTAGAACGTCACGTCCCACCACGCGCGCCCGGGCGTGGTCCAGTCGCCCCGCAGCGTGTCGGCCCGCGTGTAGGCCGGCGGCGACTCCTGCGCCAGGGCGGGTCCGGCGGCCAGGAGGACCGCGGCCAGAGCGAGAATTCTGTTCGGCATGAGCATCGAGTATCGCGCGGAGCCGGGATCCCCGCCAGCGGATCGTCTTGCTCGGTGCGGCCGGCGGCCTCCATCTTGGCCCGAACCCCGTGCCCGACCCCGCGCCCAGCCGCCTTGCCGCCGTATGGTTCGCCGACATCGTCGGCTATTCCCGCGTCGCCTCCCTCGACGAGACCTCCGCGCTGCGTCTGGTGGAGCTCCTGCGGTCGCTGGTCGAGGAAACCCTCGCGGAACACGGCGGGCGGCTCGTCAAAGGGACGGGCGACGGCGCGCTGGCCGAGTTCGCGAGCGCGGACGCCGCGGTGCGGTCTGCGCTCGCGCTGGAGCGGCGCTTCGCGGAACGGGCGGACCCGATCGTGCCCGGCGCCCGACTGCGAATCGGCGTTCATGTGGGAGAGGTCGTTCCCGGCGGAGACGGCGACCTCTTCGGCGACGGAGTCAACACCGCGGCGCGGCTCCAGCAGAGCGCGGAGCCGGGCGAAGTGGTGGTCAGCGAGGACGTGTGGCGGCCTCTCCGCCAGCGGTCCCAGCACCGATTCACCCCGCTGGGCGAGCGGCGCCTGAAGGGACTCGCGGCACCGATCCGGGTGTTCCGCGTCGTTGCGGCCGAATCGGCTACGGGTGGCGCGGGCGCCCGGACCCATCCCACGACTCCCCGCCGCCCCAGCCCCCGCCGCGAAGTCCTCTTCGTCGTGGGTGCCGGCCTCCTCGCGGTCCTCCTCGTCGTGCTCCTGGCACGCGAGCGGAGCGCCGACAGCGGGCGCGAGCTGCCCCGGCCGCCGGGATCCGCACCCGCGCCCGACCCGGCGGTAGCGATTGCCTCGCTCGCCGTCCTCCCGTTCGACGATCTCGGCACCAATCCCGAGAGCGAGTACTTCGCCGACGGCCTGACCGACGAGCTGATCGCTTCCCTCGGTCGCCTCGAGGAGCTGCGCGTGGCAGGCCGCTCGTCCTCGTTCGCATTCAAGGGACGGGACGTCGACGTGCGCGAGGTGGGGAGGGAGCTCGGGGTGGGCGCGGTTCTCGAGGGCGGCGTTCGGAATACCGGTGAGCGGGTCCGCGTGACGGTCCAGCTCATCGACGCGCGAACCGGCTTCCAGCTCTGGTCGGAGACGTACGATCGCGAGTCGAAGGACATCTTCGCAGTCCAGGAGGAGATCGCGCGCGACGTCGGAGAGGCGCTGGATCTTCGGCTCCCGCGGGCGATGGGGAGCTTCCGGATCCGTGCCCGGGCGCCCGATCGCGAGGCGTATGACCTGTACCTACGGGGTCGGCACGCCTGGAGGAGCCGGACCCGGGAGGGGCTCGAGCTCGCACTGGAGGACTTCCAGGCCGCGATCGCGCGGGACCCCGAGTTCGCCGAGGCGTACGCCGGCCTGGCGGATGCTTACCTCGCCCTGGTGGCGTACGGATACCGCTCTCGCGACACGCTGTCTCGGGCACGGGAGGCGGCGGATCGCGCACTGGCGCTCCAGCCCGATCTGGTCGAGGCGCTCGCGTCCCGCGGGTACCTCCGATCCCACAATCACGAGTTCGCGGCGTCGCTCGCGGATTTCCGCCGCGCGATCGAGCTCAACCCGAGCTACCCGCTCGCCCATCACTGGTACTCGCTGGCGCTCAGCTCCCTCGGTCGATTCGAGGAGGCGATCCCGGAGCATCGCCGCGCGCTGGAGCTGGATCCTCTCTCTCCGACGCCTCACTCGGCCTACGCCCTGACGCTTCTGAATGCAAACCGGCTCGAAGAGGCGGAGGAGATGGCCGCGCGGGCGAACGAGCTCGCCCCCGACCTGTACTTCCCGCTGTCGGTGCTTGGCCGTATCCACGAAGCGCAGGGCCGAAGAGCCGAGGCGCTGGAGGCGGCTGAGCGGGCGGCCGCCCTCGCCCCGGAGATCGCGGGCGCTCGGGCCCAGCTCGCCCGCATGCACGCGCGCGTGGGCGATCGGCAGAAGGCGCTCGACATCCTCGCGGAGTTGGAGGCGGATCCGGACCCGTGCGCAGCCTGCATCGCCGAGGTCCATGTCGCGCTCGGGCAGTACGAGGAGGCCTTCCCGTGGCTGGACGTGCGCATCTGGTTCGACGACTCACACGGCGGCGGGTTCGCGCCGAAGGTCGATCCCCTCTACGACCCGATCCGCGAGGATCCCCGATTCCGGCGCTTTCTCGAAGACGCGGGGCTGGTGTAGGGCCTCGACTGTTCGACTATCGGGAGAGAGCCGGCGGGTTCGCCCAGCGCAGCTCGAACTCCCGCAGCGCCGCGTCGAACTCCGCGAGGAGCCGTTCCTTCTCGGGCTGCTCGACGAAGGCGTGCTCGAGCGAGCTGCGCGCGATGCGCCGCACCGCCCAGTAGTCAAGACCGTGCTCCTCGACCGCGCGCTGGAACTCCCGCGTCAACGTCGTCCGGGTGACGCCTTCGTCGTCGGTCACGAGCGCGATCGGGACTCCCGCCTCGAGGTATGCGCGGAGCGGGTGGCGATTTCCGCTGACGCCCAGAAGAGCGTCGTTGCTCGAGAGCGCCACCTCGACCAGGATCTCGCGCTCGGCCATCATGCGGAGGAGCCCCTGCGCGTCGTTTTCGTGCATGACCGACACGCCGTGGCTGATCCGGGAGGCGTGGCCCTGCTCGATCGAGGCGCGGATGTGGAAGCGGAGGGCCTCGGGCGGGACGAGCCCCTCCGTCAGCTCGCCCGCGTGCAGCGCGATCTGCACCTCCGGGTAGTATTCATGCAGGGCGTCGATCATCGCCATGTGGCGGGAGAAGTCGAGCATCGACAGGGGCGAGTCCTCGGCCTGGACGAGGTTGAAGCCCACGACCCGCGAGTCCATGCGGGCGAGCTCGAACGCGGCCAGGATCTGGGCGAACACCTCGTTGGCCGGTCGCGACCGCAGGACCTGGTAGAGGTACCGCACCGTGACGTCGCAGCCGGCGTCCGCGTCGGGTGTGTCGCAGTTCTGGATCTCCTGCCACCGCCCTTCCGCGGAATCGAGCATCGACGCCACCTGGGCGAGCGTGTCGCGCAGACCGGCGGCGAGGAGCAGCGCGCGGCTCGAGTCGGGGTCGTCGATCCAGTCGACCTCCCGGCCGAGCGCCATCACCGCGTCGAGTCGGGGGCCGAGCAGGAGCTCCAGGTAGCTGATCCGCTGTCCGGCCGCGCGGCTCGTGACCTCGGCGAGCATGTCGCCGGTGCGGTCGCGCGCGCGGAACTTGAGGAACGCCTGGGCGAAGTGGTCCTGCCCCGCGCCTTGCGACGGATGCCAGTTCCGGAGCGACCACGCGTCGATCACGTCGCCGTAGAGCGTTGCGTTGGCGAGGATCGCCGCGGCCGGAATCCGGGCCGACGTCGGCTCGCAGGGCGGCGCGACGAGCGCCAGCGATGCGCGCTCGAGGCAGAGGCCGCCCTCCACCGCCCAGCGGATGTAGCTCTCGGCGTAGATCGCGCCGGTCAGGTGCGAGTGGATGTCTCCGCCCTTCGGCATGTCGCGCAGGAACGCCGCGAGCCACGGCGGGTTGTCCCGGATCCGGTCGAAGGTCTCCGCGGTGAGCTCCGTGGGATCGGGCGGGAGCTCGGGCTCGGGGCGCTGCAGGATCGCGCAGGCCGGGAGGAGGAGCGCCAGGAGAAGCCAGCCGCGCCGCATGCTAGCCGTCGTCCTCGGAGGCGCGTCGAACCAGCTCGATCGTCCGTGCATCCCGCTCTCCCGCGAAAAACTTCTCCACCGCCGACGCGAAGGGCGAACCGGGGGCGGAGACGAGCTCGAACAGCGTCATCGACGAGCGGAACTTCGTGTCGTCCGGAGTACCGAAGATCTGCCTGGCCGAGAGCCCGTCGAGCGCGTTCACGGCCTCGGTGCACTCCGTGAGGCGCGTCCCCAACACCGGATGGCGAAGATACGCACCGGCCTCATCGAGGCTGCCGATCGCGTAGCGGCGCGACATCGCGCTCGTGCCGAGTCCGGCGAATTGCGGGAAGATGAACCACATCCAGTGCGACTCCTTGTGCCCGGCCCGGAGTTCCTGAAGGGCCCGCGTGTACACGCCCTCCTGAGCTTGCAAGAAGCGATCCAGGTGATACCCGGTCACCCGATCAGAGATCGTCCGGCGCGGACGCGCCGAATCGAACTCGGTTCAGGATGCGCTCGGTGAGCGTGGTGCGACTGGGGGAGAACTGGTGGACGGCGGCGCGCACGTAGGGCGTGAGCTGGCGGCGGGCGTACGCGGCGTAGCCGCACTCGCGCAGCTCATTCAGCGTCCGCCGGTAGTCGTCGAGGAGCGCGGCGCCCAGAACCTGACCGGAGCGCGCGGCGCCGACGCCTGCGGATGCGCCGAGACGCAGAACGCCCTTCGGCAGCGAGCGCGCCGCCGACACCGCCAGGAGCGACGAGGTCTCGTACACCGATCGTCCCTGCCGCGCGGACTCGGCCTGCAGCTGGGCCCACAGCTCTCGGATCGTGGCGGCGGACGGGAGACGGCCGGGCTTCATGCCTCGCGCGTCCTCCTTGAGCGCGCGCCACTCCTCGCGCAGGGCGGCCACGTCGAGGGGCGGCGCGTTGATCGTCGACGCGAGCCGGCCGGACGTGCGCTCGAGGCCGTCCAGGATCTGGTCGACGGTCGTGAACTCGGTGGTGTCGTCGAGAAGCCCCCGCGCCTTCAGCGACGTCGCGATCTCGGGAATGAGATGCCGCCCGAGGCCGGCCAGATCGGCGAGCGCCGCGAGGACCCAGACCGGCGACGCGCGGAAGGCGACGACGCCCAGCACCTCGACCGCGTTCCCCGCCGCGCGCCGGGCGACGAAGTCGTCGGGGATGTCCGATCCCGCGGCCTCCACGCCCCCGACTTTCTCTGTCAGATATCGGAGGGTGGCATCCACGAGGTTCTGATACAATTGGC
>DASSBK010000114.1:0-6016 GCA_035698825.1 Gemmatimonadota bacterium
AACCAACTGAGCTAACCACCCACGACAGGGATCGGGAAGCTACCCTCGGGCTCGGGAGCGCGTCAACGAACGCTCGAGCCTCCGAAGCGAGTCGAGAACGCTCAGGGGCCCGTCAGCGGAAGCACGGAGAGGTTCTCCCGCTCCCCGCCGGCTTGGAACGCCCGCTCGCAGGTGCCCGAGACGCCCGGGAAGGTGCCCTCGAACGTGATCGTCCCGAGGATGTTGATGTCGCCTTCCGTCACCCGGGCGACCATGTGCATCTCGCCGGGGAACGAGCCACCCAACGGGTTGGGGACGAGGATCGTCCCGTCGACGGTCATGACCCGGTTCTCGTTGTCGAAGGTCCCCGTCAGCGTTCCGGCGTCGCCGACGGTGAACGTGACGTCGTCGCCATCGCGCTCGATCGTGAGTTCTACGGCCTCGCTTCGGCCGGCGTCCCCCACGCACGTGTCGGTGGTGTAGGTGAGGGTGATCGGGTAGGTGCCCTCGACGCCCAGCGACGGGTCGTTCTCGCACGCGGACGCCGCCATCGCGGTGAGCGCCAGGATCGGTATCCATTTCGGGTAACGCACGCGCACTTCCTTTCGATATTCGATCGTGTGGGCCCGGCTGGATTCGAACCAGCGACCCTCGGATTATGAGTCCGGTGCTCTGACCGCTGAGCTACGGGCCCCGCGGTAGCCAAGCGAAACTGTACCGGCGGGCTGGAGGTTTAGGTCCACGCCATCAGTGGTCGAGAAAAACCTACAGATCGTAGAATTTGAGCAGCTCCCGACACTTCGACGGATGGCGGAGCTTCTTGAGCGCCTTGGCCTCGATCTGCCGCACCCGCTCGCGCGTGATGTTGAAGATCGACCCCACCTCTTCCAGCGTCCGCGGACAGCCGTCGCCTATGCCGAACCGCAGCCGGATGATCCGCTCCTCGCGCTGCGACAGCGAGTGGAGGACCGAGTTCACGTTCTCCTTCAGCAGCGCGAAGGCCGCGTTCTTGGAGGGAGAGAGCGTGCGGCTGTCCTCGATGATGTCGGAGATCTGCGTGTCCTGATCGGTCTGGACGGGTCGGTCCAGGGATATCGGCTCCTGCGCGATCTTCAGCACCGCCTTCACCTTCTCGAGCGGCAGGTCCAGCTTCTCGGCGATCTCCTCGGGCGTCGGCTCGCGGCCCGTCTGCTGGACGGTGCGCCGCGTGTAGCGGTTCACCTTGTTGATCGTCTCGATCATGTGGACCGGGATGCGGATCGTCCGCGACTGCTCGGCGATCGCGCGGGTGATCGCCTGCCGGATCCACCACGTCGCGTACGTCGAGAACTTGTACCCCTTCCGATGATCGAACTTCTCGGTGGCCCTGAGGAGCCCGGAGTTTCCCTCCTGGATCAGATCCAGGAACTCGAGTCCCCGGCCGATGTACCGCTTCGCCACCGACACCACGAGACGCACGTTCGCCTCGACCATGCGGCGCCGGGCCGACATGACACTCCGCGTCAGGCCGACGACCTCGGCCAGGATCGCGTGGTATTCCGCGCGGCTGAGCCCGGTCGTCCGCTCGAGGTCCCGCTCGCGCCACTCTACCGCCGAAACCCCGTCCAGCTCGCGCAGCTTCTCCGCCAGGTACTCGATCTGCGAGTGATGGAGCGGCAGCGACAGGAAGAACCCGCGCACGGCCTCCATCTCGGCGTGCGCCTGCTTGCCCTTGTTTCCCCGCAGGCCGCTCCGATCGAAGACCTCGCGCGCCGCGTGCCAGCGCTGCTCGTTCGCTTGGAGCTCCTGCGCCAGCTGGCTGGCGTCCAGAGGCGCCGGCGTCTCCTCTTCCTCGCCCTCCCATTCGCTGAAGTCATCCCCCAGGAAGGCTTCGGGGCGCATCGTCCCCTCGACGACCGCGCGACCCTGCTCGAAGGCGCGCTCGATCGAGGTGTAAGACCGGAACACCACTTCTCGGAGCTTCACCTGTCCTTCGGCGATCGCGCGCGCCAGCTCGATCTCCTCTTCGGCGCTGAGGAGCGGCACGCGTCCCATCTCCTGGAAGTACATGCGGATCAGGTCGTCGTAGACCTGGAGGCGCTGCCCGAACCCGCCCGTCTCCTCGCTCGATCCGTCGTCGGAGTCGTCCTCCTCGACCTCTTCCTCGCCGTCGTCCGCTACCGCGATCCGCCGGCGGGACGGCCGACGCTCCTCGGCGACCTCCGGCTCGTCGTCGGAATCTTCCTCGTCCCCGCGAAGGTCGAGGATCATGCGGTCGATGGCCTCCGAGTCGCGCGCGACGCCGAGCGTCTCGTCGGGATCTGCGGCGGACTCGGATCTGGAGAGAGCGCGGCGGGGTGGGGTCATGGTCGACGGATGGGTGAATGGAGCCCGGGGGCCGGGTTAGGGAATTCAAGGTACGCGGGGCGCCGCCGGGGTGTCAAACGCGGAGCGCTCAACCTCGCGGTCGACGGCCGCCGAACGGGCCGGGTGCAATCTCCTTCCGCATGCGCTGTCTGCGCAGCGTGTCTTCCAGCACGTCGCCCGTGCTCTCGGTCCTGTGCTCGTGGACACCGCGCGCGAGTGCGCCCTCGTGAATCCGGTTCAGGCTCTCACGGAGCGCCTTGTCGGAAAGCTCGAATCCCTGATCCTGCGCCCCTCGCAGTGCCTCGAGCCGCGCCATCACGCGCTGGAGATCGGCGTCCGCCGCCGACCGCAAGGCCTCCTCCACGTCGCCTCTCCCATCCGCGTGCAGCTGCGCGAGCCGGGAGAAGAACTGCGCGTAGGCCGGCACGGTAAAGTACTCCGCGCGACACTCCTCCACGACCTGGTCGAGCCAGCGGGGCTCGCTGACCGCGTGGAGGAGGACGTACCACTCGTCCTGGCTCTCGGGGAGCGAGATCCCCGGCGGAGACTTCGACGCCTTCCGCTTCGCGACCGGCTGTTCCCGACCGCCGCCGGCGGCGGGACGGCTCCGCTTCCCCGCCGGAGCGACCAGCGCCTCGCGGGGCACGTCTAGCTCGCTCGCGATCTTCCCCACGTACAGCTCCCGCGTGACGCGGTCGGGGACCCGCGCCACCGATTCGAGGAGCCGCTTGATCGCACGCCGCTTCCGGGTGACGTCGGACAGATCCACCTTCTCGCGCACGATCCTGAGCTTGGCGTCGATCACGTCCTCGCTCGCTTCCAGCCGCTCGCGGAACGCGACCGCACCACCGTCCTGCACGAGAGAGGCCGGGTCCTTTCCACGCGGCAGCGCGACGATGCGCGCCGCGACGCCGGCGGCGAGCAGCATGTCGGCCGCCTTGAACGCCGAGCGCTGGCCGGCCGTGTCGCCGTCGTACGCGAGGTACGCGGTCGAGGTGTAGCGCTTGAGGATCCGCGACTGCTCGTCGGTGAACGCGGTGCCGAGCGGCGCGACGACGTTCCGGAAACCCGCGCCCGCCAGCGCGATGACGTCGAAGTTCCCCTCGACGACGACGGCCGCCCCGGCGCGCCGGATGGCAGTCCGCGCCTGATCCAGGTTGAACAGCATCCGCCCCTTGGCGAAGACCGCCGTGTCCCCCGTGTTCAGGTACTTGGGCTCCTCGGCGTCCAGCCGGCGACCGGAGAACCCGACCACCTTTCCGCCGACCGATCGGATCGGGAACATCACGCGGCCCCGGAAGCGATCGAACAGGCCGCCCGTCTTCTCGCTGCGCCCGATCAGGCCGGCGCGCTGGAGCGATTCCTCGCTCGCGCCCTGCCGCTTCGCCTCGCCGAGGAGCGCATCCCACGATTCAGGCGCCCAGCCGAGCATGAACGCGTCCTGCGTCTCGGCGCCGACACCGCGGCCCGTCAGGTATTCCCGGGCGGCGGCGGCGTCCGCCGACTCCTGCAGCAGGCGACGGTAGAACTCCGCGGCCATCCGGTTGGCGAGATAGAGGGGAGCGTTGGGGTCCGCGAGGTCGGCCGGCTCCCGGTCGGGAACCTCGACCCCGACGCGCTCCCCGAGGCTCCGGACGGCGTCCGGGAACGCGATCTTCTCGTGCTCCATCACGAACGTGAACGCGTTCCCGCCCGCCTGGCAGCCGAAGCAGTAGTACATCCCCTTTTCGGGACTCACCGTGAACGACGGTGTCTTCTCGGGATGGAACGGGCAGAGGCCGACCCAGCTGCGGCCGCGCTTCTTGAGCTGCACGACCTCGCCGACGATCTCGACGATGTCGGCGCGGTCGCGGATCTCCTCGATGACGTGCTCGGGGATGCTCAGGCGCGCTCCTCCTCGGAACCTTCGGGAGCCAGCGTTGCAATCGTCACGCCGTCTCCGCCCTCGTTCCAGTGTCCCAGCCGGAAGCCGTGCACGTAGGGGTGCTTCTCCAGGAGCTCTGCGACGCGGCGTCGCAAGACGCCGGTCCCCTTGCCATGGATGAAGCGGATGACCGGCCTGCCCGTATGGTATGCGCGCTCGAGCGCCCCAGCGAGCGGATAGCCGATCTCGTCGGCCGTCATCCCCCGCAGGTCGATCTCCAGCGGCAAGGGCTGGCCGTCGTCCCCGGCGTCGATCGTCGCGGCTGTCGCGGCGTCCTTCGCGTCCGTCCGATCGGCGGCCTTCTCGACGAGCTCGAGCTCGCTCATGCGGCAGGCGATCCGCACCTGCCCGGCCTGGACCGCGCAGGTGTCGTCGGTCCGGCTCAGGGAGACGACCTCGCCGACGACGTCGTAGCGGGGGATGCGGACGAGGTCGCCGGGCTCGACGGGCGGGCGGTCGCGCTGCCCGATCAGCGCCTCGCGCTCGGCCCTCAGGGCCTCGGCGGCGCTCGCCATCTCCTCTGCGAGGGCCTGCGCCGCGCGGGTCGAGGCCTCGGCCTCCGAGAGCTCCGCCGCGCGCTCGCGGAGCTTCCGCTGCTGGCGGCGCATCTCCTCGCGCATCCGGGCGAGCCGGGCTTCCAGCTCCTCCAGCCGCCGCTCCGCCACGTCGCGGCGTTCCGACGCCTCGGCCGCGATGCGGCGCGCCCGGGCGCTCTCGGCCTCTCCGATCGCCTGGCGCTCCTCGTCCAGGGCCCGGCGCGCTTCGACGAACGCCTGTTCCTCGTCGGCCAGCCGTCGCGTCACCTCGTCCAGGTCGCGCGCGTCGTGATCGAGCGCCTCGTGGGCGCGCGCCATCACGGCGTCTTCGATCCCCCAGCGGGCGGCCAGCTCCAGGCCGAACGAACGCCCCGGCACGCCCTTGACGAACCGGTACAGGGGCTCGTTCCGCTCGAGATCGTAGGCCAGCGATCCGTTGACCATTCCCGGCGCGCCCGCGGCCACGATCTTGAGCGTGTGGTAGTGGGTCGTCACGATCGTCCGCGCCTTCCGCGCGACCCACGCCTCGAGGAGGGCGGCCGCCAGCGCGGCTCCTTCGGCGGGATCCGTGGAGGCTCCGATCTCGTCGATGAGGACGAGCGTGCCGGGCCCCGCGCCCTCCAGCGCGGCCTTCAGCCGCGTGAGGTGAGCGGTGAACGTCGAGAGGTCCTGCGCGATGGATTGTGTGTCGCCGATGTCGGCGTACACGGCCTCGTGCCAGGGCAGTCGCGTGCCGGCCGCGACCGGTGGCACGATGCCGCTCTGCGCCATGAGGACGACGGTCCCGACGGTCTTGAGGAGCACGGTCTTTCCGCCGGTGTTGGGGCCGCTGATCACGAGCGCCCGCTCTTCCTCCCCGAGATCGAGGTCGAGCGGCACGATCTCGCCTCCCTGCTCCGCCAGACGTGCGACGAGCAGCGGATGGCGCGCGCCGCGGAGAACGAGCTCCTCTCCGCCGAGATCCGGCGGCACGCCCCCCGTGGCCAGCGCGTACCTCGCGCGGGCCAGCACGGTCTCGGCGTGGAGCGCGAGCCGCGCGGCGAGCTCCAGCTCCCCACGCCGCTCGGCGAGCGCGGCCGTGAGCTCGCGCAGGATGCGCTCCTCCTCCCGCCCGACCGCCAGCTCCGCCCGGCGCAGCTCGTTGTTCCGCTGCACGACCTCGTGCGGCTCGAGGAACACCGTGGCACCCGAGGCGGACTCGTCGTGGACGATGCCCGGAACCTCGCCGAGC
>DASSBK010000115.1:0-2468 GCA_035698825.1 Gemmatimonadota bacterium
AGCGCCGCCGTCCAGGCGCGGCGCTGTTGCGGCGCCCGTGCCATTGCTTCGAGGACACCCTCCCGCTCGGCCTCACCCGGGTCGGCCGCGGGCAGCACGTGGAGGCGGCGCGGCGCCCCCTCCCCGGTTCGCCCGTCTTCCGCTTCCCCCGTCGAGCCCGCCGGATAGAAGAGCCTGAGGACCAGGCCGAGCGGCGCCACGTAGTACCGTGCCATCCACTCGGCCAGCGCCCACTCGGTCTCGGAGAGCACGGGCTCGGAGTCCACCACACGCTCGACGCGGCGCAGGCGGACTCCCTCCGGGGCCTCTTCGACGGCGTCGATCGCGAAGCCCACCAGACGCCGGCGGCCGAACCCCACGACGACGCGGGAACCGCGAGCGGGCACGGCCACATCGTCCGCGAGGCGATAGGTGAACAGGCGTTCGAGCGGAAGGGGCAGCGCGACGCGGATCAGCGTCATCGCGGGATCGAGACCGGACGGGCTCCGCTCAGTAGAAGATGAGCGTCCCGGCGCCGGTGCCGGGCGTCTCCTTGTGCGCTACGACGTGGATCGTGAAGCGGAACTCGATCTCGCCGATCCCGGGCTCGGGCGAGGTCGATTCGAAGCGGATGTTCACCGACTCGCTCTGGCTCGCCAGGACGAGCGGATCCTGCTCGCCGGTCTGCACGACCTCGATCGACCGCGTCTCCCCCGGATCCAGGCGCAGGCCGCTCGTGATCTCGCCGAACACGTTCGGGTTCCGGGAGGAGGCCACCGAGATGTCCACGTCCACGCGGTTGTCGGGATTGAAGTTCGTGGCCGTGAGCTCGAGCGTCGCGCTGTCCACGGTCTTGTCGGTCCCGAGCCTCGATGGGAGCTCGATCCGCCCGGTGTCCATCGTGATGTCGCTCTTGCCGGACTCGGGAACCCGCACCGTGCGCTCGTCGGTGAGGATGTCGTAGACGACCTCGCGGCAACCCGCGGCGACGGCGGCGACCGCGAGCCACAAAACCAGCCAGCGCGCAACGATCCGGCTCGGACCGCGTCGGCCGTTCAAAATCGCCAATGGACGCTGAAGGCCGGGGTGACGACGAGATCGGTCGGCTCGGTCGCGAGATCCGTCTTGACGCCCGGATAGAGGACGCCCACGAGCACGCGGAGGTTGCGCGACCCGGTATCGACGCCCAGCGCCAGTCTCCCCCGCTCCAGCGACCACGAGTACCCCGCCTCGAGGAGCGCGATCAGCCGGGTGTCGATCAGGCGATGATCCACGCCCCACATCGTGCTCACGTCGTCTCCGTTCAGGAAGCGGACGCTGCCTCCCCCGCCATTGATCGTGTCGGTGACGCCGAACTCCGTCTCGAAGGCGTGGTGGCCCTGGATGCTCGCGTGGTAATGGGTACGGGCTTCCCGAGACGTCCACGTCGCCGTGACGTGACCGACCAGTCCGCGCACGTCCGTCTCCGAGTCCGTGACGTCGGCGAAGGACTCCGCGATGTGCTTGACGCCGGTGTCGATCAGGCCGCCGTACGACTCGTAGTAGCGCGCCCCCACGCTCACCGACGGGATCCCGCCACGCGGCCGGACGGCCAGGATCTTGACGCCCGCGTTCGCCAGGCCGAGCACGTCCCCGATCGTGTTGGTCAGGACCTCGAGCCGATCGAGCGGGGCATAGCGGGTATCGCCGAAACCCACCAGGCCGTGACCCTGCTCGAGAACCACTCCCGACTCGATGGACAGCACCCGCGCGGGATAGGTCGCGTCGAACCCCGGCGCGGTCCCGTATGTGGGGAGCTTCACGGCCTGCGCGGGCCCCGTGTCCTGTGCCGGAGCGGCACCGGCCATGAGCAGCGTGGCGAGCGCGCCGGCGAGCGCCGTATGACCGACCGAAGTCATGGGCTTCCTGACGGGATCGGGATGCAATCGTCGGGCCTTGCGGGTGAGGGAGGGCTATCGCGCCCGCGTCGTCGAGTCGTTAGTATAGGAACGGCCCCATGCCAAGTCAACGCGCTTCCCAGCGGGGGCCGTAGTGCGTCGTATTCCCTTCCTCGTCGTCGTCCTGTGGGCGGTCTACTGCAGTCCCGTGGGACCGGATGGCGATCCCGGCGGTCCGGATCCCGCCGACGCTCCGCGACTCTCCGGATTCTCGCCCGGGGTCGACCAGCTGCGCATCGAGGCAGGCGACCGCGTAGAGTTCCAGGTCGCCGCGACGAGCCCGCGCGCGCTTCCGCTCACGATCACGTTCCTGGTCGACGGCGCTCCCCGCGCGGTGGCACCCGCGTTCGCGTTCGAGCCCGAGGCACCCGGGACGTATGCGGTTTCCGCGGTCGTCTCCGACGGGGAGCTCGAGACCGTCCAAGCGTGGACCGTCACGGTCGAGCCCGCCAACCTCCCGCCCGGCGCAGTCCTCGCGATCGAGCCGGGCGGCGGAGAGGCGCCGCTGTCCGCGCGCATCCGGGTGGGCGGGGACGACCCCGACGGGGAGAT